>CASFAA010000074.1 GCA_949292505.1 uncultured Oscillospiraceae bacterium
CCCGCCTCGAGAAGCGCCGCCGTGCGCGCGGCGCTCTCCCGCCCGCGTTCATCCGCCGCCCAGAGGATGGCCTGCGGCCGCTCTGTGCGCACACGGCGCGCCATTTCCTCCGGGGCGAGCTCCGGCAGGGCGATCACCCGCCGCGCCGCGGCACGGGCGAGGCGCGCGGCCTCCCCGCCGACGGCCCACGCCTCTGCGATCCGCTCCACGCAGGGCTGCTCGGAACTGCGCTCCCGGTCAGGGGCGCGGCGCAGGTCGTCGAGAA
Organism: uncultured Oscillospiraceae bacterium; assembly: GCA_949292505.1. Taxonomy (GTDB): domain Bacteria; phylum Bacillota; class Clostridia; order Oscillospirales; family Acutalibacteraceae; genus Caccousia. The sequence continues at coordinate 266 of CASFAA010000074.1, forward strand.
GGGGAAGCAGCTCGTCCAAAGAAAGGAAGCGGCACGTCCGCCGCCCGCGCGCGTTCTCGGACGAGGCGATCACCCGCGTGCGGGAGCCGGGCAGGCCGCAGCGCGCCGGATCGCAGCCGAGCGCGGTGTTGTCAAGGCGCAGCACGTCCCCCACAGAGGAAAAGATGCTCGGGAAGCGCAGCCGGAGGCTCCGCTCAACCGTGACGAGGGCAGGCAGCGGCAGGGCGCGCTCCCCCTCCCGCGTGCAAACAAGGACGCCGCCCTCCGCCTCCTCCGCGGCGAGGGCGCGCGCCGCCATCGGGAGGCCGAGGCGCTCGGCGAGCATCGCGCCCACCTGGCCGGTCGAGCCGTCGAGGCTTTCCCGGCCGCAGAGAATCAGGTCGAAGCCGAGGCGCTCCGCCGCGCGCGCGAGGATGTACGACGTCGCGAGCGTGTCGGAGCCGGCGAAGAGCGGATCGCTCAGCAGGACGGCGCGCACCCCGAGCCGCGTGAGGGGACGCAGGACAGCCTCTGCGGACGGCGGCCCCATCGAGACGGCGGTCACGTCAGAGGTCAGGCGCAGCGCGCACTCGAGCGCCGACTCGTCGAAGGGACTCAGCCCTCCCGCCGTCACCTTGAGAAAGACGAGCGCCCTCATCGCGCCGCTCCGTTGTAGATCGGCTCAAGCGCCCGCTGGACAGCCTGATAGACGCCGAACAGCCGCCCGTATTCCCGCGTGCGCTGCGCGTCCGGCTGCGTGCGCGAGACCTCGCGGCTGCACAGGGCGGGCGCGCGCTCGAGGCTCGGGAAGACGCCCACGGCGGCGCCCGCGAGCATCGCGCTGCCGAACGACGAGTCCGTGTGATCGCGCTCGATGAGCGTCATGCCGAGCGCGTCGCTGACGATCTGCCGCCACAGAGGGCTTTTTGCACCGCCGCCGAGGATGACGGCCTCGTTTCCCACCGGGATGCGCAGCTCGCCGAGCGCCGTTTTGCAGTCGAGCAGGGAGAGGGCGACGCCCTCGAGGACGGCGCGGGCGAAGTGATCCTTCGTGTGGCACGCGCGCACGCCGATGAAGCTCGCGCACAGGTTCGCGTTGCCGTACGGCGTGAGCTCGCCGTTGAGGTACGGGTGGAACAGAAGGCCGTCCGCGCCGATCGGGGCGCGCGATGCCCGGCTGTCGAGCCGGGCGTAGTCCTCGCCGAAGGTGTCGCGGAACCAGCGGTACGAGAGCGCGCATGATTTCGTCGCCGTGCCGGGATAGTACAGCCCCGGCACAACGTGCGAGTACTCTCCCATCGTGACGGACGCGAGCGTCCAGTCGATGGAGGACAAGCTCAAGGCCAGCAGCGAGGACGGCAAGGCCATCATCACCCCGTGCGTCCCGTTCAGCATCTGGAAGGACACCGAGGAGATCCTGACCGTCACGAACGACCTGCAGGCGAAGTACGCGAACGTTTCGCCCGACCTGTGGCCCGGCATCCAGACGGACGACCTCGTCATCAAGCCTGAGGAGCCTGTCAACTGCCAGGAGCTGTACGACCTGCTCGACGTTGCGATTCAGAAGGTTCTGATCGACGAGGCCTCCGATCCGCAGGCCATCCTCGACGAGCTCAACGAGAAGTTCCAGACCACCTACCTCGACGTCGCATAACGCGGCTCACACAAACGCTGAAAGGGCGGGAGACTCTGTTTTGGGTCTCCCGTCCTTTCTCTTATGCGTTTGACCGCCGCGCGGGGGCGTGATACAATAACAGCAGCAAACGCTGCAGGCGCGTGCGCGCCCGGCAGAAAAAGGGGGAGGGCAACATGAGGAAATATCCTGCCGCCATTGCAACCGACTACGGAGGGGAATCCGAACGGCTCGAGGAGCTTGAGGCGGCGCTGCGCCGCATCGCGCAGGCGGGCTTCAGCCACATACACTGGTGCCATGAGTGGGACGGGGAATACCTGTATTCCGTGTGGGAGATGGAGCAGATCCGCGAATGGATGGAACGGTACGGCCTGCGTGCGAAGGGGCTTCACGCGAGCAAGGGATCGCGCCGGAGCATCGCTGTGCGCGACGGCCACTACCGCCGCGACTATACGTCCGACTGGGAGGCGTGCCGGAAGGCGGGCGTCGAGCTTGTCGGAAACCGGGTGGAAATGGCCGCCCGTCTCGGAGCGTCGGAGATTGTGCTGCATCTGTATATCCCGTTTCTTACCTTCCGCCGGGAGGCGGGAGCGAGGGAACGCTTCTTTGCGCAGACGGAACGTTCCCTCGACGAGCTGCTTCCGTACTGCGGGGAACAGGGCGTGCGCATATGTCTTGAAAACCTCTTCGACGTTCCCGAGGACGAGCTTTTGGGCGCGTGGGACAGGCTGTTCGCCCGATATCCGGCGTCGTTTCTCGGGATCTGCCTCGACGCCGGACACGGCTATATGACGTGGCGGGAACGGCTGCCGGAAATCGCGCTGCGCTATCGGGAGCGCATCTTCGCCGTCCACCTCCACGACAACTGCGGAACAATGGACGCCCACCTGCTTCCCGGCGAGGGTGGCGTGCCGTGGCCGGAGCTCATGGCCGCCCTTGCGCAGACGCCGTACGAGCTTCCCCTGACGCTCGAGGTCACCCGGCAGGGACAGAGCGAGGAGCGCTTTCTCGCGGATGCCTGGGACGCGGCGCAGCGGCTTACCGCTCTTATCGCAGGAGGCCCTGCCGGCTGAGAGCATGGAATAAGCAAACTGCCGGGCAAAACTCGCACTTGACAAATTGACAATATTATGATACGGCGCTAAAATAAAGAGTAGAGTAAAAGAAAAGGAGGGGCGGCAGGATGAAACCGCTGCACATTGCTGTATGCGAGGATATGCCGCAGGAGCGTGAGGCGCTCCTCGCCCTGCTCCGGCGCAGTCCGATCCCGACGGAATGCGCCGTTTTTCCGGACGGCGAAGCGCTCCTTGCGGAATACCGGCCGCAGCGCTTCGATCTGCTTCTGATGGATATTTATATGGGCGCTCTCACCGGCGTGGAAACGGTGGAAAAAATTCGCGCGATCGATGAGGAGGTTCCCGTCGCCTTTATCACAACGAGCCTTGATTTTGCGCTGGAGAGCTACCGCCTCTCTGTGCTTTCGTATCTCGAGAAGCCGGTGAAGGAGAAGGAGCTTACGCGGGTGCTGGAACTTGCCCGGATGCAGAAGGAAAACCGCCCTGTGCTCACGGTGCGCCGCGGCGGCGTGGAGATCCGGATCCCGCTCTCGGAGATCCTGTATCTGGAGCAGCGCGCCCGCCTGCTGGTCGTCCGCCTGCGCGGCGGGGAGGAACGCGATTTCTATGGGAAGCTTTCCGAGACCGCAAAGCGCCTTGAAGGGCAGTCCTTTTTCTCCTGCCATAAGAGCTATTGCGTCAACCTCGCCCATGTGCGCCGCATTGATCAGGAGCTGCGCTGCTTTGTGATGGAGGATGGCAGCAATGTTCCCATTCGCCGCGAAAGCGTGGGTTCGGCCCGGAAAGCATATGAAAACTTCTTATTTTTCTGTACGAGAGAAGGAATATAATGGAAACGCTTCTTCATCTGCTGTGTTCCACGCTTCCCACGCGGCTGCTGGCGTACGCTCCCTTTCTCCGATCGCTGCGCTTTGGGAAATGGGCGGTGGCGCTCTGCGTGACGCTCAGTCAGGGTGCGGAGCTGCTCCTTGCGTGGGCCGCGATCCAAAGCGGGCATCCCGAGTTGGTGCGGCTTATCGAGTTCCTGTTCGGGCCGATTGCGGTGGCCATGCTGTATCTCAACGTCCGCGTCTCGTTCCCGAAGCTGCTGTTCTTCTCTCTGTTTGTGGTTGATTACATGATGATTGTCGTGGGGCTGTCCTCGTTTCTTTCGATTCGGGTGCTGCACGCCGCCTCGCGCACCTGGGAGAGCAGCGCGCTCTGCCTTGCGCTGTATCTGTGCACCTGGGTGCCCGTCTGCCGGTTTTTCCACAGCTGCGTGGCGCGTGTGGAGCATACGAAAGCCCCGGCGCTCTGGCGGATCATCTGGCTTGTGCCGGCGCTTACGACCATCATCGTCCTGATTTTCACCGGTTCGCTCGACGATACGCTCTCGGGCAAGTGGACCTTCCTGTTCACGCGCGTCGGTCTGCTTGCCTGTGTGCTGGTTATCTACTGGGTCATTGTGCAGGCGCTCGACAACCTGCAGAAGCAGGCGGAGCTGGAGAAGCGGCTCGCGGTGGAGACGCATCTGCTCGACGTCCAGATCGCGGAGCAGAAGAAGCACGGCCAGCTGCTTGTGGAGAACGCGGAGCTGATCCGGCGGCAGCGCCATGACCTGCGGCACCAGCTGACGGTGATTCAGGAGCTTGCAGATTCAGATGTCAAAAAGCTGCGGGAGTATCTCTCCACCCTCATTGACTCCATTCCGGCTTTGCCGGAGGTTTTCTGCGAGAACGAGGCCGTCAACGCCGTTGTTTCGCACTACGGAACGCTTTGCCGCCAGCAGGGGGCGGAATTCACCGCGCAGCTGCACGTTCCGTCGATCTGCGGCAATGTGCCCGACAGCGATCTGTGCGTCGTTTTTGCCAACCTGCTCGAGAACGCTGCGGAGGCGTGCGGCCGGATGAGTGAAGGGCGGCGGTTTGTCTCGCTGCGCGCTGGCCTGCGCGGCGGAGTGCTGACCATTGTCATGGACAACAGCTACGGCGGCTCCGTCCGGGAGGAGAGCGGCCAGTTCCGCTCGAGCAAGCGCAGCGATTTCGGCGTCGGCCTGGCCTCCGTGCAGGCGGTGGCCGCAAAATTCGGAGGAAGCGCGCGTTTCGAGTACGACGGTTCCGTTTTTTCCTCCTCGGTCTATCTGAACACATGACGCGCAGCCGGGAGGACAGGATGAAAACGCGGGCACAGTTTATCTGGCACGGCGGGGCGTCTGTCCCGAACGAGATCTGCGTGTTTCGGAAAACGTTTTGGGCGGAGCGTCCTCCGAAGGCGGCGCAGGCCGTCGTCGCCGCGGAGACGCGCTATTTCCTTTGGCTCAACGGCAGGCGGGCGGTGTTCGAGGGCGGACTGTTCCGCGAGAGCGCGCCCGGCTGCGGCTGGGCGGACGTCGTGGATCTCGCGCCGTACCTGAGGGAGGGCGAGAATCTTCTCGTCGCTTTCGTTTATTATTATGGAAACGGAGGGCGCTGCAATGTGCGCCTGCCGCAGGGGGGCTTCCTCCTCGACTGCCCTGCCCTGTCGCTTCGCACAGGGCAGGGCTTTTTCTGCCGCCGGCATCCGGCATATTACACGCCGGGGGAGCCGAGACCGTCGTACCTGTGCGGCGGGGATAACCTCGGCTACGATGCGCGGCTCGACCCGGATCCCGCCTTTTCGGGCGCGGAGGGCTTCGAGCCCGCGGTGCCGGTGGACGGCGCGATCTTCGGCGCGCTGTACCGCCGCCCGATCCCGCAGTTCCGCGTCGGGGAGGAGACGCCGCTGCCTCTCGTCTCCCAGGGGAATGGGGAGTACCGGGCAGAGCTGCCGTACGCGATGGCGATGCTGCCCGCCCTGCGCGTGACGGCGCGCGGCGGCGAGCGGATCGGCGTGCGCACCGACCGGTACGAGGCGCCCGGCGGCCCCGGCGACGAAAAGAGCCTCTACCGCGGGCACCGGCTGGAATTCGTCTGCAAGCCGGGAGAAAACCGCTTTGAGAGCCTCGTCCCGCTGTTCGGCGAGGCGCTTGTCCTGCGGACCGAGCCTCCGGCGGAGATCCGCGCGGCGGCGTGCCGGGAGACGGGCTACGACGCGGATTTCACCGGCTCCTTTTCCTGCTCCGAGCCGCTTGTGAACACACTGGTCGAAAAGGCGGCCCGCACGCTGTACGTCTGTATGCGCGACAATTTCATGGACTGCCCCGACCGCGAGCGCGGCCAGTGGATCGGCGACGTCTCGGTGCAGACGCCGCAGGCAGCGTTCCTGCTCGATGAGCGGGCCATGCTGCTCGTCCGCAAGGCGGTGCGCGATTTCATCACGCTGCGGCACGGCGATGTGCTCGTCGGCAACGTCCCGGGCGAGCACGCCTCGGAGCTGCCGTGCCAGAGCCTCGCGGCGCTGAGCGAGTGGGGAATGCTCGCCTCGTACTGGAAATATACCGGCGACGCCGGGACGCTGCGCCTTGCCTTCCGGCCCGCCGTGCGCTACCTCGCGCTGTGGGAGCTCGGGGAGAACGGGCTCGTCGTCCCGCGCGCGGGGGACTGGCCGTGGTTCGATCATCTGTACAACTGCGACGGCCCCGTCATCGAGAACGCCTGGATGATTTCCGCGCTGCGCTTTCTGCGCCGTGCGGCGGACATACTCGATGACCATGCGCACGACAGCTTTCTCGACGAGCGGCTTTCCGCTTTGACGGCGGCCTTCGAGCGGGCATTCTGGCGCGGGGATCGGTACGCCTCCTCCGGCGCGCTGACCGACGATCGGGCGAACGCGCTCGCCGTCCTCGCCCGCGTCTGCCCGAAGGAGCGGTATCCCGACGTGCGGCGCGTGCTCGTCAGCGTCATGAACAGCAGCATCTATATGGAGCATTTCGTCCTGACGGCGCTGTGCGAGATGGGCTGCTGCGCGGATGCGCTGCGCCGGATGCTCTCGCGGTACTACCCGCTTGCCGTCAACGAAAACTCCACCCTCTGGGAGGATTTCTCCATCCTCGGCACGAAAAATCACGCGTGGAGCGGCGCTCCGGCCGCGATCGCCTTCCGCTATTTCATGGGCGTTGATCTCGACGCGCCGTCCGGGCAGTTTTCTGTCACGCCGTGCCGCGGCCTGTTCCGCGAAATGGAATGTCGCTTCCGCTTTTTGGGGAAAACGTATCTCGCGAGAGCGGAGGGGGACTCCTACACCGTCGCCCCGCTCTCCGATTCCCGGCAAACCAGAAAATGTGACGCCAAATCTTGAATTCTGTACCTTGAATTGCGGCGGGAGCCGCCCGTATAATGAGGGCGTCGGCAGAGTTCCGCAAAGCGCCCCGAGACCTCGGCTTCGGGGCGGGAAAGGGTGAGAGAATGATGAATTCACAGCAGCGCGTCGCCAGCGCGATCCGCGGCCTTCCCACGGATCGCACGCCCATCTACGGATGGCTTTTCATGAATCTCAAGCAGCAGATTGCGAACGCATTCGGTTCCGTCGAGGCGTTCGAGGACCGGTACGAGTTCGACATGGCGCACCTGTTCGGCGGG
>CASFAA010000075.1 GCA_949292505.1 uncultured Oscillospiraceae bacterium
CGGACTCGAGCGCGTGGAAGCTGACGTATTTGTCGAGCAGGCCGACGGGCGTGACGCCGTCCCCCTTCGGCAGAAGGAGGTACAGGCCGCAGCCGCCCGCAGGCAGCGTGACGGCTTCCCCGTCGGAGAGGACGGAGCGGCGCTTCCAGTCAAAGCACAGATAGTCCCCTTCCGGCAAATCAAAGACGTCGGCGGCGGAGACGGGAGCGGAGGCCTCCTGCTCCCCGAGATTGTAGACGGCGACGGCTCCGGCCTTCCCGTCCGCTCCGTACGCGCCGAGATTCGTCACCTTCATCAGGCCGCCCCGCGTCGGGTCGGCAAAGACGCAGTCCGGAGCAGGCATCGCGGCGCGTTCGAGCCGGGTAATTCGGCCGTCATGGTATACCAGCGGGCGCACAGCGTCGGCATTTGTCTCCCCAATGCGGTCGCTGAAATAGATCGGGCCGCCGCTCACGGCGCGGAGGATGCCGTGCTTTTCCGCGTCGGCGTGGTGCGTCCAGAACATATCCCAGTCGCAGTGGTTCAGGATATTGTGGTACAGCGCGTTGTACGCGTTCTGCAGCAGATGCTCCGCGAAGCCGTTCTCGTTGCCGGGGACAAAGTCGTCGCTGTTGCGGCTCACGCCGGAGCCGGGGCGTCCAAGAACGTTTTCCATGGCCATGCCCATGCAGTTGACAAGCCGGTTGTCCATGTACGCGGCGGCGGCTCCCTCGAGAGCGCGGTGCATCCCGCGCGCGGCCTCGGGGAGGGGCAGCTCGTTCTCAAAATAATTCTTGACGGCGCTCTGGCCGTCGACCTTCACAAAGTCGATCCCCTCGTTCCGCAGCAGCTCATACCAGTCACGGAAGAAGCCGTATCCTCTCTCCGCCTCCGGGTACGGCAGGAGCTTCCCGGCGCCGGTGGCATACAGGTGTTCCTTCTCCTCCAGCGCCGCCTTTGAGCCGGGCTCAAGGCCGCCCCAGTACCCGCCCAGGGCGTGCCAGACGCCGAACCAGCGGATACCGTCGGGACTGCGCAGGTCGCGGATCATCTGCGCGAAGCCGTTCGGGAACTTCTCTTTCTCCGGAAGAAGATCATAGAGCTTCTGGCCGTGGACGGAGAGCCAGCCGTCGTCCATCAGGAACCAGCGCACAGGCGCTTTCTTCTCCATCAGCTCAGCGGCCTTCTGCCGCACCTTGTCCTCGCTGATGTCGGTGTAAAAGGCGTCCCAGCTGCACCAGCCGAGGTACTCGAACATTTCGGGATAGCGGCGATCCTCCCGCAGCGGCACGCCCTTGTACCGGGCCGCTGCGGCCATCACGGCGGCGGCGCATTCATAGACCGTCTTGCCCTCCGCAAGGAAGAACAACGGCTCGTCAAAGCGGGAAATCCCGCCGCGGTTCGCCGTCAGGCGCAGCGTGAAAACGCCGGGACGTCCGGGAAACAGGGCGCATTTCGCCTCGTTCCCCACCATGGGCAGGAGGCAGGCCGCGCCGCCGGTCGTTTCCATGCAGAGAAACTGCGTGCGCTCGGGAAGCTCCTCCGGGCGGGCAACAAAAACAGGGCGAGTCCACCAGTCGCGGTGAAGATGCAGGGCCGTCATGCGGGACGGCAGCTCGTCGACCGAAATTTCCACGGTGACGGGCCAGGCGGCAGCAAAGAGATCGTTCTCGCGGAACGGCTCTGTCACAAGCTCCGCCGTGAGCCACGCGGAGAGAATCCCGTTCTCCTCGCGCAGCGTCACGCGGGCGGAAGCCTTCTCTCCCTGATATTCCCAGCAGCCGTCCGCCGCCGTGAGGGGAAGCGATTCCTCCCCTTTTTTCTGTCTGACAATAGTCAGCGCAAGCTCCTTGATTTTCATGGTATCTCCTCCCTGTCAACCATTCCGGCGGCCGAGCCAGCGGACGGACGCCTTGCCGTCCGCCGCCTCCCCGTCTCCGCCGAAGGGGATCTCCGGCGCGCCGTACCGCAGGAACGTGAGGCTGCGGCTCTCGCCGGGGAACAGTGTGATGTGGTTTTCCCTGCCGTAAAGGCAGAAGCCGGGCGTCTCCACGGCGATCTGGACAGCAGCCGCCTCGCCCGTGTTTTTCAGCTCGATCGTCTTTCTGACGCCGCCGTCCGGAAGCGGCTCGTCCGTCTCCCGAAGCAGTTCGATCTGCGCGCCGCCCTCGCGCAGGGCGGCAAGCGGCGCTTCCGGCTTCGTGCCGAAGATGTATACATTCTCCGAGGCGAGGCCGTCCGCGGCCAGCGCCGTCAGGCGGACGAAGACAAGCGGCTCGTCCGGCACAAGAAAGCGGCAGACGGCGACCTGCGCGGAGCGGTTCACCGGCGCGGCGGCGGAGACCGTCTCATCGAGCAAGCGATCGCCCGACCGGGTAAGGACTTCCAGATGCAGGCGTACGTCCTGCTGCTCCCCGTCATGGGAGAGCCAAACAGGGAAGCCCACTTCCTCCCCGGGCGTCAGCGTCAGGCCGGGGTAGACGAGCGAGACGTGCAGCGGCGAGAAGGCGCGCTGCGTCTCGGAGTAGGCGGCCTTCGGCAAACCATAGTAGTCGACGAGGTTCGTGCAGCTCGCGTTCGGCCACGGCTCGTTGATCTGCCACACAATCACGCCGCTGTTCTGAAACGCGCGGCGGCGGTCCGCCTCGATGATGTACCGCACCCCCTCCGCCTGCAGGTACTGGCTGCACTGCGAAAATTCCTCCAGATGCTCCGGCGTGCGCGGGAACTCGCCGAAGATCCCGCAGTCGCGGAAGTACGTCCCCCACCCCTCGCCGTGGTGCTGCCAGCACGGGTCGCCGGACATCGGCGTCGGGTGAAGCGACGCGGCGGGCAGGAACCGTTTGAGGCTCGACACCGCGGACGCGCCGTCCATGCCGAACTCGCTGTGAAAGAGGTTGTCAGACTGCTCGTAGAACGAATAATGATCGGGGTTTCCCTCATACCGCCAGCTGCCGTGGACGTCGTGGCTGACGCCCTTTTCGCGTGAAAGGAACTCGCGCGGGCCGGTGGCCGACGTCGGGAAGAACGTCCGCGTGCCGTCGAGACGGCGGACAATCCCGGCGAGCATCGCGACGTTCTTGTTGTCGAGGGAGACGGGCGTGTTCTCCCGCTCCATCAGCTCGTTGCCTCCGCCATAGACGGCCAGCGCCGTATGGCTGCGCTTCCCGCGCACGGCCTCCTCCGTGTTTTTGCGCAGAAGGCGGAGGAAGGCCTCGTCCTCGCACGGGATATTGTCGATGCCGGAGCTTGACTGAATGAATTCCTGCCAGACGAGCAGGCCGTTCTCGTCGCAGAGACGGTAAAACGCCTCCTTCTCGATGAGGCCGCCGCCCCAGACGCGCACGAGGTTGACGCCGGCGTTTACCATGTATCGCACCATCGCCTCGTACTGCGCCTCGCCGACACAGCCGTAAACATGGTCGAGCGGCGTCATGTTGACGCCCCGGATATAGAGCTTTCTGCCGTTGACGGCGAAGGTGTACGGCAGCGCGCCCTCGTGCTCGTTCTCGTTGTGCAGCAGGCGGAGGGATCGGATCCCGTGCTCGTATTCCTTTTTGCACAGGACGACCCCGTCCTCCTCATAGGCAAGCTCCACGCGGTAGAGCGGCTGCGCGCCCATGCCGTTCGGGTACCAGAGGGCGGGCGACTCGACCGGCAGCGAGAGCTCCGCGCAGCCGTCCGCCCCAACGGTAGTCTCCGCCGTCAGGCAGACGCCGGGCCAGGCCGTCTCCTGCTCGCCGAATCCGGGCAGGCGGCGGCTGAACGGGCCGGTCACGCGCATCCGCAGAACGCCGTGCGGCTCCCTGCCGCGGCTGTCCTCCACCAGGGCGGAAAAGCGGAACACGCCCGTTTTCCCGTCATAGTCCGACGAGAGGAAGCAGTCCGTCAGGCGGACGTCCTCCCCGACCTCGAGGACGGCGTCCTGCCAGAAGCCGATGTTGACAAGATGCGTCGAAAAATCCCATTTGTAATTGAAGCGGCTCTTCTGCGTCGAGGTGCGGCTCGTAAAGCCGATTTGCCCCATCTCGCGTGGGACGCCGCGGAAGATGACGACGAGGCGGTTCTGCTCCCGAACCCTGCCCGTCAGCTCGACGCGCAGCGGGACGAACATCCCGCCGCGGTGCTCCGCGACGCGCTCGTCGTTGAAAAACACGTCCGCGTCGTAGTCGAGTCCCTTACAGACGAGGACGACGCGCTGCGAGGTGAGATCCTGCCCCTCCAGAGAGGCGGGAAAGGCTGTGCGGTACATCCACCAGCGGTTTTCCACCCACTCGCAGGAAAGGCTGTTCATGCCGAAGTACGGGTCGGGAATCAGGCCCGCGCGGAACAGATCCGCGTGCACGCCGCCCGGCACGCGGGCGGGAATCCACCCGGTTACGCCGTGAAGCGTCTGCCCCGTCTCCATGCTTTTTTCCTTCTCGGGAACGTAGGGCCAGTAGCCCTTGAGCTCCCAGCTCAGCTGTGACAATGCGATTTCCACTTGGCTGTCCTCCGCTTTCCGTTTCGTTTTGACAGCAGAAAGTCTCCGGAAAAGGATCGCTTCTCCGAAGACTTCCGTGCCCCGCCGCCCGAGGCGGGCGGGTCTTCTTTAAAATTCGATTTTCAGCGTCTTGACCTCAAAGCAGCCCATGGGGACGGCGACCGTGTTTCCGGCGAAGGAGACGGGCGTCTCCCCCTCCTCGCACAGGTTCGTCTCGACGGCGCTGCGAATCGGCCACGCGAAGCGCAGGACGGCCTCTCCGGAGGCATTGCGGTTCTCGTACAGGCGGACGACGCAGGCGGAGCCGTCCTCGGAGCGCTTGACGGTGTCAAGCAGGACGTTCGGCGCTTCGGTCGACACGAAGGAGAAGCGGCTGAAGTCCTCCGCGCCCTCCTGTCCCGCGGCAGAAGCGGTGAGAAGCGGCATATTCAGGCTGACAGCCTCCTCGGGAACGCTGCTCTCCGTGAACGCGCCGGCGTGCGGGAGGAACGAATAGGTGAAGTGATGGACGCGGCGGTCTGCCGTCTCGTCGGGACGGACGGCGGACTTGATGAGCGACAGGCCCATGACGTTCTCATGGATATCCCAGCCGTACTTGCAGTCGTTGAGAATGGCCGCGCCGTAATCGGCCTGCGAGAGGTCGGCGTAGCGGTGGCCGGGCACCTCGAAGCGGGCGAAATCCCATTCCGTGTTCGTGTGCGTCGGGCGCTTAAGGCTGCCGAACTGGATCTCGTACGTCGCCTCGCTCGCGTGGACGTCCACCGGGAAGTACGTCTTGAGGAAGACCTGCTCCTCCTTCCAGTCCACCGTCGTGACGAAGTCGATGCGGCGGCTGCGGCGGTAGAGGATCAGATCCTGCGTGAGGGTCGAGCGGTTGAAGCGCCACGTCCGGCGCAGGACGGCGCGCTCCGCGCCGCACTCGGCAATCTCCGTCGACTCGAGGGCGAACGCCTGATACGGCTTTTCCTTATAATAGACGTCGATGTCCCACGCATCGAAGCGCTGGGGCTTGTCCTCAAACGCGGCGAAGCGGTTCATCGGCTGGCCGCAGGAAACCATGCGGCTGTTTTCCTTGTCGTACAGGGACTCAATCTCGCCGTTCTCCGTGAAGGTAATGCGGTAGTACGGCGTCTCCGCCTCCGTCACCGTCAGGCGCATCGGCTCCTCAGCGGCAGAGGGCGCGGTGATCTGCAGCGTGCGCCAGCCGTAGGCCGGCACGCCGCGCACATAGACGAGCAGGCCGTCCTTCGTCTCCTGAGACGGGCAGGGGCCGTTCTCGTCGGACACGCCGCAGCCGGAGACGAGCGAACCGCCCCACGGCAGGAGCGCATACTCGCTGCGGGCAATGCCGGTCGTGTTGAACAGGACGACGCTGTCCTTCGCGGTGCGGATCGTGCGGCAGACACGGCTCAGAACGCCGTCGAGCAGCTCGCCGCCCTCCTTCGCGATCGCCGCGTAGTCGACGGCGGTGTCCTCGTACACCTGGCGGATCGAGGAGCCGGGCAGGATGTCGTGGAACTGGTTGAGCAGCGTGCGCTCCCACATCCGGTCGAGCGCCTCGACGGGATAGCTCGACTCGCCGTTCAGACGGTCGGCAAGGAAGGAGACGGCCTCGAGGTTGTGCAGCAGAATCTCCGTCTTGCGGTTGGAGCGCTTGTTCGCGGCCTGCGAGGTGTAGGTGCCGCGGTGCATCTCAAAGTACAGCTCGCCCTCCCAGACGCTGAGCTCGTCGTGGTTGACGTGGGTGTACAGGTTCTCGAAATACTCCTCGGCTCCGCTTGTGGCGGCCTTCGGGATGCCGGGGATGTTCTTCATGACGCGCGTCTGCTCGATCATCTCGCGGGTCGGGCCGCCGCCGCCGTCTCCCCAGCCGTAGGCGATGAGCAGGCGATCGTTCTTGTCCTTGTCCTTGTAATTCTCCCACACGCCGACGACGTCCTCGGGCGTCATGCGGCCGTTGTAGGTGTAGAACCACGAGCCGTCCTCCGGCGTCGTGATGAAGTGGGTGAACATCTCGCTGCCGTCGATGCCCTTCCAGCGGAAGGTGTCGTACGGGAAGTGGTTATACTGGTTCCAGCTGATTTTCGTCGTCATGAAATACTTCATGCCGCTCTTTTTCATAATCTGCGGCATGGCGGCGGAGTAGCCGAAGACGTCAGGCAGCCAGACGAGCTTCGTCTCCTTGCCGAACTTCTCGCGGATGTACCGCTTGCCGTAGAGGAACTGGCGCACGAGGGATTCGCCGGAGGGGACGTTCGTGTCCGGCTCGACCCACATGCCGCCGGTGATCTCCCACTGGCCCTCGCGGATGCGCTCGGCGACCTGCGAAAAGATCTCCGGGTAATCCTGCTCGAGAAACTTGTACAGCTGCGGCGAGGAATGCATGAAGCGGTATTCCGGGTACTGCTTCATCAGGTTGAGGACGGTCGAGAACGTGCGGGACGCCTTTTCGCGCGTCGCGTTCAGACGCCACAGCCATGCCATATCGATGTGGGAATGGCCCACGCCGTAGACGAGAGGCTTGATCTCGTCCGTCTCGGCCAGCTTGTCGAGGCCGGCGGCGAGGAAATCAAGCGCCTCATAGATCGACTGGTAATACTCCTCGCCGGGATAGTTGAGGAAGTTGACGCGCGCGAACGTCTGATTCAGCAGCTTCGTCAGGCGGATGCGGCGCAGATCGCCCTCCTTCAGCAGGCGGGCGCAGTGAATCACCGTATCGACCATGAAGCAGAAGCGGTCGACCTTGCGGTCGAGGACAATCAGCTGCGCGACCTTGAAGGTGCGGAACTTCGGCGGCACGAGCACGCCGCTCCAGACCTTCAGCGCGAGGGAGAGCTCCTTCTCCCCGCAGAGCTTGTCCTCAAGCAGCGCCTCGTCGTGCCAGATGTCGATGCCCTGCACCGGCGCGCCGTTGACGTAGAGCAGGCCCTCCGCCGTGGAGTCGCCGCCGTCGCGCGGGCCGGGCAGCAGGCGGATGGCAAGCTGCCTGCCGCGGAAGTCCTCCGGGACAGCGAGCTTCGTGCGGAACCACGCGACGCGGTCATAGCCGCCCCAGGTGTCCCACAGGCGGAAATCCTGCCACGCGCTGTCGTCGTAATCGACGGGGTACGCGTCGTCGATGCGTTCGTCCATCGAGGTCTCGAGATATTTCCACGGCTCGATGTCGATCGTTTTTCTGTATCGGGTCGGGCGAATGTCCTCGCTCAGATATTTTTCTATTTTTTCGAGTACAAAATGGGGATCCTGAACTTTCATTGTATTTCCTCCGTTACAGGGGTTACTGTTCCCCGCGGGTTCTCAAAAGGTTTCTGGCGACGGAAAGGGCGGCGTAATCGCCGATCGCCTCGCCGAGTCCGGCCGGAACGACGCGGCAGGCCGCCGCGCTGTAGGAGAGCGCCTCCTTCGCGATCTCCTCCTCCATCGGGCCGCGCAGAAGCGCCTCCTGACGCAGGAAGATGCTGCCGATGACGATGCGCTCGGGGTTGATGAGGTCGATGAGGATCGCAAGGCCGCGGCCGAGCTTCCTGCCTGTCTCCTCCCAGACGCGGAGCGCAAGCGCGTCGCCCTTCGCGGCGGCTTCGCCCACGAGGGCGGCGGTGATCTCGTCCGGCGTATGGCCGGGCGGTACGAGCAGCGTCTCTTTTCCTTCGGCGATCCACTCCTTCGCAAGCGCCGCCGCGTGTCGGCCCACGCCGCCGCCGCTGCAGAAGCCCTCGAACGAGCCGCGCTTGCCGTAGCCCACGGGGCCGTCCTCCGCGAGGCGGATGTGGCCGGCCTCGCCCGCCATGTCGCACGCGCCGCTGTAGAGCCGCCCGTCGAGGATGAGGCCCGCGCCGAGTCCGGTGCCGAAGGTGAGGAAGATCATATTCTCGCTGCCTCTGCCGGCGCCCCAGAGCCACTCGGCGAGGGCACAGGCGTTCGCGTCGTTCTGCACGGCGGCGGGGACGCCGAAGCGCTCCTCAAACGGGTGCACAACGTCGATGCGATCCCAGTTCGGCAGGTTCGGCGGGCAGAGGATGAGGCCCGTCTTCGAGTCGAGCGGGCCGCCGCAGCTCACGCCGACCGCCTCGAGCCGCACCTCGGGATGGGCGTTAAGAAGGGCGGCGAGGCCGTCCACGAGGCGAGCCACCGCCTCATGCGGATCGGACGGCGTCGGAAACTTTTCCTTCCAGCAGATCTCGACGGTCTCTCCCTCCTGCCGGCCCAGGCAGACGGCGCATTTCGTGCCGCCGATGTCAATCCCAGCCAGCCAGCTCATCCGAAGAACGCCTCCTCCACCATCTTGCAGAGCGCGTGATACACGGGCAGGTGCAGCTCCTGAATGTCCGGCGTGCACGTTGACGGGACGCAGATGCACACGTCGCAGTACGCCTTCATCTTCCCGCCGGACGCGCCGGTCAGGCCGATGGTGCGCGCGCCCTTGAGACGGGCGGCCAGCAGGGCGTAAATCACGTTCTTCGAGTTGCCGGACGTACTGATGCCGATGAACGCGCTCTGCGGGTTCGCGTACCCGTACGCCTGCTGGGCGAAGACGAGCTCCGGCACGGCGTCGTTCGCGAAGGCCGTGGAGAGCGAGATCCCGCCCGTGAGGGAGACGGCGGGCAGAGCGCCCTGCAGGTGCTCCGCGACGACCGCGCCGTACTCCGCCGAGAACGCTTTGAGCTTCTCCTGCTCCTCCTGCGGGAGCGGACGGCGGATCTCAAACTCCTTCATCAGCTCGCCGACGATGTGCTCGGAATCGGCCGCGCTGCCGCCGTTGCCGCAGACAAGCGTCATGCCGCCCCGGCTGTACACGTCGTGCAGAATCTCGTACGCCTTCCAGAGATCGTCACGGCACGATTCCAATGCGGGATAGCGGGCGATCAGCTCGTCAAGATGATGGGAAACGTTCATGGTTACGACTCCTCCTTGCTATTGTCCGCATCCTCGCGCAGGACGCGGATCGCCTTTTCAATAAACTCCGGGCTTCCGAAGCTGCCCGATTTGAGCACCAGCTCATAATATGGAGCCTTCACACTCTGGCAGGTGGGAAGGCCCGTCTCAATCTCGCGCAGGACGCGCATCCCGTCCACGCCGAGTCCGGCGCAGATGGCCGCCGAGGTGTCGCCGCCGCAGACGATGATCCGGCGGATGCCGCTCTCCGCGACGACCTGCTGCGCGACGCGGGAGAGCGCGCCGGACACGAGCGAGGACACGGCGGTGTTGCCGACGCCGCGCTCCGCCGCAAGGCGCTTCGTCTCCTCGACGAGCTCCGGCGTCTGCATCGAATGCACCATCGCAAAGCCCGAGGCTTCGAGCGCTTCCGCGGCAAAGGCCGCCATGCGGGCGCATTCCGCCTCATACTGCCCGCCGTCGAGCAGGCGGCGGGTATCGAGCTCAAACGTGCGGTAGCCCTTTTCCTTCATCCACTGCGTCTGGCGCAGCGTCTGCGGCGTGAGGCTTCCGGCGATGCAGAGGACGCGGCTGTCCCCGCACACGGGGCGCGCCGACTCCTGCGGCTTCTCGTCGAAGCGCTGCACGCGGGCAAGGTACTCCGACAGCGCTGAGCTGCCGCAGACGATCTTCTCCTCCGCGAGGAGATCGGCGAGCAGCTCGAGATCGCGGTTGTCGCGGACATCCATGATGCAGTAGCCGCCCTGCCGCCGCTCATGCTCGAGGGCCTCCCGCACCGCGCCGATCCCCTCGTCGTACAGCTCATAGTGGATGGCGCTCACGCGGCGCTTCGTCTGGCTGCCGAGGATTTCGCGCAGGTCGGAGCGCGTCATCGGGTGCACCGGGTCATGGCGGAACTGGGAATCCTCGAGCTTCACGCCGAAGACATAGTGGACGCTGTGGAGCGTCGTGCGGCCGTTGTTGGGGAAGCCGAGGACGACGACGGCGAACTCCTCGCCGAGCTCGTCGAGCATGGCGTCGAACTCCGCGCCGATGTTCCCGCGGAACACGGAGCACTGCTTGTCAATATACTGGCGCACGCCCTCGCGCGGCGCCTGAGCGACGGCGCGGCGCACCTTCGCGTACGCCGTCTCATAGGTATCGAAACGGGAATCGGTGTCGACGACGAGGACGTCGCACGGGGCGTAGGAGGGCGTATCGCCCTCCTCTCCCTGGCTGTAGACGAGGACGTCAAGCCCCGCCTTGGCATACATGATGCCGATGTCGTTCGCGCCGGTCACGTCGTCCGCGATCACGATGGTATGTGTCATTTACGCTTCCTCCGGGAATTCGAGCAGATTGACCTCCTGCACGGGCAGCGAGGCGTCAAAGGGAACCTTGACGGTCTTGATCTCGCACGGGGCGAAGGTCAGCTCCTCCTCGCGGCCGAGCATGGGAATGCGCAGCACAGCCTTGCCGCCCTGCTTCTTCGTCTCCCACGCGCGGACAATCAGGCCGCTGCCGTCCTCCGCCTGCTTCACCGCGCCGACGAGGACGTTGCCGCTCTCGAGCGAGAGGTAGGACTGCTTCTGCGGGCTCGAGCCCTTGTGGTACGTCTCGATGACCGGGACGGGGCGGAAATTGAGCTCCTTCGCGCGGCGGGTGATGCCGGAATCCTTCCAGCTGCCCTCGTGCGGGAGAAGGAGGCAGGTGAACTCCTGGATGCCGTCGTCGACGAACGAATACTCGACGCCGTCCTCAAGCTGCTTCGGATCGTGGTGCGCATAGACGGAATTCTTGAGGATGGTCAGGCGCATTTCATCCACGTCAAAGCTGTAGCTGTACTTGCTGTCGTTCGCAATGGAAAGGCCGTACATCACGCCGTTCTTAAAGTGTTCGCCGGTGAAGTCGAACCAGCTCTGGCCGGGCTCCTCCTCGCCGTTCGCCGACTTCTCAATGTAGCCGTACGGAATCTCGTACGTCGGGCGGCGGAAGTTGAAGTTGACGGGAAAGCGCACCTTGAGCATCGTCTGCGGCTCTCTCCAGTCGACCTTCATGCGCGTCTCGACAAACTCGAGATCCTGATAGAGGCGGAAGTCCTGCGTCACGAAGGAGCGGCCGTAGCGGTACTTCACGCGCAGCGTCGAGCGGACCGGGCCCTCCTCGAGGCGGGTAATGGAGACAAGCTGCATATCGCCGATCGCCTTGTCGAACTTGAAGATGTTGTGCGACCAGGTGTCGGACTTGTCCTCATAGACCGTCAGGCGCGCGCCGGGACGGCGAAGGATTTCAAGCTCGTTCTTCTTGTCGAAGTAGCTCTTCAGGAAACCGGTGGCGGGGTCAAGCTCGAGCCGGAAGCGCTCATTTTCGAGCGAGAGCTCGTCGGCCCGAACCTTCGGCCAGGACGGGGCGTCCTCCACGTTGAGATAGAGCTTGAACGTCTCGTAACCGAGGCTCGGCAGGTCGGCGACGAACAGCAGGCGGGACTGGCCGCCGACGGTGGCCTCCGACTGGATGCGCTGGGCGGGAATCAGCCTGCCCTCGCTGTCCGTAAGCTTGAAGGAATCGTTCGAGAGGCCGCGCACCTCGAGGGAGACGGCCATCCTGCCGCTCCACGCGTGCGGGTTGAAGACGACGATCGGCTTCATCGCCGTGTCCTCCTCGATGTCGACGTCCCAGGAAATGGCCTGGACAGCATAGTTGAGGTTGTACTGGCCGATTGCCATTGCCTGCCCGTAGAGGTAGGAGGCGTCGTCGTAGGCGGACGGGATGCTCGTGCCCGCGAGAATGTCGTGGAACTGGTTGAACAGGACGCCCTTCCACGCCTTCGTGAAATCGTCGGGATAGGGCTGCTTCCCTGCGGCGGCGGAGACGGCGCTCCACGCCTCGGCGGCGCAGAGCATCTCCTCGGCGCGGCGGTTCTCGCGCTTGACGCGGGAGAGGACGGAGTAGCAGCCGCTCGCGTGGTGCTGCAGGTCGCCGATGTGCTCGGGGTACTCTCTGCCGTTTGCGCGGATCTCGTCAAAGAATCCGGCGGTCGTGCCCATCTTCATGGCGGGCATATCCTCGCGCGCGTCGAGGGCGTGAATGCTGCGCAGGTTCTCCTTCGTGGGGCCGCCGCCGTGGTTGCCGACGCCGTAGAACATCATCAGATGATCCTCGCCGTCCTCGAGCTCGCAGCGCAGGCGGTCGACGTACTTCTCGAGGTCCTTGCCCCAGGAGCAGTACTCGTACGGGATGCGGTACGTCAGCACGCGGGAGCCGTCCATCGAGCGCCACCAGAAGATACGGCCGGGCAGACCCTTCTCCAGCGGCATCGGACGCATGAAGACATAGTTCTTCATGCCGCTCTTGCTGAGAATCTGCGGAAGATTGCCGTTGTGGCCGAAGCTGTCGACGTTGTAGCCGGTCACGGCCATTTTGCCGAACTTCTCGAGGAAATAGCGCTGCGCGTACAGGCCCTGGCGCACAAAGGATTCGCCGGAGGGAATGTTGCAGTCCGGCTGGATCCACCAGCCGCCTGCAAGCTCCCAGCGGCCCTCCCTGACACGCTGCTGGATCTCGCGGAACATGGCTGGGTTGTTCTTCTCCACCCACTCATAGTAGGAGGCGGCGCTGCAGGTGAAAACGAAATCGGGATCCTCGTTCATGCGGTCGAGCGCGGAGCGGAAGGTCGCCTTCACCTCCTGAAAGCCCTCCTGCCAATTCCAGAGCCAGACGGGATCGAGGTGGGCGTTTCCAATCATGGTAAGCTTGTTCTTTTTCATTTTTCATTCCTTTTCTGGCGTCATCTATGCCGAATAAACAGAATGAGCCGCACTTTATGATTGTAACAAATGTTATTTTGTCATAAAGTGCGGCACCATTCATTTCGTATTTTACTGATATTTCTTTCCCGTGTAAAGAGAAATTACGCCTTGTCGCGGCTGAGGAGATAATCGGTGATCTTGAGCTCGACGAGCTCGCGGACAGCCTCCCTCGACTTTTCGATCTGCTCGGGCGTGCAGGCGTTGAGCTCGGCCTCCGTCATGTGGCCCTCGCGGCCCACGACGGCCAGCATGGCAAGCTCGAGGTCGGTTGCGATGTTCACCTTGCTCACGCCGCCCTGCGGAAGCTGCGCGGCGCGCACGACCATCTCGCTCGGGACGCCGGAGCCGCCGTGCAGGACGAGCGGGGTGTCGGTCAGGGCGTTGATGGCCTCGAGTCGGGCATAGTCGACCTTCGGCTGGCGGACGGTATAAACGCCGTGCGCCGTGCCGACGGAGACGGCCAGCGCGTCGACGCCGGTCAGCTCGCAGAAGCGCCTGGCTTCCTCGGGATCGGTATAGAGCTCCTCGTCGACGTCGGTCTCCACAAAGTCCGTCGTGCCGATCTTGCCAAGCTCGGCCTCGACGGTGACGTTCTTCGGATGCGCCATGGCAACGACCTTCTGGGTGACGGCGACATTCTCGTCAAAGGAAAGCTCGGAGGCGTCGATCATGACGGACGTGAAGCCAACGTCGATGGCCTCCTGAATCACGGAGAGGGTCTTGGTGTGGTCGAGATGGAGAGCAATCGGAATCTGAGGGTTGAGCTCGTCAACCACGCGATAGAACTCCTCGGCGAATTCCTTGGCGCCCACCTTGTGACGGATGATCTCCTTCTCGGAGAGCTGAACGATCACAGGGGAATTGGTGTTCATCGCCGCCTCGATAATCGGGCGGATCAGCTTCGTGTAACGGGCGGAAAACGATCCGACCGCGTACCGGTTCTCCGCAGCGTTCTTCAACAGACTGGTCAAATTCACAATGTTGCTCATAAAATCCCTCTTTCTGTGATATCGGATAGGGAATCCATCAGACTCCCTGTCATTTACTTGGTTTCCGGACGCTCCTCCCAGAGCCCTGACACGGCTCTGACCGCGGGAAGATAGCGGCGGACGTATTCCGCCGCATACATTGCTGCGGCATCCGGGGCAGGCAGGTAACGCTCGCTGTCAGCCGCCGCGCCCGCAAGGAAAGCGGCTGCAGCATCCCGGCCGAGGCTTCGCTCCAGGAAAAGCGCAGCACAGCCGGAGAGCGTCGCCTCCGACTGGGCGGGGATGTTCACCTCGCGGTTCAGGACGTCCGCCTTGATCTGCATCATCAGGCGGTTCTTCACGGAGCCGCCCGCGCAGACGATGCGCCCGGGCGAGACGCCGTGCGCCTTTTCCAGAATTTCAAGAAGCCATCTGGCCTGATACTGGATTCCTTCAAAGATTGCCTTGAGCACCTGCGTACCGTCGTGCGCTTCGCTTACGCCGAGAAGGGCGGCCTTCAGCTCCGGGCGGTACCATGGCGCTCCCATGCCGGTCAGATACGGCAGATAGAGAATCCCCGTAGGGCCGGAGGATAGGCGCGCCGTCCGCTCGTCAAGCTCGCGGTATTCCACGGGCGAAAGCTGCAGGCGCTTGCGGAACCACTCGACCGAGTGGCCGGAGGATGGCACGTTCCCCATGAAGAAGAAGCCGCCGTCCACAAACGGACCGTAGAGCAGGCCGCTCTCGGGCGGAAAGCCCTCCCGAAGCTTCTCCCTCGGGAGAAGGCCGACATACGTCTCGGAGGTGCCCGCGCTGTCGCAGACACCGTGCGGATCGGAGAACAGAAGGCCGAAGGCCGCGCAGACATGATCATGTCCGCCGACCGCGACGGGAATTCCGCGGAACGTCCCTGCGGGGACGCCCGAGGGCAGCACACGCGGGAAATTCTCGCTGGTAAGGCCGTATGCGGTGAGACGCTCCGCGTCCCACCGCTCCGACTGCACGTCGTAGACGTACGTGCGCGCGGCGAAGCTGGGATCGGTGACGTACTCGCCCGTCAGGCAGAAGACAATGTAATCGCAGACGGAGAGCCAGATTGTCCCCTCCGGCGCGAGAGAGCGGCGCGAAAGCAGCCAGCGGTATTTGTAGATGCCGTACTTGAAGCTGTTGCGCAGACCCGTCGAGCGGAACAGGCGGTCGGACTCCTCCGCGGACAGCTCGTCCGCAAGCGGGAGCGGGCCGGGATGAAACCACGGCAGCAGCTCCGATTTCGGCTCGCCCGTCTTCTTGTCGAGAATCAGGCCGGCCTCCGCCATTCCGGTCACGCAGATACCGACCGGAACAGACGGCGACGACTCGAGCAGCCTTTCGAGCTGCCCGAGCACAATCGCCCGGAAGGCGGCGGGGTCGTAGACCGCCCCGCCTTCGCCGGGAATCGAGGGCGTCGGCTCCTTCTCCAGGCGGAGAAGAGCGCCGCTGCCGTCGAAGAGAGCCGCCTTGAGATGGGTCGTCCCGATGTCAAGGGAAATGACCGTACCCTGCATGAAAAGCCTCCTCAGTCCGCGAGTCCGAGTTCTTTGGCAAGACGCTCCATGCCGAGGCGCGGACTGGTCAGCACCTTGCCGCCCGCCCCCTCGAGAGAGGAGAGCGCGCTGGCCATCGACGCCTGGGCGAGGACGAGCACATCCGCCGAGGCGAGACGATCCGAGACGGCCTTGGTGATCTTCGCATCGTGCGCCGCCTTATCGCCCGCCATGAGCGCGTCGTACGCGCCCTCGACGAGAACGGTGTCAATCTCGGTCGCGACGCCCGCCTCCTTCGCCTTGCGCTCGACAAGCCGGACCGTGGGGTCGAGCGTGGAGCGCAGCGTGGCGAAGACGGCAATCCGGCTGCCGCGCGCGACGGCCTCCTCGGCCATCGCCTCGTCGATGCGCATGACGCGCACGGAGAGGGCCTTGTCGGCCTCCTCGGCGAACTCGCCGACCGTGGAGCACGCGCTCAGCACGGCGGACACGCCGAGCTTCTCGAGCGTGGCGGCGTAGGAGAGCCAGCGCTCACGGACAAAGGCAACGTTGTGGTTGTCCCGCATATCGCCGAGAATGGAGTCGTCGAGAAGGTTCACAACCTGAACCCCCGGGAGCAGCTCCTGCGCCAGAGCGCCGAGGCTCGCGATCGTCGCGGGCGTGGTATGGATAATTCCGACAGATTTCATTGGTTCCACTTCCTGTCCTTATTTGACTGCGCCGCTGGTGTTCATGCCCTGAATGAAGTAATTCTGGAAGCAGAAGAACAGGATCAGGATCGGGATCATGGAGAGGAAGGAGATCGCCATCAGGTAGTTCCACTCCGTATAGCCCTCGCCCTTGAAGACCTGCAGGCCGAGCTGGAGGGTGTACTTGTTGCGATCGCTCAAATAGAGCAGGGGACCCTGGAAGTCGCCCCACGCGCCCTTGAACGCAATCAGGGCGACGGTGGCGAGAACAGGCTTGACGAGCGGCATGATGAGCTTGCCCCAGATGTAGAAGTGGCCTGCGCCGTCGACCTTCGCGGCCTCGATGAGCTCGTTCGGGATCGTACGGTAGAACTGGCGCATCATGAAGATGTGGAAGGCGTTCGCGCAGAAGATCGGGACGATGAGCGGCAGATAGGAGTCAACCCAGCCGATCTTCGAGTAGATGACGTACTGCGGCACCAGAGTGATGAAGCCGGGGATCATCATCGTCGCGAGAACGATCTTGAAGAGGAACTTCTTTCCCTTGAAATCAATCTTCGCAAAGCCGTACGCCACGAAGGAGTTGCTGAGCACCGCGCCGATGATGCTGAAGAAGACAATGATCAGCGTGTTGAGCGTGTACTTCGTAAACGGAGCCTTGTTCCAGGCAATGATAAAGTTTTCCCACATCGGCTGCTCCGGCAGGAGAGTCGGCGGGTATTTCGCAACCTCCGGCAGGGACTTGAGCGAGGTGCTGATCATCCATGCGATCGGGAACAGGATAATCAGAGCGCCGAGGAGCAGAATGATGAACAGGATGATTTTTCCGACTGTTACTTTCTTCTCAATCATCGTTGTCGCCCTCCTCGTAGTAAACCCACTTCTTCTGCGACTTCTGGACAATCACCGTGAGGAACATGACGACGGCGAACAGGAACCAGCACATCGCGTTGGCATAGCCGGTATCAAAGTTCTTGAACGCATTGTTCCAGACGAGCAGGTTGTAGAACAGCAGAGAACCGGCCGGGCTGCCGCTGCCGTTTCCGGAGAAGATGTAGCCCTCCTGGAAGACCTGGAACGAGCCGATGATGCCGATGACAAGGTTATAGAAAATGATGGGAGAAATCAGCGGGACGGTAATCTTGTAGAACTTCTGGAAGGCGCTCGCGCCGTCGAGGCTGGCAGCCTCATAGTAATCGCTCGGAATGCTCTGCAGGCGGGCAAGATAGAGCAGCATCTGGCCGCCGAGGCCCCACAGGTGCATCACAACGATAGCGGGCTTCGTCCAGGCCGGGTCGGTCAGCCAGGCAGGGCCCTGGATGCCGATCGCCTTGAGGACGACGTTCACAAGGCCGTTGGACGGATCGAGCATGAGCATCCACAAAAAGTAGGTGCCTACGCCGACCATGATGGAGGGCAGATAGTAGATCGTGCGGAAGGTGCGCAGGCCGAAGATCGTCTTGTTCAGCAGCACCGCGACGATGACGCCTCCAATGGTGACGAGCGGGATATTCATGACGGAGTAGATCAGCGTGTTATAGAAGGATTTCCAGAAAAGCTGATCTCTCGTGAACATCTTGATGTAGTTGTTCAGGCCGGTGAACTCAACAGACCGCATATTGTAGTCGGCGAAGCTGGTGATGAACGAGAAAATCATCGGGCCGATGGTGAAGCAGAGAAGGCCGACAAGCCATGGAAGAATAAAGACGTAACCGTACGCCGTCTCTCTGCCTCTGTTTGTTTTCACGCCGAGCGCGGTGATCAGTTTTGAAAACATACAGACGTCTCCCCTTTCCTTTTTTGTAAGAAAGGGCTGTCGCGTCTGCTCGCAACAGCCCTTTCACAAACCATACTTAAAACCACTGAACTCGAGCATTCATTTACGCTATGATTTTAGCGAGATAACGCTCCATTTTCCTTCTTGTTTTAACCTTGGCTATGCGCATACGTTAAAACACAGAAGCCGGGTGAAGATTAGCCGACGAGGAAGTCCTCGAAAGCCTTCTGCGCATTGTCGAGAGCCGTGTCGGTGTCGACGATGCCCAGGGTGCCCTCTTCGATCAGCGGGTTGATAACGTCGGTGTAACCCTTGATCTCATTCGGGATGATAACGGTAACGGTGCCCTCGAGGCACTTCGCCAGATCCTGGCTGATGGGGTTCTGGAAGAACTCAGCGTCGTCGCCAAAGTCAGATCTCGCGGAGAAGTCGCCGATGTTGACAGCCAGGAAGTCCTGGGTCTCATAGCTCGTGGCATAGCGGATGAAATCATAGGAAGCAGCCGGATCCTTCGCGCCCTTCGGAACCTCGAGAACGAAGCCGCCGCCGTTGACGGTGTTGCCGTTGCCCTCAGTGTACTCCGGCAGCGGAATGACGCCGTAGTTGAGGTCGGGAGCCGTCTGAGACAGGTTGGACGTGTAAGCACTCGTATGTACCAGCATGGACATCGTGCCGGAAGCGAAGGGATCGGTCATACCGGAGGAGAACGCCGCGGACAGGGTGTCATAGGTGTTCTGTCCGTAGTGATCGATGATGCCTCTGATCCACTTCAGGACAGCCTTGTTGGTGTCGGTGTTGACGGTGGGCTCGAGGGTCTCCTTGTCGTACCAGCCGTTGCCGCCGTTCGCGTTGATAACCCAGGTGTCAACGCCGCCGTTGCCCAGCAGAGGCATGAAGCCGACGCGGGTGTAGGTGTCGCCGTCCTTGACGTCAAGCTGGTAAGCAGCCTCGGTCAGGTCGTCCCAGGTGACGATGGACTCGGGATCGATGCCGACCTCAGCGAACTGATCCTTATTGTAGTAGATAGCGCGGGTATCAACGGAATAGGGAATCGCGTAGAGGGAGCCGTCGTCGCCGGTGCAGGCGTCGATGTACTGCTCATAGAAGCCGGCCTTCTCCTCGTCGGTCACATAGGCGTCGAGGGACTCGACCTGATCCTCGCTGGCGCGGAAGCGAACTTCCTCCATGCTGTTCGCCATGACGTCGCAGGGATTACCGGCGGCGATCTGAGCGATGTTCTTCGTGAAGATGTCGCCCCACGGGATATCGACATAGGTCACATGGTACTTGCTCTGGGAAGCGTTGTAGTTCTCGACCATCTCCGTGATGACAGGCTTTCTGGCCTCGGAACTCCACCAGCCCCAGAACTCAAGCTCGACGACCTCGCCGTTCTCCTCAGCCTGGCTCTCCTCGCCGCCCTGCTCCGTGGAAGCGGTGGAAGCTGTGTCGCCGGTGCTGGCAGCGTTGGAAGTCGTGCCGTTGTCGGAACAACCGGAGAACGCCGCAAGAACCATCGCAGCCGCAAGGAACAATACAGATGCTCTCTTTTTCATTTCTGAAGTCCTCCCTGTTTTATTTTCGGGTGTTTTTCCCTGTGTCATTATATTACCAAATTATTTCACACTTTGCAAGAGTTTTCTTGAATTTTTTTGAAAAAAATTGATTCGATTTGAAGCCAATTATTTTTTTCAAATAATTTTCGTAATTACAACCATTTTGTCTGGAAACAATAAAAAAATTCTAGCAAATAGACGACAAAAAGTCAAGACGTTTGGGAATCATATAAAATCACATATGTTCACATTTATTCATTCCGGCATCTTCCTTTTTTGTTTCCAATGTGATAAACTAGAGTTGTAACAGGAATAGTGAGGAGGGCGTACCCATGATACCTGCTCTCAGACAGGAAAAAATACTTGAGCTGCTTTCCACGAACGAAATCGCCTCCACCGATTCGCTCATGAAATATCTTGGCATCTCCGTCTCCACACTCCGCCGCGACCTCCTCAAGCTGGAGAGCGAGGGGAAAATCCATCTGCTGCACGGCGGCGGCGTTCGCCTGCCGCAGAAGACGACGGAGCTGAACATCTCGACAAAGATGAACCTCAACCGGGAGGAGAAGGAGGTCATTGCCAGAAAGGCGGCGACCTATGTGGAGGACGGCGACGTAATCTTCCTCGATCCGTCGAGTACGACGTATTGGATGATCCCGCATCTGGCGGGCAAAAACATCACCGTCATCACAAACGGAATTTCCCATAT
Source organism: uncultured Oscillospiraceae bacterium (assembly GCA_949292505.1). Taxonomy (GTDB): domain Bacteria; phylum Bacillota; class Clostridia; order Oscillospirales; family Acutalibacteraceae; genus Caccousia. The sequence goes on from CASFAA010000075.1 coordinate 20,363, forward strand.
CAATCAGCTCGTCTCGCTCGAAATCCCGTGCGTGATGATCGGCGGCTCCATCAAGCTGACGACGAATTCGTGCATCGGCTCGCTGACGGAATCAACCATGAAGACCTTCTTCTTCAACAAGTGCTTCCTCGGCGCGAGCGGCTTCAGCATCCAGTCGGGCATCACCAATCACGACATCAACGAGCGCGCCATCAAGATTCTGGCGCTCAAGAACTCCACGCAGCCGTACTTTTTGATGGACCACAGCAAATACGGCGTTGTGACGATGATCAAGGTCGCGAATCTGGAGGATTATCCCGTCCTGACCGACCGGATCCCTTCGGCGCTTGCCGGATACCAGAATTTTATTCTCTGCACCTGAGCAAAGCCGAAGCGCCGGCTGCCGCATCGTTCCTTATCCACTTCCCGCCTGATTGTATCAAAAATGAGAAAATGCCGGTCTCCTGGAGAGGCCGGCATTTTTATGATTTTCTGCATTTCCAGCCCGATGCATTTGAACATGAATGCTCATGGCTGAAGAAAAATGAAAGCCTTCGGGCTGACCGAAAACGAGATTTCGCGCGTCTTCACACACTCCCCGTCGCAGGTGGCAATCGCCTCGAGCCGTGACGAGACGTCCATCCGCGTTCCGCGGCGGTAGACGAGGTACGGCGCAAAGACGGGCGAGTCCAAATGCTCGCCGCGCTTGTAGGCGGAGAGCATCCGCAGGATTTTGGGCCGCCCCGGCGTGCGGATCAGGACAAAATCGAGCAGGCCGTCGTCCGGGACAGCGCGCGGCGCGCCGCGGTAGCCGCCGCCGTAATACTGGCCGTTCCCCGCGAGAGCGAAGACGAAATTGCCGGAAAAGCGCTCCACGCCGTCGATTGTGACGTCCATCGGAATGCCGAGCTTCCCGAAAAAGCACTTGACGAGGGCGAGGTTGTACGCCATCGAGCCTGTCACGAGCGGCAGCCGCTTGAAGCGCACCATATGGTACGCCACGGCGGCGTCGAGGCCGATGGCGCACATATCGGCGGCGGGGCCGTACTCCGTCAGGATGAGATCGAGCGGGCGCGGGGACGCCGCGAGCTGGCGCTCCGGCGAGAGAAAAAGCTCCCGCCCGCCGAGGCTGCGCACGAAATCATCCCCCGAGCCGCACGGGATAATGCCGAGCGAAACGGACGGCTGCCCCGCCGCCCCGGCCGCGGCCTCGCGAAACGTGCCGTCTCCGCCCACGGCGAAAACGCGCAGGGGTTCTCCCCTCTCTCCCAGCTCCCGCACGAGGCGCTCGGCGTGTCCGGGCGCTTCGGTGAGCAGCGTCTCAAAGGGTTCGCCCCGTTCCCGCCAGTACGAGAGAAACGGCGGCAGCGTCCGCCCGCGCGGGTCCTGCTTGCCGGCCGCGGGATTGACGAGAAAGATTGTTTTCACCCTCAGCACCCTCCTCCCGCCTTGTCTCTCAGCGGAAATACTGGTAGACCTGGCACTTCATCATGCCGTTGTAGAGCTTGCGGCGCTTGTCGGCGCGGCGGCCGAAGCAGTCCTCGAACGTCTCGTCCGGGCTGATGATCGTGTAATGCCAGCCGGGACGCCGCTCGAAGACGCGCCCCATCTCGCGGTAGATCTCCTCGGCGGCGCGCAGGTCGAGCAGACGCTCGCCGTACGGCGGGTTGCAGACAACCCAGCCGCTCTCCCCCTGCGGCGCGAAATCGGAGACGCTTTTCTGCTCCACATGGACGCGGGCGACAACGCCGGCCTTGCGCGCGTTCTCCACGGCGAGCGAAACGGCGGCGTGGTCGACGTCGGAGCCGTGCGCCTCGAACGCGGCGTCGCGGCGGACGAGCGACAGGGCGCGCTCCTTCTCGCGCTTCCACACGGCAGGCGAGACGGCCTCCCACTGCTCGGCGGAAAACCGGCGGCGCAGGCCCGGCGCGATGTTCATCGCGTACAGCGCGCCCTCGATGAGGAGCGTGCCGGAGCCGCAGAACGGGTCATACAGCGCGCCGTCCCGGCGCAGGCGGGAAAGGTGAATCATGGCGGCGGCAAGCGTCTCCTTGATCGGCGCCTCCACGGAATTGCCGCGGTAGCCGCGCTTGTGCAGGCCGGGGCCGCTGGTGTCGAGCATGACGCTCACGGTGTCCTTCATCAGGAGGAACTGCACCTGATGCAGGCTCCCCGTCTCCTCGAGCCACGGCACACCGTATTTTTTGCTCAGCCGCTCGACGATCGCCTTCTTCACAATCGACTGGCACGCCGGGACGCTCGCGAGCTTCGAGTTCAGGCTGCGCCCCTTGACGGGAAAGGCGTCCCTTCTGCCGATCCATTCCTCCCACGGGAGGGCGCGCACGCCCTGAAACAGCTCCTCGAACGTCCTCGCGGGGAAGCTTCCGAGCAGGATGAGGACGCGCTCGCCGTACCGGCTCCACAGGTTCGCGCGGGCGAGCAGCTCGTCGCCGCCTGAAAACAGGACGCGGCCGTTCTGCGGCTCGACGTCCTGCGCCTCCATCGCGCGCAGCTCGTCGGCCACAAAGCCCTCCACGCCGAGCAGGCAGGGGATCGCCATCTGATATTGCTTCATAGTTCAGCTCCTTACAAAATCGGTGGTCAGACGCGCATGGTGACGTCCGGGGTGATCTCCCTCTCGCGCAGGACGCGCCCTATCACGAGGAAGAAGACGACGGTGGAAAGGATTCCGCAGAAGATGTCGACAGCGGGCTCCGCGTAAAACGCGCCCTGCGCGCCGAAGAGGGCGGGCAGGCCGACGGTCAGGGCAAGAAAGAGCGCCTTTCGCGTCAGGGACAGCGGGATGGCCAGCCGCGGCAGGGCAAGAGCCGTAAAGCCGTCGACAACCTCATACTGCATGGCGAGCGGAATCACGCCGAGGGTGAAGACGCGGATGCCCCAGACGGCAAGCTCCGTCTGCTGCTGGTTCTGCGTGAAAATCCCGACGAACACGCCGCCCGCGAACCGGCTGACGAGGAACATCACCGTCGTGAACGCGAGGCACAGGGCGAACAGGCAGGCGTAGGCGCGCTTGATCCGCGCGATGTTCTTCGCGCCGAAATTATAGCTCAGAAGCGGCTGCGTCCCGCCGGTGATACCGCCGAGCGGCATGGTGACAAGCTGCATATAGCTCAGGACAATCGTCGCGCACGTCACATAGACGTCGCCCATCTCCGGCCCGCCGTACCGCTGGACAACGGCGTTGAGGACGATGAGCAGAACGCTGTCCATCGCCACAATGACGAACGGCGACAGGCCGAACAGCAGAACGCGCCGCATGATGTCCCACGAATAGCCGCCGAATGAGAGGCGGATGTGCACCCGCTTCCCGAGGAGGAAGCAGAGGACAAAGACGAAGCTCGCCGCCTGGGAAATCACCGTCGCGGCCGCAGCGCCGCTGACGCCCATCCCGAGGACAAAGATGAACACGGGGTCGAGGGCGATATTCAGGGCCGCGCCGATGAGCACCGTCGCCATACCGATCCCGGAAAAGCCCTGGCAGATGATGAACTGGTTCAGGCCGACCGAGAGAATGGCGAAGGCGGTGCCGAGGACGTAGACCGTCAGGTAGCTGTCCGCGTACGGGAACGTCTCGGCACTCGCCCCGAAGGCCATGAGCATCGGCTCCCTGCACAGGAGGACGACAGGCGTCAGGACGACGGCGACGACGGCGAGCATCAGGCCGCAGTTCGAGAGGATGCGGCGGGCGCGCTCGTTGTCCCCCGCGCCCATGCTCATCGCCATGAGCGGCGCGCCGCCGACGCCGATGAGGAAGGCAAACGAGGAGATGAGCGTCACGATCGGGCCGCACACGCCGGCTCCCGCGAGCGCCGCGTCTCCGACCTCGGGGATGTTGCCGATGTACATTCGGTCGACGATGCTGTACAGGACGTTCACAAACTGAGCGAGCATCGAGGGGATGGCGAGCCGCAGGACGAGACGGCCGACCGGGTCGCGGCCGAGATCATTCGGTCTTGCCAAGCGGACTCAATCCTCCTTCCCGCCGAGCGGCAGTCCGCGGAGGATGGCGTCGTAGTCCGGCGCGGCGCGGCGCAGCGAGACGGGCCGCCCGCCGCTCAGAAAGCAGTGGCTGCTCTCGCCCGCACAGCGCAGCGCGCCGGTCTCGGCGTCCTCCACGCGGTAGGAGAGGAACAGCTTCGCGCCGGTATAGCCCGTGACCGTCACGAGGATGCGCACCGTCTCGCCGAAGCGCGCCATCGTTTTGTAATCACACGAGACGTGCAGGACGGGGCTGACGATCCCGCGGGCCTCGACCTGCTCGAACGGCATCCCGATCTGCGCGAGAAAATCAACGCGCGCCTCCTCGAACCAGCGGATATAGTTGGAGTGGTGGATGATCCCCATTCCGTCCGTCTCGTAATATTGTGCCTTGTGCAGATACGGCTCCCAGTTCACACTCATTCCTCCTGACAGATAAGAAAGGGGAAGGCGGGCAGCCTTCCCCTTCCGAAGCGTACAATTCTGCTTTTACTTCGTGTAGTTGTCGAAATAGCCCTGCACCAGAACGATTGGCGTACCCTTGTCGCCGCTGCCGGAGGTCAGGTCGGCGAGGGAGCCGATGAGGTCCGTCAGACGGCGCGGGGTCGTGCCCTGCGTGACCATCGTGCCCTTGAGATCCTGGGCGCGCTCGTCCTTCTCGCGGATCGCGGTGCGGATCGCCTCGCGCAGGCTCTCGCCGGAGAGGTTCGCGAAATCGTTATCGGCGAGGTACTTAAGCTTGACCTCGTTCGGCGTGCCGTCAAGACCGGGGGTATGGGCCGGGGAAACGACCGGATCGGCCAGCTCCCAGATCTTGCCGACGGGATCCTTGAACGCGCCGTCGCCGTAGATCATGACCTCGATATTCTTGCCGGTCTTCTCGTGCAGCGATTCGTGGATGCGGGCGACGATCTCGTCGCAGTGAATCGGGAACAGCTTGACCGTGTCCTCCGTGGCCTTGTTGGAGCCGAGCAGGCCGTAGCGGTCGTTGTAGCCGCTGCCATTCACGCTCTGCGTGAGGATGTCGTCGAGGCCGTAGACCTTCTCCGCGCCGGCAGCCTTGAGGATGCGCTTCGTACGGGCACGGGTGTGAATGTCGCACGTCAGGACGCTTTTCGTATAGCTGAGGATTGCCTTCGGGCTGTTCGCAAAAATGATCTCGACCTCAGCGCCGCTCTCCTCGATCAGCTGGCGGTAATACTCGACATAGTCGACGCCGGTGAAGACGTGCTTCTGATAGCCGAACAGCTCGCGGTACTTCTCCTCGGTGAGGACGTCGCTCCACGGGTTGACACCCTTCTCGTCCATCACGTCGAGATCGATGAGGTGATTGCCGACCTCGTCGGAGGGATAGCTGAGCATGAGGACAACCTTGCGGCAGCCCTTCGCAATGCCCTTGAGGCAGATGGAGAAGCGGTTGCGGCTCAGGATCGGGAAAATGATGCCGACCGTGTCGTCGCCGAATTTGCTTTTCACGTCGGCGGCGATTGCGTCGGTCGTCGCGTAGTTGCCCTGCGCGCGCGCCACGACGGCCTCCGTCACCGCGACGACGTCGCGATCGCGAAGCTCAAAGTTTTCAGACGCGGCGGCTCCGAGGACGGAGTCCACCACAATCGCCGCGAGATCGTCGCCCTCGCGGATAATCGGCGCGCGGATGCCGCGCGAGACCGTGCCAACCATTCTTTCCATCTTACGATTCCTCCTGTATTGTTCCGGGGGCTCTGCCCTCCCGAGCGTTTGAACACCATTTTGATATTATACCGCATTCCGCGCCGCGGATCAATGAGGAAGACGCCAATTTCCTGCAATTTTCGCAGTTATTCCACGGCTTCGGGCGCTTTTTCGCGGACGACGGAGAGGGCGGCCTCGTCTGCGATGACCGTCACGTCGCGGTGCAGCTGCAGCACGGAGGCGGGCACCTGCGGGGTGATGGGGCCGAAGAAGGAGCGGTAGACGATGTCCGCCTTATCCTTCCCGCTGGCGACGAGGAGGATTTTCCTCGCGTACATGATGGAACCGATGCCCATCGTGACGGCAAAGCGCGGGACGTCGTCCATTGAGGCGAAGAAGCGGGAATTCGCCTCGATCGTCTTCGGGTTGAGCTCGACGCGGTGCGTCGGGCCGACGAACTCGCCGGCGGGCTCGTTGAAGCCGATGTGGCCCGTATGGCCGATGCCGAGGAGCTGGACGTCGGCGCCGCCGAGCGAACGGATCAGCGCGTCGTACGCCGCGCCCTCCTGCTCCGCGTCCTCCGCGAGGCCGTTCGGGATGTGCGTGTTCGCCGGGTCAATGTTGACATGGGAAAACAAGTTCTCGCGCATATAGTACGCGTAGCTCTGATCATGCTCCGGGGAGAGGCCGCAGTACTCGTCAAGGTTGACGCTTTTCGCCTGCGAGAAATCGATCATGCCCTCCTGATTCCACGCGATCAGATTCCGGTAGATACCGAGCGGCGTCGAGCCCGTCGCGAGGCCAAGCACGCTGTCCGGCTTGAGGAGAAGCTGGGCTGCCAGAATTCCCGCAGCCTTGCGGCTCATTTGCTCATAATCGGATGCACTGATGATTCTCATAGTACAACTTCCTCCCTTTTCGCCGCGCATTTCCCGCGGCTCCCTTTTCCCCTATTGTAACACACCGCGGACGCAAAGTCACGGCTCTGAGACAATTTTCACATAAAAACAGCCGCCCGGCGGGCGGCTGTTCTCCGGTTTATTCGTCTTTCGGCTCCTCGGGCGCTTCCGCAGGAGCTTCCCCGGCGGAAGGCTCCTCCGGCTCGGGATCGTCGAGGCGTCTGCCGCATTTGCTGCAGTAGTTCGCGCTCTGCGGATTTTCCGCGCCGCAGCCCTTGCAGACGGTACGGTTGCGCATCGCGGAGATCTGCTCGTTGACAGCGTCAAGCTGCTCATACAGATCGTCGATGGCGACCACGCACTCCCTGACCAGATCGGTCGCGTCGTTGTCGGTCTTCTGGGCGTCGTACACCATGCGGCCGAGGGACTCGTACCGTTTGGAGATCTCGCTGTTGAGCTCCGCGGCGCTGATGCGGAGCTTGGAAATATCAACAATCTTTCCCGCCGTCTTTCCCACAGCGTTTACGGCTGTCTTTGCGTTGACGACAACATCCTCTAACAGGCCCATTACACTCACGCTCCTTATCGGATTTTCTCAATTATAGCATTTGGAAGCAGGAAATACAAGAAAGGATTTGTGAACGGGAGTGATTTTGCCCGTTTCCTTCCCGGTTCATCCCAGAAATTCATGCAGAATGGAGTCCCGTGGGACGAGTGAAGCGGGAAGCGGCGAGACGCGGCGCAGCGCCTGTGACAGCCGCTGCGCTTCCCCGAAGTAAGGGCTGCCGGCCCCGACCGTGTCGAGGAGGGCAAGGGCCTCGTCCCGCAGGACGCAGCTTTCATATCCGAGGAAGGTGTTGATCGTCACGTCGGCGTCCGGCCGGAACGGCTTGATGTAGCGGTACTCGCCCTGCATGACGGACGGCCACATCCCGAGCGTGCGCTCCGCCGTGCAGGCGCGGAACTGCGCGTCCCGCACAAGGCGGCGCACGAGACGCATATCGTTCGGAGAAAGCAGCAGAGCGCCGTCCTCCTCAATCCCCTGCTTGACGCTCAGATACGCGTGCAGAAGGCTTCCCTCCGGCATCCCCTCGGACAGGATTGGGTTCAGGGCGTGCAGCCCCTCCATAATCACGAGCGAATGCGGCGGCAGCTCGACGCGCTCCTTCTCCGGGAAGGGCCGGTGGTTCGCGAAGTCAAACGACGGCATCAGACACGAGCGCGTCGTGACGAGGGAAAGCAGGCAGGAGCGGATCTGCGGGACGTCAAGAGCGTGCACCGTCTCAAAGTCCGGCGTTCCATCCGGATGACGCGGGCTCTCGGCCTCGCTCAGATAGAAATTATCGAGGGAAAAGACGTAGGATGAGAGTCCCGCTTTCCTGAGACAGTCGAGCAGCAGCGACGCCGTCGTCGTTTTCCCGCTGGCGGAGGGGCCGGCAAGCAGGACAACGCGGCAGTCCCCCGTCTCCCGCGCGGCCTTCTCCGCGATGCGCATCAGCTCGGCGCGGTAGGCGCGCTCGGATTCCTCGGCGAAGGCGGCGGCCTCCTCGGCGGCGCGCCGGTTGATTTCACCGAGCGAATTATGATAATGAACGTACTGTTCCGCCAAATTCTTCATAGCACTCCTTCACCCTGTTCTTTCTCTCCAGCACCTCCTGGAAGCGGTCAATGTATTCGTATGGGAATTTAAAGTTGAAAATGCGCTCCAGATCGTCCGCGCCGGGGCGCTTGACCTTCGTGGCCGCGCCCGCGCCGCACGCGAGGATGGAGTGCGTCTCGTCCATGATATAGACGTTGTACGGGCTCTCAAAGCCGGGGCGGCACCAGCCGACGTTCTCGAGATTACCGACCATGCGGCTTTGCCGGTAGAGATAGTACGGAGCGAACCCCTCCTCCGGGAGACGCCGGCCGACGTAATCGAGCATTTCGGCGGCCGTCTCCGCCTCCGCCTCGCCCGCGCCGTCCTGATAGATCCGGGCGGAGCGCTTGAGGGACAGCGTGTGGACGGTAATGCTCTCCGGGGAAAGCGCGAGGACGCCGTCGAGCGTCGCGCGAAAGCCCTCCGCCGTGTCTCCCGGAAGCCCCGCGATGAGATCCATGTTGATGTTGTCCATCCCGGCCTCACGCGCAAGAGCGAAGGCGTCGAGCGTCTGCCGCGTCGTGTGGCGGCGGCCGATGCGGCGCAGCACCTCGTCGGAGAGCGTCTGCGGATTGATGCTGATGCGCGTCACGCCGCCGCGGCGCAGCGCCTCGAGCTTTTCACGCGTGACGGTGTCGGGGCGTCCCGCCTCGACGGTAAACTCGCGGCTGTGGGAGAGATCGAACTCCCGGTTGACGGTGTCGATCAGGAGGGCGAGCTGTTCGGCGGAAATCGCCGTCGGCGTGCCGCCGCCGAAGTAGACCGACTCTATCCGCAGGCCGCAGTCCCGCACGATCTGCGCCGTATGGGCAAGCTCCCGACAGAGGAGCTCCACATACTGCGGAATCAGCTTGATCGTCTTCTCGACCGTGGAGGAAACGAACGAGCAGTAGGCGCACCGCGTGGGGCAGAAGGGAATGGAGACGTAGAGGCTGCACGAGTCAGGGCGGGAGCGCGCCAGGAGGACGCCCTCGTTGCGCATCGTCTCGCGGCTCAGGCGGATTTTCTCCTCCGTGACGAGGTAGTCCTCGCGGAAACGGCGCACCGCCTCCTCCTCCCCATACCGCTCCGTCAGCGAGCGCAGGAGCTTGACGGGGCGCACGCCCGTGAGAATCCCCCAGCGCGGGTGGATGCCGAGAGCGGCCTCGAGCTGATGAAACAGCAGCACGGCGAGCCGCCGCTCGAGCTCGGGGGGAGGCGCGTCGAGCGGGGCCATATCCGCGGCCTCCGCGCTGTGCGGGCCGATCTGTGTCTTCACAAACAGGCGAAAGCCCCCGTCCGTCCGCTCAACGAGCGTCAGGGCGGCGTCAGGACCGTCAATCGCGCGGCAGTTTTCCACAACCTCGATCTTCTGGCGGTGGAAAAAGAGACGGCAGAGGTTTTCCATCTCATAGTGAAACGAATGTCCGTAAAGGAATAGCTTCAAGACGCTCCGCCTTTCTCACTGCAGATATGGGTTGTACCGGCGCTCGCGCTCGATGGTGGTCTCCGGGCCATGGCCGGGGTACACGCGCGTCCCGCCCGGCAGAGCGGCAAGGCGGCGCACCGACTGCATGATCATCGCCGTGTTGCCCGTGGGGTGATCCGTGCGGCCAACGCTGCCGCAGAACAGCGTATCGCCGGCGATCAGGATGTCGTCAATCAGGAAGCAGTGGCTGCCGATCGTGTGACCGGGCGTGTGAATCGGGCGCAGCGTGAGGCTGCCCGCCGTGAGGGGCTTGCCCTCAGAGACGAGGCCGCTCGTCTCGAACGGCTCCATCCCGCCGGGAACCATGTACGCCAGCGTGAGCGTCGGGTCGGCGGGGAAATGGCTCTCCTGCGCCGGAAGGAAGACGGGCGCGCCCGTCTTCTTCTGCAGGCGGGAGACGCCCATCATGTGGTCGAAGTGGCAGTGCGTCAAAAGAATGCCCTTGATGCGCTCTGCGCCGACAGCTTCGGCCTCCTGCTCGAGGGCAGGCTCGTACCAGGCGGGGTCGACGACGAGGACGTCGCCCGTCTCCGTGTCGCGCAGAAAATAACAGTTCGTCTCGAGCGGGCCGAGCACCAGATGCTTGATTTCAGTCATATGCGGTATTTCTCCTTTATCTTACGGACGGCGCACCGAGGAAATGCCCTCGATGCGGGACAGGCGATCGACCACGTTCTGCAGATGATCGCGCCCGTTGATGGTGATGGACACGTTAATCGCCGCGCGGCCGTCCTTCATCTCCCTCGAATTGAGCGTGTGGATCGGGACGTGCATATTGAAAAGCTGCTGCGTCACGTCGGCGAGCAGGCCGGTGCGGTCGTTCGCGATGATCTCGAGGGTAATCTTGAACTCCTCTTTGATCTCGCCGACCCAGTGCGCCTGAATCCAGCGCTCCGGCTCCGCGGCGGAGGCAATGTCGGCAGGGACGTTCGAGCAGCTTCTCTTGTGGATCGAGACGCCGAAGCCCCGGGTAATAAAGCCGATGATCTCGTCGCCGGGAAGCGGCGAGCAGCAGCGGGAAAATTTGATGAGGCAGTTGTCCATGCCGTCGACGACGACGCCGCTCGCGGGCTTCTTGTCCTGCTGCACGGGCTTCGCGGGCGGGAGCTCGCGGGGGGCCTGCTTGCGGCTCTTGAGGTAGTCCTCCTTGACCTTCGGCATGACCTTCCAAAGCTGGATGCCGCCGTAGCCGATGGCGGAGTAGACGTCGTCCGCGTTCTGGCAGTTCTGCTTTCTGCCGAGCATCTCGAGGAACTCCTGCATCTCCTCGTCGGTGAACTCGATGTTGGCGCGCTTGAGCTCGCGCTCGACCTCCGCCTTGCCCTCAACAATGTTCTCCTCACGCTTCTCGCGCTTGAACCACTGACGGATCTTGTTCCTGGCCTCGCTCGTTTTGACAATCTTGAGCCAGTCGCGGCTCGGCCCTTTGCCGACCTCCTTGGTCGTCATGACCTCGACGATCTCGCCCGTCTTGACCTTGTAGTCGATCGGGACGATGCGCTTGTCCACCTTCGCGCCGATCATGCGGTTGCCGACGGCGCTGTGGATGGCGTACGCGAAATCGATGACCGTCGATCCGGCGGGCAGGCTGATGACGTCGCCCTTCGGCGTAAAGACGAAAACCTCCTCGGGAGAGAGATCGGATTTGATGGTGCGGATGAGATCGGTGGCGTCGCCGCTGTCCGTCTGGTTTTCGAGCATCTGGCGGATCCACGCGAGGCGCTTCTCGAGGGAGTCTCCCCCGTTCTCCCCGGAGAGGCCGAGCTTATACTTCCAGTGCGCCGCGATGCCGTACTCCGCGGTGTGATGCATTTCCCAGGTGCGGATCTGCACTTCAAAGGGGATGCCCTCCTTGCCGATGACCGTCGTGTGCAGAGACTGGTACATATTCGGCTTCGGGGTGGAGATATAGTCCTTGAAGCGGTTCGGCAGCGGACGGAACATATCGTGGACGACGCCGAGAACGTTGTAGCAGTCCTCCACCGTGTCGACGATGACCCGCACGGCATAGATGTCGTAAATCTCGTCCATGCTCTTGCCCTGAATGAACATCTTGCGGTAGATGCTGTTGATGCTCTTGACGCGGCCGCTGAGATAGACGTTCGGGATGGAGGGAGAGACGCGCTCACGGATGCGCTGCATCGTCAGGTCGATGAAGGATTTGCGCTCCTCGCTGCGCAGGGCGAGCCCCTGCTCAATTTCCTCATACGCGACGGGATCGAGGAAGCGCAGAGAGCGATCCTCGAGCTCCTCCTTGACGGCCCGGATGCCGAGGCGGTGCGCAATCGGCGCGTAGACCTCCATATTCTCGAGCGATTTGTCGCGCTGCTTCTGCGGCTTCCAGAAAGCGGCGGTGCGCATATTGTGCAGGCGGTCCGCCAGTTTGATGATGATGACGCGGATGTCCTCCGCCATGGCGATGAGCATCTTGCGGATATTCTCCGCCTGCTGCTCCTCACGCGAGGAATACGGGATCTTGCCGAGCTTTGTCACGCCGTCGATGAGGCCGGCAATTTCCGGGCTGAAGAGTTTTTTTACCTGGTCAAGCGTGACGGGCGTATCCTCAACAACGTCGTGCAGAAGGCCGGCGACGACAGACTCGGTATCCATGCCGAGCTCCACGAGGATGCACGCGACGGCCAGCGGGTGCGAGATATACGGCGCGCCGGAAAGGCGTCGCTGATCGTGGTGCTGCGCCTCGGCGAGCGTATACGCCTTTTCGATCATCGGAAGGTCGTACTCGCGCTCCGACGAGCGGATCGCCTGGAGCAAATCCTCGTATGTTTTCAGCGTTTCCTTGGCCGGACGCGGATCAAACAGTTCCTTGAGATGTGTGCTCTCTGACATCGTACTCCCCCTCACTCCGATTTTTTCAGGCTGCCGAGCAGCTTAGAGGAAAACAGATCCACCTTGCCGGATACCGGCAGAAGCCTCACGCGCACAAGAGAACCGGACGATTCGAGCTGGATCAGACCATGCTCCGAAAGCACATCGAGGCAAAGCAGCAGTCTGCCGAGCGGGAGCCTGCCGCCGCAGCGCATCCAGAGCGCCTCCGGCTCACCGGAAAAGCCGTTCTCCTCGCGCAAAAAACGGTACAAAAGGGCGAAGGAGTCACGCGTTGGGAACTGCTCCTCCCAGACAGCGGGCGGAAGCACGGCTCCCCTGCGCGCCGCCTCATACCGCGCCCAGCTGCGCAGCAGGGCGCCGGAATCGGCGCCGGCAGGGAGAAGCTCCCGCACTATGACGGAAAGCTCCGGCTTCCCCATAAACTCCTTTTCCTCGAGTGAAAATGCCAAATCAATCCGATCGCCGGGGCGGTATGGGAAATCCTCCGGCGATACATTGAACCGCATACAGCGGAGCGTGCGGGAATCCTTTGTGACCATCAGCCTCAGGTGCTTGCCGCCTCCCACTGGCGTAATCTCCGAGAGGACGGCGTCAAACAGGCCAAAAACCGGCGGTGGGTTTCCCGTCCCAAAGGGCTCGAGCAGCGCCGTCTCGCGGGCAAGCTCCACCGTCGCCTCCTGCGGCGAGACGACGCAGTCAATCGCCGTGCACGGCCAGGCGGCGGGCTGCGAGACGGCGTACCGCGTAATCATGCGGCGAAACTCCGGCAGCTTCTCTGCCGGAAGCGTCAGTCCAGCCGCCATCGGGTGGCCGCCGAATTTCGTCAGAAGCGGGGCGCAGTGGGAAACGGCGGCGAACAGATCAAAGCCCTCCACGCTGCGGCCGGAGCCCTTGGCTGTCCCATCGTCTGAGCGGGAGATGACGAAACAGGGCTTGCCGAAGCGCTCCGTTAGCCGGGAGGCGACGATCCCGATGACGCCGGGGTGCCAGTTCTCCCCGTCGGCGACGAGCAGACGCTCGAGCAGCCGTCCGGGCTCCCGGCGGAACTGCGCAAGCGCCTCCTCAAAGATCTCCGCCTCGATGCGGCGCCGCTCGTCGTTGTCGGCGCAGATCTCCTCGGCGAGCTCCTCCGCCTCATCGGGATATTCCGAAAGCAGCAGGCGGACGGCGCGGTCCGGCGAGCCCATGCGGCCCGTGGCGTTGATGCGCGGCACAATGGTGAACGCGACGCTGACGGCGGTGAACTGCCGGTTTTCCATTCCGGCGCGCTCTATCAAAGCCCGCAGGCCGAGGCGATCCGTCTGCGAGAGGAGACGAAGCCCCTCGCGCACAAAGAGGCGGTTTTCGCCGACGAGCGGCACCACGTCGCCGATGGTGCCGATGGCGACGAGATCGGCGTAGTTGTCAAGCAGCCCCTGGACGTCGCAGCCCTCGCCCTCAAGCGCGAGAATCAGGATAAATGCGACGCCGACGCCTGAAAGCGCCTTGCAGCGGCCCCGGCAGTCGCTCCGGTGCGGATCGACGACGGCGCACGCGGCGGGCAGCTCCTCCTGCGGACGGTGATGGTCGGTTACCACCACGTCAACGCCGAGCGTCGCGGCGAACGCGATCTCAGAAACGGAGGCGACGCCGTTGTCGACGGTGACGATCAGCGAAACCTCCCGCTCGGCCAGCGTGCGAATCGCCTCGCAGTTGAGGCCGTAGCCCTCCGTCTCGCGATCCGGGATATAGTACATCACGTTCGCGCCGATGGACTCCAGGTAGGAGTAGAGCATGGCCGTCGCGGTGACGCCGTCGGCGTCGTAATCTCCATAGACGGCGATAAACTCAAACTCCTCGACGGCGCGCTCGATGCGCTCCACCGCCTCCCGCATACCGGCATAGCTGAGCGGAGCAAAGTCCTGTTCTCCGTTCAAAAAAGCCTGTACCGACGCAGCGTCAGAAAAGCCGCGCGCCGCGAGCAGCCGTGCGAAGGCTGGGGAAACCCCGGCCTCGCGGCTCAAATTCTGCGCGGCATCCTCGCGCCCCTGATTCACCATCCACTTTTTCATTCTACGCCGCCCCTTCTCCGACACGAAATCCGGTCCGCTGCGCAAACTCCGCAAAACGCAGGCTTTCCGGGCAGATTTTGACAGTTGATAATTATTTATTGTACCATTGTACCATATCTTATTCAAGATTTTTTTAAGGAGAGCTCCGGAAAGAAAAACGGAGCCGTTCTGCAGGCTCTGCGCCTGCGGGACGGCCCCGTTTCGGGCTCATGCTATTTTTGCTCGACGGAAAGGTTCACACGGTAGCTTCCGTACGCCCAGCACTTTGTGCTGCCGGAGATACTGATGGTCGCCGGCATCTCCGTGTGTCCGGTAAAATCGTTGTTCTGCGACATATCCACCTGCACCACAAGGTTGCTGTCCGTCAGATTCGCGAGCTCCTCCTCCGGCCCGACGACGACAACATCGAGAGAGGTTGTCGTAACGCTCGCCTCATACTGGTAGCCGAGGTTATTGACCTTGAACGAGCGAGCTGTGATGGTCTTCGTCGTGTAGCCGGCGAGATTCAGCCGCACCGTCACCTCGTTAATCTGCTGCAGGTTCCGGAAGGACGACGGCAGCGAGACGGGGATCTCAAACACGTTCGTATCTGGACTGATCTGCGAGAAGTCGATGGGATCAAGCTGGATGCTCTTGTAGGAGCTGAAGTCCTCCTCCGAGCCGGCAAGCTCCACCGTGCTCGGCGAGATGGTAACGAACGACGAGTCCAGCTTGAGCCCTGAGGGCGCGTTCGTAAAGTTCGCGGTAAAGGGCACCGTCTTGCGCATGAAGACCGGCACAGTGACGTCGCACGACTGTACGCTCAGCGAAAGCTGGTCGTATTTATCCTTGTTGAGCGTGTTGCCGTTCGCGTCGAGAAGAATCAGGTCGGCAGTAAAGCTGGCCGTCTCGCTCAGCTCGCCGAGGGCCTTCTCCCCAACCGTCACGGTCGAGATGCTGTCCACAACGGACTTGGGTCCGGAGACGGTCACCATTTCCGGAGCGGCGGCGATGGTTCCGACGTAATAGCCGCTCGCAGCGGACACGCTGACCTGATCCGTCGCAATGGGAAACGCCTTCTCCTCCGAGTAGTCAAGCGTGAGCTGGACAATGGAGGGCTCTATGCGGTCAATCTCATAATCGGTGATATACCCCTTCTTGGACGAGGAGATTGTCGCCAAATACGTCTTTGCGCCGGAGATCGTCTCCGTGATCTGTGTCTCGAGCGCAATATCGTCCGCTGTGACGTTATGCACCGAGAGACTGTTGCCCTTCACATACACCGTAACCTTGAGCGACGCCGGACTGAAGCATTTGAGGCCCTCCGCCTGGGCGGATTCCGGGATCTTGATCGTCACAGGGACGTCCCGGATGGCAACGGGAAATTCCTCCGTGTTGGAAAACGCCATGGCAAACCACAGCACCAGAGCCGCCAGAACGGAAAACACCGCAACAAATTTATTGTTGTAAAACAGGGCTCCGATGGAAAAGCGGCGCTTCTCCGTATTCTTCTCAGGCGCCTTCTTCGGCGTATTCTGCTTGTCACTCATGCTTTTTCCCCCTTCTGATCGAGGGAATCCGGCGCTGCGGATGCTCCGGCTCCTCCTTGAGCAGGAAGCCCTCGAGCGCGGCCTTTAAGGTATCTCTGGTGTAGTTGCGCGTAAGGACGCCGTTGCACGCGATCGAGATCTGACCCGTCTCCTCGGAAACGACTACGACGACGGCGTCGGAGTTCTCGCTCATGCCGATCGCGGCGCGGTGGCGCGTGCCGAGATCAATGCTGACGTTGTCGCTCTTGGTCAGCGGCAGGATACAGCCCGCCGCGTAAACCATGCCGTCCCGAATCACCATCGCCCCGTCGTGCAGCGGAGCCTTGTTGAAGAAAATATTCCCGATGATCGGCGGCGAGGGGATGGCGTCGACGACGGTGCCCGTGTCAATGATGTCGCCGAGCTTCGTCTGCCGCTCAAATACCATCAGCGCGCCTGTGCGCGACTTCTGCAGGCTGGCGGCAGCATCCGCAACAGCGGTAATGCATTTTTTCTTCTGCGCCTCGAGGGCTTCTTCCTCCTTCGCGCTGAGCAGGCCGAGATTTCTGCCGAGGTTGCTGCGGCCCATCTGCTCGAGGGCGCGCCGTACCTCCGGCTGAAAGACGACGAGCAGCGCGATGACGCTGAAATTAAAGAAATAATTGAGGATGCTCTGCATCATGCGCAGCTGCAGCACGTTCGCCACAAGCCAGACGCCGAGCAGGAGAAAAATGCCCTTGACGAGCTGCTCCGCACGCGTCTCACGCACCAGCTTGATGAAGCTGAATATGATGAACGAGATGAGAAGCACATCCAACATTGAGGTAAGCGTAAAAGAGGAGACCAGACTTCCGAACTGGATCCAAAGGTTGGAGAGGAACTCGCCGCACTGCGACCAGAATTCCGCGAACCACTCCACTTGCTCTCATCCTTCCCAAAAACTTTCTGAGACATCCCCGCGAGACGGCGCGCCCCGCGGCGATTTCATAGCCTTCTTTATTTTACCATATCCCGGAACGGATTCAAAGCTTTTCTTTATGAACGGCGTGTGAATTCCTTCCGAAGGCGCGCATCGCTTCGACAAAGCCCTGCACGTCTCTGCCTGTTGTGAACGCCGACGGGCAGACGCGCACCGTGCCGGAGTCGATCGTGCCGAACGCGCGGTGGGCGCACGGCGCGCAGTGAAGTCCCGCGCGCACCGCGATCCCCTTCGAGGCGAGGAAGGAGGCCGTCTCCTCGCTCGGGACGCCGCGAACGCGGAAGGACACCACCGGGGCGAACGCCTCGCCGTCCGGCTCCGGGGTAAAGAGCTCCACGCCGTTTGTCCGCGCAAGGGCGCGGTACAGCGTGCGCATGAGTCCCACCTCGTGGGCGAGGATGCGCTCCGTCCCTTTGTCGCGGACGAACGCGAGCCCCGCGCGCAGCCCGGCGATGCCGGGGACGTTGATCGTGCCGCTCTCCAGGCGCTCGGGAAGCTCTTCGGGCTGGTCAAGGGAAACAGAATTCGTCCCCGTGCCGCCCTCGAGAATCGTGTCGAGGCTGTTTCCGTCCGCCGCGAGGAGCAGCCCCGTCCCCATCGGCGCGTAAAGGCCCTTATGCGGGGCCGCGCAGACGTAATCGATCCCGTCCTCCTCAAGGAAGACGGGAAACAGCCCCGCGGACTGCGCCGCGTCAACGCAGACGGGAATCCCGTACTGGTGCGCCAGCGCGGCGATGCGCCCGATCGGCAGGCGCACGCCCCACACGTTCGAGACGTGCGTGCACACGACGAGACGCGTCTCCTCGCGCAGGGCGCGGCGGAAGGCGTCGACAGTCGCATCGCCGTCTCCCGGGACGACGGCGGCGGCGGTGTACGTCACGCCGCGCTCCGCAAGCTTATGCAGAGGCCGCATAACGGCGTTGTGCTCCAGGTTCGAGACGACGACATGATCGCCGGGACGCAGCAGTCCCTTGAGCACAGCGTTGAGCGCGTGGGTGCAGTTCATCGTGAAGACGACGCACTCCGGGCCGGGAGCATGAAAAAAATCAGACGCGGCTGCCCGCGTCCTGTAAACCTCCTCTGCAGTCGCCATACTCATGGCATGACCGCCCCGCCCGGGGTTGGCCCCGAAGCGGGAAAGCGCCGACACAACCGCGTTGTGAACCGACGGCGGCTTCGGGTACGTCGTCGCGGCGTTGTCCAGATATATCATCGCGCGCCGCCTCCTGCGTCCGTGAGGAAGCCTGCTCCGCGCAGCAGAGCAAGCGCCTCCCCCTCGCGGGCGGGGACGTGCACGCCGTAGCCGCAGCCCACACCGGGGCGGTGCGGCGCTCTCTCCACATAGGAATCGATCCCATGCCGGGCCAGCAGATCGCGCGCACGCATTGCGCGCGTGATCGAACCGACCGTGATCAGCGGTTTTCCCATGTCGATCCCCCTTTTCTTCAGTCGCCTCCTGTCGGACAAAAACGGCTTCGTCCGGGCAGAGAGGCTGGTACAGACTATGAAAAGGGCGGGGAAATGGTGTTTATTCGATTGGGGAGAGCAGACACACAGCATGCGCGGCGATCCCCTCGCCGCTGCCGGTGAAGCCGAGCCCTTCTTCCGTCGTCGCCTTCACGCTGACGCACGCTTCGGAAATGCCGAGCACGGACGCGATGCGCGCCCGCATGGCGGGAATGAACGGCGCAAGCTTCGGCGCCTGCGCGAGCACCGTGGAGTCGATATTTTCAACGCGCCAGCCATGTTCGCGCAGCAGCGCGGCGACGCGGGCGAGAAGCCCGGCGCTGTCCGCGCCGGCATACGCCGGATCCTTATCCGGGAACCATTTGCCGATGTCGCCGAGGGCGGCCGCGCCGAGCAGCGCGTCCATGACGGCGTGGAGCAGGACGTCCGCGTCGGAGTGGCCGAGCAGACCCTTCTCATGCGGGACGCGCACGCCGCCGAGGATCAGCGGCCTGCCCTCCGTGAGGCGGTGGACGTCGTAGCCGTGACCGATTCTCATCCCCGTTCCCCCCTTCTGCGGAGGATGGCCTCAGCGGAGAGAATATCCTCGCGTGTCGTGAGCTTCAGATTTTCATAGCTTCCCTCGCACAGGCGCACGGGAAGTCCGGCGTGCTCCCAGACCTGGCAGTCGTCGGTGTAGAGTCTCCCCTCCGCGGCGGCGCGCTCCGTCTCCCGGAGGAAGCGCTCATACGGGAACACCTGGGGCGTCTGCACGGCCCAGAGGCTGTCGCGCGGCGGCGTGGAGAGAACGAGTCCGTCCGGCGACGCAGTTTTGATCGTATCCTTGACGCGGACGGCAAGAGCGGAGCCACACTCGTCCCCGGCGGAGCGCACTGCGGCGTCGATCTCCCCGGGCGTGACGAGGCAGCGCGCCCCGTCGTGGACGGCGGCGAGCTTCGTCCCCCGCGGGACGGCGCGCAGGCCGCTGAGCACGGAGAGCTGGCGCTCGCTTCCGCCGGGCGCAAACACGAACGGTTTGCGAATCCCGAACCGCGCGGCAAGCTCCCGGATGGTCTCCCTGTCCTCCTCCCGGACGACGAGAACGAGCGAGGAGACGGTTTCGGCCCCGTCAAAGGCGCGCAGCGTCCAGACGATCGCGGGGACGCCGAGAATCTCGAGCAGCTGCTTCGGCGCCCCCATGCGCGACGAGCTGCCCGCCGCCACAATGACGGCGCAGCAGGCGCTGTCCATCGAATCCCTCCTCATTTCTTGGCGGCGAGCTTCTCGTACTTGACGAGCCACTCGGGACGGATCTCTTCAAGGACAGCCTGCGGCACCTTGTAGGCGGAAAGAGGTCTCTGATCCTTGATCGAGCTCACCGCGTCGGCGATCGTCCTGGTATTGACATTCGAATTCGTCGCGAGCGTGCCGATTCTCGACAAATCGGTTTTTGAGCTCTTGATGGCATAGAGCAAATCCGCCCACACGCTGAATTCCGTGAGGCGCACCTCCTCCTTCGGCACACGGAGCGTAAGCAGCACGGAACTTGAGACCCTGCCGTCAGCGCAAAGAGGCTTTCCCTTGACGCAGGCAAAAATCGGGCAGTCGCACTTGAGGCCGAGAATATCAATCAGCGCCTGATACTCCCTGGCAAAGGTGATGCTCTTGTAAGCGCGGTATATTTTATCGGAAAGCAGGATGTCAAGCACCTGTGTCGACTGATACGTCACAAGATTATAGCACCCGTCTTCCTCGCTTTTTGCAAACAGATTGGACAGCATGGAGAATCCTCCTTCAATTCATCGTCGCCCAGTTGAACAGCGTCATATCGCAGCGGCCATGCGCGTCGGGAACCGCGAGATATCTGCGGATTAGCTCGAGATCGTTCTGGCCGGTCGTGTGATAGTACGCTTCCGCGATCGCGCCCGCGATGCAGCCGACCGTGTCGGTGTCGCATTTGACGCTGTACACGTTGCGCATACAGCTCTCCCACGAGCTGCTCTCGAGGAAGCAGCGGATCGCAAGCGGTACGGAGACCTGGCAGCTCATGTCCACCTTGGCGCGCGGCCTGATGAGCAGGAGAGGCTTGCTCAGATCATAGCCGTAGTTTTTTTCAATATATTTTTTGATCTCCTTTTTGGAGTTTTCCGTCCTCGCAAGATAGACGCAGACGGCGGTCGCCTCCGCGCCCTTGACGCCTTCCGGGTGGTTATGCGTGCACAGGGCGCTTTTCTGCGCGTGCTCGCGCACACGCTCCAGCGTAGGAAAATATTCGCCGATGAAGCTCACGCGCATCGCAGAACCGTTGCCGAAGCTTCGGTACGCGGCGCAGCCTCCTCCCTCAAGCCAGCGCTTAAACATTGTGCCGTATCCGACCAGCGGATACATTTTCCCAAAATGGAGATAAGCGGTTCGGTACGACGTCTCATTGAGCACCGCGTACTTTGTCGCAACCGTCATCACGGTGTCGTCGGTGAAAAAGCAGCCGTCGGTGAAAAACGGCTCCTTCTTATAATTGAACTTTTCCGGCCGGCTGAATTCAAACCGCGAGCCGGCAATATCGCCCAGAATTGCGCCGAACATGGCCCGTTCCCCTTTCCGCTTCGGGTTTCCTCCCGCCCTGCGGCCGGGAAGCCCTCGTTACATAATGATACTATACTTTTAGCCTTTTTTCCAGTTTTTCATTCCTTTTTCCCCGCATTTTTTCTACTAAAAATGTAGGAATTTCAGACTGGATTCTTGACAAGGAGACGAAAGTACCATAGCATAAGGAGAGAGGACGGCAAGGTCCTCGGGAAAGGAAAAACGGACATGGAGATATTAAAGCTCGAACACCTCGCCTGGGATCTCCCGGACGGGGCGGGAATCATAAAAAACATCGACCTCTCCCTCGAGAGCGGCAAGCTGATCGTTGTGACCGGCCCGAACGGCGGCGGAAAGACGACGCTCGCGAAGCTCATCGCGGGAATTGAGACACCGTCGGCTGGGCGGCTGTTTTTCGAGGGCGAGGAGATCACCGGCCTCGACGTGTCGGAGCGCGCAAAGCGCGGCATCGCGTACGCGTTCCAGCAGCCCGTGCGCTTCAAGGGGCTGACGGTGCGCGATCTGCTTGAGCTCGCCTCGGGCCGCGCGCTCGACGACGCCCACCTGTGCGACCTGCTCGGCAAGGTCGGCCTGTGCGCGAACGAGTACGTCGACCGCGAGCTCAACGCGAGCCTCTCGGGCGGCGAGATCAAGCGCATCGAGATCGCCTCCGTCCTCGCGCGCCGCGCGAAGCTTTCGATCTTTGACGAGCCCGAGGCCGGCATCGACCTGTGGAGCTTCGCACGCCTCGTGGAAACGTTCCAGGAGGTCCGGCGGCAGAAGGCAGGCACGCTTCTCATCATTTCGCATCAGGAGCGTATCCTGAACATCGCGGACGAGGTCGTCGTCATCGCGGACGGCGTGGTGCGCGGCGCGGGGCCGCGCGAGGAGCTGCTCCCGACGCTGCTTGCCGACGAGAAATCTCCCCGCTGCCCGCTCGGAAAGGAGAGTGCGCGAATATGAACAAGATTACGGAATCGCTGCTGCGCGTCGTCTCGGAGTTCGGCGGCACGTTCAAGGGCGCGTACAACGTGCGCGAGGACGGCGAATGCGCAGGCCGCCAGTCAAGCGAGAACATCAAAATCGAGTCAAAGAAGGAAGGCCCCGGCCTTGTGATCCACGTTCGCCCCGGCACGAAGGGCGAGACGGTCTACATTCCGGCCTGCGTGACGCACGGCGGCATCGACGATCTGGTGTACAACGACTTCTACATCGGCGAGGACGCGGATGTGCTCGTCGTGGCAGGCTGCGGCGTGCACAACGACGAGAGCACCGAGGCGCGGCACAACGGCATCCACCGCTTTTTCCTCGAAAAGGGCGCCCGCGTGCTGTACCGCGAAAAGCACATCGGCACCGGCACGGGCAAGGGCGCGAAGCGCATCGACCCGGTGACGGACATCACGATGGCGGAAAACTCCTATCTGGAAATGGACACCGTGCAGATCAGCGGCGTCGACAGCACCATGCGCAGAACGACGGCCACGCTGGCCGCCGGGGCGCGGCTCGTCGTGCGCGAGCGCCTCATGACGACGGGCACGGAATGGGCGAGAAGCGACTTCGACGTCACGCTCGAGGGCGAGGACTCCGGCGTCGACCTCATCTCCCGCTCCGTCGCGCGGGGACGCTCGCGGCAGGAGTTCAACTCCTGCCTGCGCGGCAAGAACCGCTGCAGCGGCCACTCGGAGTGCGACGCCATTCTCGCAGAATCCGGCAGCGTCGTCGCCTCCCCGTCCCTCGAGGCGGCGCACGTCGACGCAGCGCTCATCCACGAGGCGGCCATCGGCAAGATCGCGGGCGAGCAGATCCTCAAGCTGCGCACTCTCGGCCTGACCCAGGAGGAAGCGGAGGAGCGCATCATCCAGGGCTTCCTCAAATAAAGAAAACGGCACAAAAGAGCCGCGGCGCGCGCCGCGGCTCTTTTCTTTACAGAAGCGTCTGTCCGTTGACCTTCAGCCGGAATTTCAGACCGAGGCGCTCCGCCGCCTTCCGGCAAAGCATCATGCGATCGAGGAAGATCTCGAAGTAGTCCATCACGGGGGAAAGCTCCGTGTCGATCTTCATCTCCTGCACGAGCGCGTTCTTCTCGGGCGTGAGATAGGTGCGCGCCTCAACCACGGCGTAGTTCACGCGGTCGTGGATGTCAAACGAGGCGAAATCGCGGTTCCGCACGCGGCTGCGGCGCACGTCCGTCTTGTCGGCGAGGATCAGGGCGGCGGCCACCTCGTTGACGGGAAATGCCGTGCTCTCGTCGTGGTTGCCGATGGCGCTGATCACGGTGGAGAGTTCATCGGCGTCGAGACCCATTTTGTCAAGAATACGGAAGGCCATGACAGCCCCGCTCTGCGCGTGATCGATCCGGTTGATGACGTTGCCGATGTCATGCAGATAGCCGGCAATCCAGGCCAGCTCGGCCTGGCGCGCCGGATAGCCAAGGTCGAGCAGGAGGTTCTCCGCGAACTGCGCCGCCCGCGTCACATGGGCAAAGCTGTGCTCCGTGTACCCGAGCGCTTCAAGCGCCTCGTCCGCCTTCTGGATGTAGGTGGTGATCTGTTCGTTTTCCCGGACGGTTTCCTTTGTTATCAACTTCTCTTTCCTCCTCCGTATTTCGGGAGCCTGCGGACGGCTCATCTTTCAGGATAGCGCGGGACGCCGCAGGCGGCAAGGGGAAAACTGTAAAATCCATGTAAAATTTCGGATCGCTCCGGGCGGAAAGGGAAAAAGGGCGTCCGCCTCCTTGTCAGCCGATCCGATCGGGGTCAAAGACCATACCGCCGACGGAGAAATACGCGCAGCGCAGCATCCTCCCCCAGAATTCGTAGGGGACGCCCTTGTCTCTGCCGTCCACAATGCGCGCCGTTCCCTCCGCGTAGACGGAGAGCACCTCGGGCGGCAGCTGGCACGAGGGGTAGCCGTACGGGTTCTTCTCATCCCAGTGCGCCGGGAAGACAGCCGTCACGCGGGGGCGCAGCGCGTCAAGCCGCTCGAGAGAACGATGATAGACGCGCAGCGCCGCGGAGGTCTCCAGCTGCCCCCAGACCTCCCAGGTCAGAATGAGATCGCCGGTGAAAAGCCAGCCGAGCGTCTCCTCGAACAGGGAGATGGAGCCGCGGGTGTGCCCCGGCGCTTCGATGACGCGCAGCGCGAGGCCGCCAAGGTCGATGACGTCGCCGTCCAGAAGAACGTTCACGCGCGGCGCGGGGCCGGGATTCCACGGCGGCAGCGTGCCGCCGGCCTTCTCGAACTCCTCGAAGAACATCGCACGGGACTGCTCCCTCGACGCTTCGTCGGGCGCGGCGTGGGACTCCGGCTCGTCAAACGCGCCGACCCAGACGGCGTCAAACTGGTTGTTGCCGGAATTGTGGTCGGGGTGCGCGTGGCTGTTGACAACGACAATGGGTTTCTCGCCGCACAGGCTGCGGACGAGCTCCGGCAGCTGCACGAGACCGAAGCCGGTGTCGAGAAGCAGGGCCTTTTCCCTGCCGTTTATCACATACAGGACGGTTTTTTCCAGCTCGCTGACGGCCCAAAGATTTTCCCGCAGCGGTATCACGCGGTAAATTTCCATTTTTCTCAGCTCCTTTCACAAAAAGGGAGCGGCCGGAAGGCCGCTCCCCCGTTTTCCCGGCCTCTGTCAGGAAAGCATGATGTCAAGATACGCTTTCACCAGCGCGACGCACTTCTCCCAGCCGGAATTGCTGTTCCAGCCGAACTGGCTGGAGTTCAGGCAGAGATCGTAGTTGTCGGCGTCCTTCCAGTTGCGACCGGTGAAATAGTGATAGTAGTCGGCGCGGCGCTTGTCCGTCTTGCGGATGAGCTTTTTGACCTCGTCGGCGCTCAGCGCAGGGTGCACCTCCTGCGCGCGCGCCACGCAGTAATCGAACGGCGCATGAACATAAATGCGCAGGACGTTGTCCATGTCCTTGAGAATATAGTCGGCGCAGCGGCCGACGATCACGCACGATTCCGTTTCGGCCAGCTCGCGGATCACCTTGGCCTGGAAATTGAACAAATTCTCGTTTGAGACAAAATCGTCGCTGTCCGGTGGGATCAGCTCGCCCTTGTACGCGCCGCGCGCCGTGCGAAACAGAAGCGAGGAGCGCACCTTCTCATCTGCGTTCGCGAACAGGCTCTCGTTGATGCCGCTCTTTTCGGAGGCGAGGCGAAGGATCTCGCGGCTGTAGAAGGACACGCCGAGCTCCTTGGCGAGGAGCTTGCCGATGCTCTTGCCGCCGCTGCCATACTCGCGCGCTATCGTGATCACGAATTTTTTCTCCATAAATTTCACCCTGCCTTTCCAATGTCCGCGCAACTCTTTCCGCGCGGAGCGGGGGTCTCCCCTCTGTATTCAGTATAGGCGCAAAGCGGCAGAAGATCAATCGGATTTTACAAAAAAGAAAAAGCTTTCTTGTAATTTTCGCTTCTGTATGATACTCTTACCAATAGAAAGAACGATGTTTCGCCGTCCGCGGAGGGCGGCCGTTTTTCCGTACGGACAGAAGGGAGAATCAGGAGTCATGGAGCTTACGCAGCTTTTGCAGCAGGTCTGCGCCATCGTCCGCGAGGATGGAGAGAAAATCCTGCACATGGACAAGCCGGAAATATACACGAAGGAGGGGCACGCCAACTTTGTCACGAGCGCCGATCTGGCCTCGCAGGCATTTCTGATGGAGCGCCTTGCTCCGCTGCTTCCGCAGGCGCACTTCTTCGCCGAGGAGCAGGAGGACAACGTCCTCGCGCCCGGCTACAACTGGCTGATTGACCCGATCGACGGCACTACAAACTTCATGCGGGGGCTCCGCTGTTCCTCCGTCTCCGTCGGCCTTGTAAAGGACGGGCGGGCAGTCCTCGGAGTGGTGCTCAACTTCTATTCCGGCGAGCTGTTTTATGCGGCGCGCGGCCACGGCGCGTATCTTAACGGCACGCGCCTGCACACGGCGGCCACGCCCGTCGAGGAATCCGTTATCCTCTTCGGAACGGCTCCGTACCACCGCAATCTTGCGGAAGCGACGCTTTCCGCCCTGCGCAGCATCTTCCTCGTGTGCGGCGACCTGCGCCGCAGCGGCTCGGCAGCCATCGATCTGTGCAGCATCGCCGCGGGCCGCGCCGACGGCTTCTTCGAGGCCAAGCTCTCCCCATGGGACTACGCCGCGGCCTCGCTCATCGTAGAGGAGGCGGGAGGCGTCGTGTCCTCCGTCGCGCCGTACACGCTCGATTTCCAGCATCCGACACCCGTCCTCGCCGGCTCCGGCCCCGCGTACGAGCTGGTGCTCCAGGCTGCGAAGACTGCCGTACAGGGGGGATTGCTGTGAGACTCACGACGCTGTGCTATCTCGAGCGGGACGGCGCTTATCTGATGCTGCACCGCGTCAAGAAAAAGGTTGACCCGAACAAAGGGAAATGGATCGGCGTGGGCGGCGGACTTGAGCCGGACGAAACCCCCGAGGAGTGCGCCTTGCGTGAGGTGCGCGAGGAAACGGGATACACGATGCTCTCCTGGCGCTGCCGGGGTCTCGTCACCTTCGTCTCCGACCTGTGGGAGACGGAATAGATGGTTCTGTTCACCTGCGACCGGTTCACGGGCGAGGAGCACCCCTGCGACGAGGGCGAGCTCGCCTGGGTACCGAAGGAGAAGGTCCCGGAGCTCCCCTCCTGGGAGGGCGACCGCATTTTCCTCCGTCTGATCCAGCTTGACAGGCCGTACTTCTCGCTCAAGCTCGTCTATGAGGGGGACGCTCTCCGCGAGGCCGCGCTTGACGGCGTCCCGCTTTCCCTCGCGGACTATGCCGGAAACGGAGGCGATCCGGATGGAAGCGCAGGATAAGCGCGAGGCCCTCGACGCCGCCTCGCTCGCCGGTGACATCCTTCTTGCGAGCGGCGCGGAGATCTTCCGCGTCGAGGAGACGATCGAGCGGATCGCGAAGGCGTACGGCGTCGAGTCGAGCGACGCCTTTGTGCTGAGCAGCGGCATCTTCCTAACGGCGGGCAGCGAGACGGAGCAGGACTTCGCCCGCGTGCGCCACATCCCGCTGAGCGCAGCCCGGCTCGACCGCGTGACGGCAGTCAATCAGCTCTCACGCGAGATCGTCGAAGGCCTGCACACGCCGCAGGAGGCGCACCGGCGGCTGCTCGAGATCCGCGATATGCCGCCGAAGCCGAAGCTGCATCAGATCCTCGCCTCCGGCGTCGGCAGCGGCTGCTTCTGCTTCCTGTTCGGCGGGGATCCCGTCGACAGCCTCGTCGCCTTCGCGTCGGGAATTCTTTTGTATCTGTATCTTCTTCTGATTGTGCGCGGAAGACTTTCGAAGATCGCGACGAATATCACGGGCGGCGCGCTCGTGACGCTGTTCGGCATCCTCATGTACCAGAGCGGGCTCGGCCACCATCTCGGCGAGATCATTATCGGCTCCATCATCCCGCTGGTGCCGGGCGTGGCCTTCACGACGGCCATCCGCGACATCGCCGACGAGGACTACATCGCCGGGGCCGTGCGGATGCTTGACGCCCTGCTCGTGACGTTCTGCATCGCGATGGGCGTGGGCCTCGTCATCACGCTCTGGCATCAATTCATAGGAGGGCCGCTGCTGTGACGGAACGAATTGCCTGGGAATTTCTGGCGGCGTGCGTTGGCACCGTCGCCTTCGCGCTCCTGTTTCAGGTGCCGAAAAAGTATTACGTCCTCTGCGGCCTCATCGGCGGCTGCGGGTGGGTCTGCTATGAGCTGCTGCTGCCGTCGTGCGGGGCGCCGGTGGCGACGTTCTTTGCGAACGTGGCCGTCGTGTTCCTGTCGCGGCTGTGCGCCGTGCGGCAGCGCTGTCCCGTGACGGTGTTTCTCGTCTCGGGCATTTTTCCGCTCGTCCCCGGGGCGGGCGTGTACTGGACGGCGTATTATATTGTGACGAACGAGCTCGAGCAGGCGGGAGAGCGCGGCTTCCTGACGCTGAAGGTCGCCGTCGCCATTGTGCTGAGCATCCTGCTCGTCTTTGAGCTGCCGCAGGGACTGTTCCGGCGGCTGGCCGGAAACCACCGATCGGAAAGGAAGTCTTCCCCATGAAGCTGTATGTCGCCCGCCACGGCGAGACGGCGTGGAACGCCGAAAATATCATCTGCGGGAGGACGGATCTCCCCCTGACCGCGCGCGGTCGGGAACAGGCCAGAGAGCTTGCCGCCCGGATGGAGGGCATCCCCCTCGCCGCCATCTACGCCTCTCCGCTGCAGCGGGCGCTCGACACGGCGCGGTGCGTCTCCGAGCGGTGCGGCGTGCCCGTCCGGATTGAAAACCGCCTGATAGAACAGAACTACGGCTCGTGCGAGGGGAAGGACAGGCTCTCCCCCGAATTTCTCAACGTAAAGCGGCAGTTCGCCGTGTGCTATCCCGGCGGGGGCGAGTCGATGATGCAGGTCGCCGCGCGCGTCTATCCGCTTGTGGACGAGCTGCGCCGCCGGTATCGCGGGCAGGACGTCCTGCTCGTCTGCCACGGCGGCGTGATGCGCGTCCTGCACTCGTATTTCCACGATATGGCGAACGAAGACTACTTCCATTTCAGCATGGGCAACGCCCAGCTCATGGAGTATGAGCTCCCCGAGCTCCCGGAGGACGAGCCCTTCGACCCGCACACCGCGGTGCAGACGCTGCGCGACGCCGTCTCGCAGTTCAACGCCGATCGCGGATGGACAGGCATGAACGCGATGAACATGGCGATGAGCATCTCCATCGAGGCCGCAGAGCTGCTTGAGATCTTCCAATGGTGCACGCCAAAGGAGGCCGACTCGCTGGCGCGGGACACGGAACGCGAACACTTCCTCGAAGAACTCGCCGACGTGCTTATTTACAGCATCGGCCTCGCAAACCGGTACGGCGTCGACCTCTCGTCGTGCATTCTCGACAAAATGAAGAAAAACGCAAAAAAGTACCCCGTGGAGGAAAGCTGAAAAAGCTTTCCTCTTTTTTCTTGTAAACTGTTGATTTTTTCCATGGGCTGTGGTATTCTGATTGTGTTCTGGAAACGTTACCGGAATCGTTTCCAACTCCCCTGAAAGGAGGGTTTCCCATCACCATCAAGGACATAGCCCGGGAGGCAGGCTGCTCGGTGAGCACGGTTTCGCGCGTCCTGAGCGGCCACCCGGACGTCAGCCCCGCCACGCGGGAGCGCGTGCAGGAGCTGATTCGCCTCCGCCAGTTTTCCCCGAACAACAACGCCCAGCGGCTCAAGCAGCTGGAATCGAAGACCGTGGGAATCATTGTGAAGGGCACAAGCAACGCGCTCTTTGCCGACCTCATCGAGAGGCTGCAGACGCTGATCGAGCGCGCCTCGCACGCGGCGGCCGTCGTCTACCTCGACGAGGAGGGCGACGAGATCCAGGCGGCGCTGCAGTTCTGCCGCGAGGCGCACCCGCGCGGCCTGTTCTTCCTCGGCTCGAACCGCGAGGCGTTTCTCAAGCGGTTCTCCGCGATTGAAAGCCCCTCTGTCCTTCTGACGACCTCGGCGAAGGGCCTCCCCTTCCCGAATCTCTCGAGCGTCTGCGCCGACGACGCGGCGGCGGCCGAGGCCGCGGCGGAGCATCTTCTCGAAAACGGACACCGGCACATTGCCGTCATCGGCGGAAGTCCCGCGCAGTCCGACGCGAGCCGCGAACGCCTCGCCGGCTGCCGCGAAGCCTTCTCCCGCCGCGGCCTCGCGTTCGAGGAGCTCTGCCGGTATGAGACGGCTCGCTTCTCGCTCGAGAGCGCCCACGACGCGATGGGACGCCTGCTCGACGGTTTCCCCGCCCTGACCGCCGTCCTGTGCATGAGCGACCTCATGGCCATCGGCGCGATCCGCGCCGTGTTCGACCGCGGCCTGCGCGCGCCGGAGGACGTCTCCGTCACCGGCTTCGACGGGATTGAGCTCTCGCGGTTCTGCGTGCCGCGGCTCACGACCGTCCGGCAGGACACGGCCCGTCTCGCGGAGCGCGGCGTCGCGCTGCTGCTCGGCATGATGGAGGGCTCCTGCGGGGCGTCGCACGAAACCATTCCCTTCTCTCTGATCCGCGGCGAAAGCGTTCTGCCGCTTACAGCAAACAAGGAGTGACACGGATGAAAAAGCAAAAGCAGTTTCCCCGCAGCGCCGGCGTCCTGATGCCTGTGTTCAGCCTCCCCTCCCCGTACGGCATCGGCACGCTCGGCAGGGCGGCGTACGAGTTCATCGATTTCCTCAAGGAGGCGGGGCACACCTACTGGCAGGTGCTTCCCCTCGGCCCGACGAGCTACGGCGACAGCCCGTACCAGAGCTTTTCCGCCTTCGCCGGGAACCCGTATTTCATCGACCTCGACTTCCTCCGGGAGGAGGGGCTGCTCGAGGAGGAGGAGCTTGCCGCCGTCGAATGGGGCGAGGATGAGAACGACATCGACTACGCCGGTCTCTACGAGAAGCGTTTCCCCATCCTGAAGCTGGCCTTCTCGCGCAGCGAACACGCGGGGACGGCGGCGTATGAGGCGTTCTGCGCGGACAACGCGGACTGGCTCGAGAATTACGCGCAGTACATGGCGCTCAAGATGCATTTCGGCGGCAAGTCGTGGCTCGAGTGGCCGCAGGCGCTGCGCCGCCGGGAGCCGGACGCCCTCGCCGAAGCGCTCGAGCCGCTTGCGGAGGACATCGCGTTCTGGAAGTTCTGCCAGTTCAAGTTCTTCGAGCAGTGGGAACGCCTGCGCGCGTACGCAAAGGAGCAGGGGATCCTGCTCATCGGCGACATTCCGATCTACGCCGCGATGGACAGCGCCGACGCCTGGGCGGAGCCGGAGGTCTTTTACCTCGACGGGGACTGCCGCCCGATCGACGTGGCGGGCTGCCCGCCGGACGCCTTCGCCGCCACGGGACAGCTCTGGGGCAACCCGCTCTACCGCTGGGACTATCAGGAGAAGACGGGCTTCGCCTGGTGGAAGCGCCGCATGGCCGCGACGGCGAGGCTGTACGACGTCGTGCGCATCGACCACTTCCGCGGTCTCGTCGGCTACTACGCCATCCCCGCCGCGGACAAGACGGCGGAGCACGGCGAATGGCGCAAGGGGCCGGGTCTCGCGTTCTTTGAGGCCGTGCAGTCGGCGCTCGGGGACACGAAATGGATTCTCGAGGATCTCGGCTACCTCACGCCCGACGTTCACCGCCTGCGCAAAAAGGTCGGCGCGCCCGGCATGAAGGTGCTGCAGTTTGCCTTCGATTCCCGCGAGGAGAGCGACTATCTGCCGCACAACTACGACGCGAACTGCGTCGTCTACACCGGCACGCACGACAACGACACGATGATCGGCTGGACGCATACGGCGCCGAAGGCCGACGTACGCTTTGCCAGACGGTATCTGCATATCCGCCGCTCCGCCGGGGAAAGCTGGGATTTTGTGCGCGCCGCGTACATGAGCGTCGCGTCGCTGGCCATCGCGCCGCTGCAGG
Source organism: uncultured Oscillospiraceae bacterium (assembly GCA_949292505.1). GTDB lineage: Bacteria > Bacillota > Clostridia > Oscillospirales > Acutalibacteraceae > Caccousia. The sequence continues at coordinate 51,856 of CASFAA010000075.1, forward strand.
ACTTTCTGTGCCTCGGCAGCGAGGCGCGCGTGAACACGCCGTCCACACTCGGCCAGAACTGGCGCTGGCGCGTCTCCCCCGGCCTTTGCACCGCGGAGCTTGCGGCAAGGATGAAGGAGCTGGCGTCCCTCTACGGACGCGCAGCCCGCGAAGCAGACAGCCGGACAAAAAAGGATTGACAGGAGGAACCACTCATGAGCCGTTTTACGGATGATATTGCCCGTTACCTGCAGGAGGAGGGCGTCTCCTCCCCGAAGGATGCCACCGCGAAGGAGCTGTACAATGCCGTTTCCCATGCCGCGATGCGCGAGCTCGCCCCCGTCTGGAAGGAGAAGGAGGGCCAGAAGCGGGCGTGCTACCTCTCCGCCGAGTTCCTCATGGGGCGGCTGATCGGCAGCAACCTGTTCAACCTCGGCCTGCTGGACGAGTGCGGAAGCTATCTCAGAGAGAACGGGATCGATCCCTCTGTCTTTGAGCAGATTGAGGACGACGCCCTCGGCAACGGCGGCCTCGGCCGTCTGGCGGCGTGCTTCCTCGATTCCGCCGCGACGCACTCCCTCCCCCTCGACGGCTTCGGCCTGCGCTACCGGTACGGCCTGTTCCAGCAGTATTTCGACAACGGCTTCCAGTGCGAGCGCCCGGACGACTGGACGCGCTTCGGCGACCCGTGGAGCGTCCGGCGCGAGAAGGAGGCCGTGAAGATCGCCTTCGCCGATCAGGAGGTGCTGGCCGTCCCGTACGATATGCCGGTCATCGGCTACGGCGGGAAGTGCGTCAACACGCTTCGCCTGTGGCAGGCGGAGGCGGTGCGCGGCTTTGATTTCTACGCCTTCAACGACCAGAAGTACGACGAGGCCGTGCAGGAGAAAAACCGCGCGGAGATGATCACCGCCGTCCTCTACCCGAACGACGATACGGACGAGGGCAAGCGGCTGCGCCTCAAGCAGCAGTATTTCTTCTCGAGCGCCACGATGCAGACGCTCGTACGCCGCTATACGGCGCGGCACGGCGAGGATTTCTCGCGCTTTGCCGACGAGTACGCCGTCCAGCTCAACGACACGCATCCCGTCGTCGCGATTCCGGAGCTGCTGCGCATCCTCTGCGGGACGTACGGGCTTTCGTTCGACGAGGCGTTTGCCGCCGCGCAGAAGACCTTCGCGTACACGAACCACACCATCATGGCCGAGGCGCTGGAAAAGTGGGATGTCCGTCTCTTCCTCTCGGTGATCCCGGAGGTCTATCCGTACGTCGTCATGCTGCAGAACCGCCTGCGCCGCGAGCTTGACGCGAAGGGCATCCGCGGAGACGAGCAGAAGATCTACCACATCATCAGCGACGGGCGCATCCACATGGCCCGCCTCGCGATCTACGCCTCCCACTCGACGAACGGCGTGGCGCAGATCCACACGGAGATCATCAAGCACGACGCGCTGCCGGAGTGGTACCGCCTCTACCCCGAGCGCCTCAACAACAAGACGAACGGCGTCACCCAGCGCCGCTGGCTCGGCCTGTGCAATCCCGAGCTCGCCGCCTTCGCGTCCGACCGCGTGGGCAAGGGCTGGCTGACGGATCTCACGCAGCTCAAGGGTCTCGAGAAGTACGCGAACGACGTCAATTCGCTGCGCCAGTTCCGCGCCATCAAGCAGGAGAAGAAGAACCAGCTCGCGGCGTACGTCTGGAAGCACGAAGGCTTCGGCCTGCACACCGATTTCCTCTTTGACGTGCAGATCAAGCGCCTGCACGAGTACAAGCGCCAGCTGCTCAACGCGTTCTCGATTCTCGACATCTACTTTGGCCTCAAGGAGGGAAGCATCCAGGACTTCCAGCCGACCGTCTTCCTGTTCGGCGCAAAGGCCGCGCCCGGCTATTACCGCGCGAAGGGCGTCATCAAGTTCATCAACGAGGTGGCAAAACTCGTCAATCGTGACGACGCCGTCAACCGGAAGATGCAGGTGCTGTTCGTGCAGGACTACAACGTGTCCTACGCGGAAAAGCTCATCCCGGCGGCCGATGTTTCGGAGCAGATCTCCACGGCCGGCACGGAGGCGAGCGGCACGTCCAACATGAAATTCATGCTCAACGGCGCGGTGACGCTCGGCACGCTCGACGGAGCCAACATCGAGATCGTCGACCGCGCGGGCAGAGAGAACAACTACATCTTCGGCGCAACGGTCGAGGAGATCAACGCGGCGAAGAAGACATACGATCCGCGCAAACTGTACGAGAGCGAGCCGCGCATCAAGCGCGTGGTCGACACGCTCGTCGACGGCACGTTCGACGACGGCGGCAGCGGGATGTTCCGCGAGCTGTACAACGCCCTGCTCAAGGGGGCGAGCTGGCATCAGCCCGACCACTATTTCCTGCTGCTCGACTTCCTGCCGTACTGCGAGGCGCGTCTGCGCGCGAACCACGACTACGCCGACAAGGACGCCTTCGCCCGCAAATGCCTCCTGAACGCTGCGAACGCGGGGCAGTTCTCGAGCGACCGGACGATCGCCCAGTACGCGGACGAAATCTGGCACATTTCCGCAGAATAAGCGCCGAAGGGCCGGGGCCGAGCGCTCCGGCCCTTCTCTTTTCAGAAAATGGCTTTGCTTTTGCGCGAAAAGGGAGTATACTGAGGGGAAGAAACGAAAAAGGAGGCTTCGCCGGAATGACAATCGCCGAGGTCAGCAAGAAATATGAGATTTCCCCCGACACACTGCGCTACTATGAGCGAATCGGCCTGATCCCGCCCGTCCCGCGCAGCAAGAGCGGCGTGCGCGACTACACGGAGGAATCGTGCGGCTGGGTTGCGATGATGAAATGCTTCCGCCAGGCCGGCGTGCAGATCGAGGCGCTCATCGAGTACGTCGCCCTGTTCCAGCAAGGGGACGCGACGATTCCCGCCCGCAAGGCGATTCTCATCGAGCAGCGCGAGCAGCTCATTGAGCGGATGCGCATGATGCAGGAGTCGCTCGACCGCCTCAACTACAAGATCCAGAACTACGAAAACTGCGTCGTCCCCGCAGAGCAGCGCCTGCAGCGCGCCTCCTCCGACCGCGCCGAAACGGCCTGACGCCTGTTTTTCGCAGAAAATCCTTGCAATTTTAGCGCCAATCGGATATAATAGTCCTGTTATCGCGCCGGTGTGATGGAATTGGCAGACGTGACGGACTCAAAATCTACTTCGTAGAATGTTGGGTGCCCTGGCAAAACCCTTGATAAATCGGCGCTTTCACAACTTCATATTTTCATTTGGTTTTAATATCCCTCCCGCACATCCCTCCAAAATCTGAGATGTGCGGGACA
>CASFAA010000076.1 GCA_949292505.1 uncultured Oscillospiraceae bacterium
GCGCAGGATTTCCTCACCGCGCTTCTGGCGGCCTTCTGCGTGCTGTTCGCTGTGGGCGGAAGCTTCTTCGCACAGTTCGCGCCCCGCGTCGATTATCCCTCTGCGGCAGAGGAGGGGACAGAGCGCGAGGCCTTCGAGATCTTTGTTACCTCGGGAAGCGCCGGTCCGACGCACTTCTACATCACGCTTCCGCGCGGCATGGGAATCACCGGACAGGATCTCGAGCAGCTGCGCGCGGCAAAGGGCATCCGCGTGACGGACGCCTCCATCCGCAATCTGACAAGCCATCTGCTCCTGCAGCGGGAGGGAGACGAAAACGCCTATCTTACCGCCCTGCGGGAAGCGGACTGCGTCTTCACGCAGGAGGGCGGCAAAACGGAGGAGCTCAGAGCGTTGCTCTGCGCGCAGCCGGGAGACACGCTGCTTGTTCCCTTTCTGGTGGGGATGGGCGAGGAGATCGTGCGCCTGCGCTATCCCCGCCTGTCCGGAGGGACGTTTGACCCGGAGGCCTTCCGCTCCGGGGAAGAAATTCTCGCGCCGGATCGGTTCTGCAGCGCGGGGGACGAGCTGGCGCTTATCACGCCTCTGCTGACGGAGGGAGATCCGAAAAAGGATCAGTCGGAGAAAATTACGTTCGACGTCCGCACCGTGCGCGTCGGCGCGACCTATCCGTCGGAGAGCGTCTCCGACCCTCTCATCCTCTCCGCGGACTTTATCTTCTCCCTCGATCCCTCCTGCCGGTACGAGCACATTGCCATGGAAGCCCTGCCGGACGCACAGGACGGCGAACTGGAGGCCGTACGGTCGCTGCTCGCGCAGATTGCCGCGCGCTCCGATAACGTGGCGGTGCGGGATTACGGGGAGGAGCGGGCCGCGTTCGAGGCGAGCGTCCGCGCCAGGACGCTCGGGATTCTCGCGGCGCTCGTCTGCTTTCTCGTCCTGCTGCTCGCCGCCTTCGCGCTCTCCTCGTACGTCCGGATAAGGACGAATCTCCGCAGCTATCTGCTCCTGCGGGCTGTCGGCGCGGGAAGCCGCGACATCCGCCGCCTCCTGCTGCGCGAAAACAGGCGTCCGACGCTCGCAGGCGGCTTTGTCGGGCTGCTCGCCGGGGCCGCGCTGACGCTCATCGTCCATCTCAAATTTGACCACCTGCCTGTCTGGGACATTCTCCTGTTCACCGTGCTGCCCGTCTTCGCCGCTGTCGCCGCGCTGATACTGCTGCTCGGCTCGCTGGCCGTCAGGCGTCCCGTGCGGGAGCTGCTCTCCCGAAGCCTTGCGGAAGCCCTCTCCGACATCGAGTAAATCGCCGCAAAATATTGCTTCAAAAATTAAATTCCTGTATAATAATACCAAACAACCCGGAGGAAGAACAGACAGGATCGGGGGAAACTCGCCATGAAAGGGAAACGGAATCTGGTCATGAGTCTTGTCGCAGCCGCGCTGGTTCTCTTTGCGGCGGCAAGAGCCGGAATGCGTCTCTGGGAGGACCAGCAGCTCGCCGATGCGTTTCGGTACACGGAAAACGCCGCCTGGCAACAATACCGGGACGGCGTGCCGATGGAGGAGATCGAGTTCGCCGCGTACGCTCCCCTGTTCGAGGTCAACAGCGCGATGATCGGCAGAGAGACGCGGCTCGTCCTCAGCGAGGCGCTGACGTATTATGAGGAATCGGAAGGAAAAAAACGGCCGATCCTCACGCTGGATGCCGGAAACGTGGTGAACGCCGGCCTGTGGGAGCCGGGGTACGGCTTTTTCACCTATCCCACCTACGAGGCGGGCTGGCGCTGGGTGCAGCCGTTCGTCCCGGACGGCGAGGAACCGGAGGCGGACGCGCCGCGCTATTATGTCAGGCTCGAAGAGCTCGCCGCCGCCGCGCGACCGAGAGTGACGGAGGATGCGGCGCGGGCCGGACTCTCCGCGGAGGAGTACGCCCGTCTGCAGGTGTGCAGAGCCGACATTTTCTTCTATGACAGCGGCGTCTTCCTCTCGCCCGACCTTCTCTCCCCCGTCTGGAGCTGGGACTGCACCGCCGCCGTCCTGCTGGCAGCCCTTGACGCTGCCGCGCTGCTTATTCTTTCGCTGCGGGCGCATCGGCGCGCGCAGGCGGCCAACACATCGGAGGCATGAGGGGAGAATTGCCTTTCCCCTCACGGAAAAAGGACGCCGCGGAAAATTCCGCGGCGCCCTTTTGGGTTATGCGATATTGCTTTGTGAGGTTCGGCTTAGTACATGCCGCCCATGTCGGGAGCAGCCGGAGCGGCCGGAGGCGTGGGCTCCTTCTTGTCGGCCACGAGGCTCTCGGTCGTCAGAATCATCTGCGCGACGGAAGCGGCGTTCTGCAGAGCGGAACGGGTGACCTTCGTCGGGTCGACGACGCCGAAGGAGATCATGTCGCCATACTCCTTCGTCAGAGCGTTGTAGCCGTAGCCGTTCTTGCCGGCGTTCTTGATGTTCTCCACGATGACGGAGCCCTCGACGCCCGCGTTCGCGGCGATCTGGCGGATCGGCTCCTCGAGAGCCTTCAGCACGATCTGCACGCCGGTCTTCTCGTCGCCCTCGGTCTCTGCGACGAGTTTCTCGACCTCGGGCAGCGTGTTGATGAGCGCGACGCCGCCGCCGGGGACGATGCCCTCCTCAACGGCAGCCTTCGTGGCGGCCAGGGCGTCCTCAATACGGAGCTTCTTCTCCTTCATCTCGACCTCGGTAGCAGCGCCAACCTTGATGACGGCGACGCCGCCGGCGAGCTTCGCCAGGCGCTCCTGGAGCTTCTCGCGGTCGAAGTCGGAGGTGGTGGTCTCAATCTGGTTGCGGATCTGGCCGACACGGGACTTGATGGCCTCAGCGTCGCCGGAGCCGCCGACGATGATGGTGTTCTCCTTGTCAACCTTCACCTGACGGGCATGGCCGAGCTGGCTCATGTCGGTGTCCTTGAGCTCGAGGCCGAGGTCGGAGGAAATGACCTGACCGCCGGTCAGGACGGCGATATCCTGCAGCATCTCCTTGCGGCGATCGCCGAAGCCCGGAGCCTTGACGGCGACGCAGTTGAAGGTGCCGCGCAGCTTGTTGAGAATCAGGGTGGTCAGAGCCTCGCCCTCGACGTCCTCCGCGATGATGACGAGCTTTCTGCCGGACTGGACAATCTTCTCGAGCAGCGGCAGAATCTCCTGAATGTTGGAGATCTTCTTATCGGTGATGAGGATGTAGGCGTCGTCCATGACGGCCTCCATCTTGTCGGTATCGGTAGCCATGTAGGGGCTGATGTAGCCGCGGTCGAACATCATGCCCTCGACAACCTCGGAATAGGTCTCGGAGGTCTTGCTCTCCTCAACGGTGATGACGCCGTCGGAGGTGACCTTCTCCATCGCCTCGGCGATCAGCTTGCCAATCTCCTCGCTGGAAGCGGAGACGGTCGCGACGCGGGCAATGTCGTCGGAGCAGGTGACCTTCTTGGAATGCTCATGCAGCGCCTTAACGGAGGCGTCGACGGCCTTCTGGATGCCCGCGCGGACAACCATCGGGTTCGCGCCCGCGGTGACGTTCTTCATACCCTCGCGGACGATGGCCTGCGCGAGCAGGGTGGCGGTGGTGGTGCCGTCGCCGGCGACGTCGTTCGTCTTGACGGAAACCTCCTTGACGAGCTGAGCGCCCATGTTCTCGAAGGGATCGTCGAGCTCAATCTCCTTGGCAATCGTCACGCCGTCGTTCGTGATGAGCGGAGCGCCGAACTTCTTGTCGAGGACGACGTTGCGGCCCTTGGGGCCGAGGGTGATCTTCACGGTATCGGCGAGCTGGTTTACGCCGCTCAGGAGGGCCTTTCTGGCGTCCTCGCCGTAAATAATCTGCTTAGCCATAATAACATTACCTCCAAATCCTGATGTAGATGCAGTCAAAAATCAGTTTCCGCAAATCGGGCGGAGCTTACTCGACAATCGCGAGGATGTCGCTCTGACGGACGATGGTGTACTCCTGGCCGTCGACCTTGATCTCGGTGCCGGAATACTTGCTGGTGATGACGCGGTCGCCGACCTTCACAGTCATAACGACTTCCTTGCCGTCCACCACGCCGCCGGGGCCCACCGCGATGACGTCGGCAATCTGGGGCTTCTCCTTCGCGGAGCCAGCCAGCACGATGCCGCTCTTCGTCGTCTCCTCGGCCTCCTCCATCTTGATCAGAACTCTGTCACTCAAAGGCTTAACCGTCATTTCAAGATTCCTCCTTAGATATAGCAGCTTGAGAAGTTACTTTGTCAGTTAGCACTCTTTCTTTCTGAGTGCTAACACTATTTTAGCCACTGTCTCCGCAAAAATCAAGGGCTTTTTGAAGAAAAGTTCTGATTTCATAAAATATTTACAAATGCGCAGAGCCCCCGGAGCGCACGGCTCCGGGGGCGTTTCCCTCAATGCGACAGCGGCGAGAGGCGGGCGTTCTCCACATACATCGTCTGGATCTCCTCCCGCTCAAGCACGGCAAGCACGTCCTGCGGCCTGGCCTGCATCAGAAAGCCGTACGTCTGAACGCCGTTTTCCTCCACATGAGAGAGCACATAGGAGAACTCAGTCACGTTCAAATTGTGGTTGAGGGCGGCGAGGAATTCTTCCCGATCCATGAGATACGAAAGCATCGACTTGAAGTGCGTCTCCCAGCCCTCGGCAGACTGCGGATTCTCGTGATCGGAAAGCTCGAGGGCGGGATATTTCGCCTCGTCGTACCGATCCCCGAGATGGATACCGGTGCCCGTGGGCTCAAAGCCCAGCACGGAATACTGCCCGTCTCCGCCGCGCACCGCGACGTAAAGGACGCTGCATTCCCCCTGCCGGGTGATGTCGCGGTAAACGTTCTCGAATTCCTCAAGCGTCAAATCCTCGCAGAAAGTGAAGTACGCGAGCACGCGGGCGGACTTCGGAAGCTCCCGCAGCTCCTTCTCCTGCTCCTTCTGCTCGTCCTCGGGAGGGACGAATGAGACGGGTCCGTCCCCAACCTGCCACCCGAAATTGCCGAGCTTCCACTGCAGCGCGTTGACCACCGGCTGGCGGAAAAAGCACCGGTCGACCATGCTCCAATCGGTAAAGACGCCGCCGCTCACGAAGCCTGTAAAGGTTTCCGCCTCGCCAAAAAACAGGTTCTGCTGGCTGACGGATACCTGGTAGGAGGCAAGGCCGGTACGCTCCGCGGACGCCGAGTTGGTGACATAGCCGGGCGAAAAAAGCTCCGTGCAGACAGCGGCGTCGAGCATGAACTGGCCGTCTCCGCCGTACACCTCCGCGACGCCGCGGTTCGGGTCGTAGCAGGACGCCTCATACAGGCGCAGCGCGCCGAACGCGGCTCCCAGCACGGCGAGGACGAGAAAAGCGGACAGCAGAGCCGCCCGGCGGAAACGGCGGCGCACGGCGCGGGAGACGCGCCCCGTCTCCTCCGGTTCGTTTTCCGGCAGGGGCAGCGCGCCGTCTTCCTCCCCTGCCGCGTACTCGGTCAGCGACTCGAATTTTTCGAGCTCCCGCTCAAACAGCGCGCGCTCCTCCCCGGTCGCCGTGCCGTCGCGGTATTTTTCCATCAGTTCCCGAAAGCTCATTCCTGTTCCTCCTTTGCAATCTGCCGCAGCGCGGCGCGCGCACGGCACAGCGCCGTGCGGACAGCTCCCTGCGTCTGCCCTGTCAGGGCGGCGATCTCGCCGGCGTTCAGGCCGAGAAAATACGACATCGACAGCACCTCGCGGCTGCGCGGCGGCAGCCGCAGCAGCCAGCGGTACAGCGCCTGCCGCTCTTCCCCGGCGATCAGCCGATCGGCGAAGTCGAAGTCCGCGGGAAGGTCGCGCAGCTCGTCCTCCGGGTGCGTCCGCCTGCGGCGCATCCTGTCGAGAAAGCAGTTGCGGCAGACGCGCAGCAACCAGTACCGCAGCGGGGCGCGGCTCTCCTCAAGGGAGAGAAACGCCTTGAAAAACGCGTCGCTCACCAGCTCCTCGGCCTCGTGGGAATTCCTGCAGAGAGAGAACGCGTAGAGATACACCTCCCTGCCGTAGGCACGGTACGCCCGTTCCAGCTCGTCCGGCTTCATCTCTCTCCCTCCCTTCACCTGAAAAACGCAGCAGGCGGCAAAGTGTTACGCTGTCCGCGAAAAAAAGCGGCGCGGAAAAATAACTCTCCCCGCGCCGCCTTCCGGCAGTGATTCTGATTTCAGGAAAGCCCTCTGGCCGTCAGAAACTCGTAGCTGCGCCGCAGACAGTCGAAGGGATCCTCTCCTCCGCAGTCGTCCTGCTCAACGAGCAGATACCGCGCTCCCGCCGACTCGGCGTGCGAAAGGATTCTGTCCCAGTTGAGGTTGCCCTCGCCGACGGGCGCCATGCGCTGCGTGAAGTCGGCACAGGCCATGTCCTTGAGGTGGATGCACGGCACGCGCCCCGCGAGACGGTCAAGCCAGGCGGAAGGATCGCCGCCGCCGTGCTGCACCCAGTAGGTGTCGAGCGTGAAGCCGAGCTCCTCCGGCGCAAAGTCCTCGGCAAGCTTTTCGAGATACAGCTTTCCGTCCGGCGCTTTCATGAACTCGAAATTGTGGTTATGGTACATCAGAAGCTTCCCGGCCTTCGCGATCTCCCGGCCCGCCGGGACAAAGCGGCGCACAAAGTCGTCGTAGTCGCCGGGATGGCGCAGGCCGCCCGGCATCGAGCCTACGCCGATGTACCGGCAGCCGAAGACGTCATGGTCGGCGATGACCTGCTGCGTCTCGTCCGCAATCCTGTCCTGATTCGTGTGCGTGATGACGCAGCGCAGGCCGGTTTCCGCGAGTCTGTCGCGCAGCCAGCGCGGCTCGTACGCGCAGACGCCCGAGATCTGCACCGTCCGGTAACCGATGTCTGCGACCTTTTTGAGCGACTCGGCGAAATCCTCCAGCGTCTTGCACTGCTCGCGGAGAGTAAAAAATTGTGCTCCGATTTCCATAAAGCAAGCTCCTCCCTTTTTCAGCGTCCCGGACCGGTTCCGGGCCTGTTCTTATTATCAACCCGGGCGGCCCGGATTGCAAGAGCTTTTTCAAAATGCCGCGGCAGGAAAAGGGACGCGCGGCGATAAACCGCGCATCCCTTTGCGTGACGTTATCTGTTTTCCGGTTTTTTCGATTTGCAGGCGCACGCGCCTCCGCAGCCGGAGCAGCCGCAGCCGCACCCGCCGCCCTGTTTCCGCTTCCGGACGCCGTGCACAATCACGGCGACGAAGGCGGCCAGAATCAGAAGGGCGATCAGAATGGTGGGAAGATTCACCGCGGAAAGAAGCAGAAACGGCATCATGGCACTCTCCTTTCAGCTGTTTTCGTCAGCTGCCCGCCTTGCGGCGCAGCTTGACGGAAACGGAAGCATTTCTGGAATAATCTGCGTTATAGCGGTTCGGACGGAAGACAAGGAAGAGAAGGACGGCAAGCAGAATCAGAGCCGCGGCAGTACCGACGCCGAACGCGCCGCCCATCAGGAGGCCGCCGAGCTGATACACGATGAGGGAGATCGCGTAGGCAAAGACGCACATATAGCCGATGGCGGCAGCCGTCCATTTCGCGTTGTTCATCTCGCGCTTGATGGCGCCCATCGCGGCAAAGCACGGCGCGCAGAGGAGGTTGAAGATCATGAAGCTGTAAGCGGTAAGCTTCGTGAAGTCCGCGGCGATGTTCGCCCAGATCTCCTCGCCCTCCTCGGAAACCTCCGCGAAGCCGTACAGAACGCCGAAGGTGCCGACGACGTTCTCCTTCGCAATGAGGCCGGTGAAGCTCGCGACAGCGGGCTTCCAGCTTCCAAAGCCGAGCGGCGCGAAGATCGGCGCGACCACCTGGCCGATCGAGGCGAGAAGGCTCGTGTTGTTGTCCTCCACCATGCCGAACGCGCCGTCGGTGAAGCCGAAGCCCTGCAGGAACCACAGCACGATGGAGGAGGCGAGAATCACAGTACCGGCGCGCTTGATAAAGCTCCAGCCGCGTTCCCAGGTAGCGCGCAGGATGTTGATCGGGCGGGGCAGATGATAAGCCGGCAGCTCCATGACGAACGGGGCAGGCTCTCCGGCGAAGGCTTTCATTTTCTTGAGCAGAATGCCGCTGAGAATGATGGCGGCGACGCCGATGAAATACGCGCTCGTCGCAACGAGTCCGCTGCCGCCGAACAGCGCGCCCGCAAACAGGCCGATGATCGGCATCTTCGCGCCGCACGGGATGAAGCACGTCGTCATGACGGTCATTTTGCGGTCACGATCGTTCTCAATCGTACGCGAGGCCATGACGCCCGGCACGCCGCACCCGGAACCGACGAGCATCGGAATAAAGCTCTTGCCGGAAAGGCCGAATTTACGGAAAATACGGTCCATGATGAACGCGATGCGCGCCATATAGCCGATATCCTCGAGGAGAGAGAGCAGCAGGAAGAGGACCAGCATCTGCGGGACGAAGCCGAGCACCGCGCCGACGCCGCCGACGATGCCGTCGACCGTCAGGCCGACAAGCCACGGCGCAACCTCCATCCCCTCCATCCAGGTGCGGAGATTGCCGCAGATCAGCTCGCTGAAAAGCGTGTCGTTCGTCCAGTTCGTCAGGAAATCGCCGACCGTTCCGATCGAGATATAGTAGACGACGAACATCACGAGGGCAAAAATCGGGAGCGCGAGAATGCGGTTCGTGACGACGCGGTCGATTTTGTCCGAGGTGGAAAGGCTGTGGGCGGCGCGCGCCTTTTTCAGGCATTTGTCCGTCACCTTGTTGATGTACGCGTAGCGCTGGTTCGTGATAATGCTTTCAGCGTCGTCGTCGAGCTCCTTCTCGCAGTCCTGAATGTGCAGCTCGATGTGGTCGAGCAGACTTTTTTCAAGCCCGAGCTCTTCGGCTGCCTTCTCGTCGCGCTCAAAGAGCTTGATCGCATACCAGCGCAGAACGCCCGGCTCCACCTTCGCAGAGATGGACTCCTCAATGTGGGCGATGGCGTGCTCGACGCTGCCGGTGAAAACGTGGGGATGCTCCCCCTGCTGCTTCGTGTTTGCAAGCTCGACGGCCTTTTCCGCCGCCGCCATGCCGCCCTCGCCTTTGAGGGCGCTCGTCGCGATCACCGCGCAGCCAAGCTCTTTGCCGAGCTTCTCGAGATCGATTTTGTCGCCGTTTTTCCGCACGACGTCTATCATGTTGACCGCCACGACGACGGGGATGCCGAGCTCAATGAGCTGCGTCGTCAGATACAGATTGCGCTCGATGTTGGTGCCGTCGACAATGTTCAGAATAACGTCCGGACGTTCCCTGACGAGATAGCTGCGGGCGACGACCTCCTCGAGCGTGTAGGGACTCAGCGAATAGATACCGGGCAAATCCTGAATGGTAACGTCCTTGTGTTTCTTGAGACGCCCCTCTTTTTTCTCAACGGTCACGCCCGGCCAGTTGCCGACGTACTGATTGCTGCCGGTCAGGGCGTTAAACATGGTCGTCTTGCCGCTGTTCGGGTTTCCCGCAAGCGCGATGGTAATACTCACCTTTGTTCACTCCTTCTCAATGGTTGACAGTCTTCCGGTTAGAAAAAGCTAACTTATGGGCAAATCAATCACTCCAGCTCAATCATCGCCGCGTCGGCTTTGCGGACGCTCAGCTCGTAACCGCGTACGCTCAGTTCCATCGGATCTCCGAGCGGGGCCACCTTGCGCACCTTGAGCTCAGTCCCCTTCGTAATACCCATGTCCATAATGCGGCGCTTGACAGGCCCTTCCCCGTGCAGCTTTTTCACCTGGACGACGTCTCCGACCTTCGCGTCCTTCAGCGTTCTCATGTGCAGTCCTCCTTCAATACAGTACCCGGTTCGCGAGCGTGCGATCGAGAGCAATGCGGCTGTCCTTCACCTGCAGGATCAAATTTCCGCCGATCCCGCTTACGACGGTCACACTCTCTTCGACCACAAAGCCGAGCTCGGCGAGATGCTGGCGCACCTCGTCTTTTCCGGTTATTTTGCGGATGATCACGGTCTCACCGGGCCGTGCCATCGTCAGCGGCAGCATAGCAAACTCCCTTTCTCTCGCAGTTCAGGCAATAGGTTAGAATGAACTAACCATCGGAACAAGGTTAGTTTACTGCAACTAACCGTCTGTGTCAAGAGCCTTTTCGCGTTTTCCTCTCAGATTATATAAACTGATCAAAATGCGCCTCGATTTTTTAAAAAATAAAGGGAAATTATGGAACGGAAGAAAAATAAGAGTTTCCAAATGCGGGGTTTCATACTATAATAGAGAAAGAGATTTCACGGGGGAGAATACTGACATGATCTATCAAACGATTCTGGACGCCATCGGCCACACGCCGGTGATCCGCCTGCAGCATCTGCCTGACCCGCAGGGCGCGCAGGTGCTTGTCAAATTTGAGGGACTCAACGTCGGCGGTTCGATCAAGACGCGCACGGCGCTGCAGATGATAGAAAACGCGGAGCGCGACGGCAGAATCGGCCCGGACACCGTGATCGTCGAGCCGACAAGCGGCAATCAGGGCATTGGGCTGGCGCTCATCGGCGCGGTCAAGGGGTACCGCACGATCATTATCATGCCGGACTCGGTAAGCGAGGAGCGCCGCAAGCTCGTGCGCCACTACGGAGCCGAGGTCATTCTGGTGCACGACGCTGGAAACATCGGCGCGTGCATTGAGGAATGTCTGGAGACGGCGCTCAGGATGCAGCAGGAGGATCCGAACGTCTTTGTCCCGCAGCAGTTTTCCAATCCGGGCAACCTCGAGGCGCATCACTACCACACGGCAGTGGAGATTCTCGAGCAGGTCGCGGGGCCGATTCACGGCTTCTGCTCCGGCGTCGGCACGGGCGGCACGATCAGCGGCATCGGCGAGGTGCTGCGCTCGCAGAATCCGGGCATGGCCATCTGGGCGGTGGAGCCGGAGAACGCGGCGATCCTCTCGGGAGGCAGCGTTGGGACACACCTGCAGATGGGCATCGGCGACGGCGTCATCCCGGATAATCTGAATCAGGAAATATACGACGAGATCTGCATCGTCACCGACGAGGAGGCGATCCGCACCGCGAAGGAGCTCGCCCGGCGCGAAGGGCTGATGTGCGGCATCTCAAGCGGGACGAACGTGGCCGCGGCGCTCAAGCTGGCCAAGAGGCTCGGCCGCGGCAAGACGGTGCTGACCATCCTCCCCGACACGGCGGAGCGGTATTTCAGCACGCCGCTGTTCGGCGGCGAATAAGTGCATGGGAAGGAGAGACGCGCGATGAGCGAAGCTGTCATCATCAGAATCTATCGCTGGGGCGAGGACGAGGAGGAGCCCGTCTTCTCGTTTTTCCCGGAAGAAAACGGGGACGACGACGGAGGCCGCGACTACGTTCTGCCCGCAGGCTATCTCGTCGATTCGGAGGAGGGCACGCCGTACATCCGCGGCGAGGAGTCCTCGTGCATCCTGCACAGCCACAACGGGCTGCCTGTCCTCGTCGACGAAAAGAAAAAGCGCGCCTTTCTGCTCTCCCGTGACAGAAAGATTGAACGCTTCCGCGAGAAGGCCGGCCTGACGCGCGGCGATCTCGCTGTCGCTCTCGGCACCTCGCAGCTCGAGGTATACCGCTGGGAGACGTACGAGGAGGAGCCGGGCACCGCGCTGCTCGGGCGTATCGCGCGGATCCTCGGCTGCAAGACGGAGGATCTCACCTGACGCTGACGAAACCATAAAAGGAGGCCGCACTCCCGGGGGTGCGGCCTCCTTTTTTCACGGCGCCTTGGGGTATTCGTTGCAGAGCAGGCGGTAGGGCGGCTCGTCCTCCTCGATGGTCGGAAAGCGCCCGACAGCCGGGACCCCGTGGTTGTCGGAAACGGCGTCCGTGCACAGGGACACCTCGCCGAGGAGCCCGCTGCCCGTGCCGGGGTCCACGTCGACCTCGTGGAACTGGTGCGTCGGCAGGGTGAGACTCTCACCCGGATGCAGGACAATGCCTGTCCCGGAGGGGACCGTGGCCCGCCTTCCGTCGGACTACACGAGCACATCAGTATCCGCGGGCTCCTCCTTCTCGTCGTCG
>CASFAA010000077.1 GCA_949292505.1 uncultured Oscillospiraceae bacterium
GATGTTGCCCGTGTCCTCAATGTAGGCCATGTCGTCCCCGACGGGAAAATAGACCTTCTGCCCCTCCTCAAAGAAGAAGCCGTCGACAATCGCGCGCAGCTTTTCCTCGACCTCGGCTTCGCTCTTGCCGAGCTCGCTCCACACGTTCCGGTATGCTTTTTCGCTGAATCTCTCCAAGGTATACTCCTCCTTTTGCCCATTTGACAATTTTTCTTTTGATTTTGAAAGAGAATATGGTATTATAATATATAATCCTATTTCGCTGTCAAGGGGGGAGTTGCAATGAATGCGAGCAGCCTGTTCGCGCTGACGCCGGAGCAGAAGGAGCGGTACGACGTGCAGCCGGACCACTTCAAGCCCGCCGACAGAGCGAGCGTATCGGAGGAATACGAGGTGCCGGACTTCATTGAGAAGACGGGAATGCGCCTGTGGTACAACACGCAGACGGAGTCCTACCGGCTTCACTGGCACGATGCGCAGGAGATCGTTCTCCCGCTTGAGGGGAATTATACCGTCTCCGTACAGGGCGCCGATTATCTTCTCGAGCCCGGCGACTTCTTTCTGATTCCCCCGGGCGAGCTGCACGCACTCTCGGAGCCCTATCCCGGCTCCCGCTTCATATTTCTCATTGATCTCGAGCCATTCTGCCATCAGACGGGCTTTTTGCAGATACGTTCCCTGCTCTCGCAGCCGATTCTCATTTCCTCGGCCACCTGCCCGGAGATTTACGAGAAAATCATCACCCTCTTTATGGAGGTCGCCTCGCTGTACTGGGGGAACAGCCCGTCGTGGCATCTTTCCATCTGCGCCAGGATGCTCGAGATCTACGCGTGCTACGCCGACTACCGCCTCGCCGGCGCCGTCCCCCGGGCGGAGACGCCGCGCGAGAATCCCGATCTCGGAAAGAAATTCGACCATCTGCTCGAGTTTTTGCAGAACAACTACTCAAAGGAGCTTTCGCTCGAGGAGGCCGCGCGGCGGCTCGGCGTGTCGAAGTATTACTTCACGCGGGTCTTCCGCAGCCGCATGGGGCAGACCTTCAGCGAGTACCTGACGTACCTGCGCATCCGCTCCGCCGAGGAGCTGCTGAAAAACAGGGACGTCTCCGTCGCGGACGTCTGCGCCGCGTGCGGGTACGACTCCGTCTCCTCGTTCAACCGCAACTTCCGCAAGCTCAAGGGCTGCAGCCCGACGGAGTTCAGAAAGCTCCATCAGACCACGTTCCTCCTCTAACCGAAAAAGCGTCCGCAGTCGGCGACGGCTGCGGACGCTTTGCCTTGCGGGAGAAAACCCTGCGCTCAGCCCTTGACGGCTCCCAGCGTCACGCCCTTGACAAAGTATTTCTGCAGGAAGGGATAGACGACGAGGATCGGCACGGACGCCACAATCGTGACGGCTGCGCGGATGGACGCGGGGGTGACGGTATTCGACACCTGATCGCTGCCGAAGATGCTCGACTCGTCGCGCCCCGTCTGCATCGAGGACGAGAGCAGCTTCATCATCTCGTACTGCAGCGTCGTCAGGTTTTCCTTGCTCGACGCATAGAGGAAGGTGTCGAACCACTGGTTCCACGCGCCGACGGCGCACCAGAGCGCGACCGTCGCGAGGACGGGCTTGCAGCACGGCAGCACAATCTGCCAGAAGCAGCGGAAATAGCCCGCGCCGTCGACCATCGCCGCCTCGATGAGGCTGTCCGGCAGCTCCTGCATGAAGGACTTCACGACGATGACGTTGAAGACGCTCACAAGGCCGGGGATGACGTACACGAGGAAGTTGTTGAGCAGGTGCAGATCCTTGATGAGGAAGTACGTCGGAATCAGGCCGGCGGAGATGTACATCGTCACAAGGAAATACGCCGTGATGAATCTGCGCCCGATGAGCTCGCGCCGCGAAAGGACGTACGCGATCAGCGCGCTGACGCCGACGCCGAGCACGGTCGCAAGGAGCGTGCGCACCACGGAGTTGATGGCAGCGGTGAGCATCAGATCGTTCTTGAAGACCGTCTCATAGCTGTACGTCGAGAAGACGCGCGGGAAGAGGGTGATGCCGCCGCGCAGCGTGTCCTGCGCGTCGTTGAAGGAAATGGCGATCGTGTTCCAGAAGGGGTAAATCATGACCACGATCGTCGTGAGCATGATCAGCCCGTTGACAAGACGGAAGATCACGTCGCCGGGCTTCAGTTTTCTGTGCCGTTTTACTGCTGCAGCCATCCTTTTCCCCTCCTCACATCAGACTGCTCTCGCCGAGCCGGTTGGCGAACGCGTTCGTGCCGAAGACCAGAATCAGCGAAATCACGGATTTGAAGATACCGGCAGCCGTCGCGAGCGAATAGTTGCCGATGCTCATGCCGTATTTGAGAACGAAGATGTCGATCGTCTGCGAGACGTCCTGCAGCATACCGGTGCCGAGCAGGTACGGAACCTCGAAGCTTGTGTTGAGCACCCAGCCGAGATTCATGATGAGCAGGACGACGATCGTCGATTTGATGCCCGGAATCGTGACGTGCCACATCTTCTTGAAGCGGCCCGCGCCATCGAGCTCCGCCGCCTCGTACATCGTCGGGTCGATGCCCGTGATGGCGGCGATGTAGATGATGGAGTTCCAGCCCGTCTCCTTCCAGACGTTGGCGAAGGTCGCCACCCACCAGAAGTATTTCTCGTCGCCGAGGAAGAGAATCGGGCTCTTCGTCAGGCCGATGCCCATGAGCAGCTGGTTGACCATGCCGTCGCTCGCGAGCATATCGGCCACGAGGGAGGTCACGATGATCCAGCTGAGGAAGTGCGGCAGATACGACGCCGTCTGGGTGAACTTCTTAAAGCCCTGCATCCGCAGCTCGTTGAGCAGCAGGGCGAAGATGATGGCGAGCACCGTGCCGAAGAACAGGTTCATCAGCGACATGGCGAGGGTGTTGCGCATCGCCTTCCAGAACTCGCTGTCCGTAAAGAGGAAAATAAACTGGTCAAAGCCGACAAATTCCGAGCCGGCGTAGCCCTTCGCGGGCCTGTATTTCTGGAACGCCATGATCCAGCCGCTCAGCGGATAGTAGCTGAATATAAACGTGTAGATCATGCAGGGGACGATCATGAAGTACAGAACCTTCTGCCCTGCCAACTGCTTCAGCTTATCTTTCATTTTCTGCACCTCTCTCCTTGCGAATAGAACAACAGGAGGGTGTTGAGCCCTCCTGCTGCCATGGGTTCAGCTCAAATCAGCTTCCCATTTTCGCCGCGATCTGGCGGTCGATTTCTTCCTGATAGGACGCGAGATCCACAGCGTTGAACTCGTTGACGAACTCCGTCCAGATGGACTCGAACTCGGCCTCGTCGGCAGCGAGGATCAGTCTCGGATAGTATCTCGTCTCAATGTCGAGCATCTTCTGCTGGCTGACGGCGGCGGGGCTGCCGTCCTCAATCGTCAGAGCCCAGACGGGGTAGTAATCGAGGCGTTCAATCGCTCCGCCGTGCAGCTCTGCAGGATATTCCACATCATAGCCGGCGAGGAACGACTGATCGTACTCGCTCTGCTTCGCGAGGTATTCCGCGGCGGAGGCGCCGGGCTCGACGGGCATCCCGTCATCCTTGTAGATGCCGACCCAGCGGGGCGAGTAGTTGAACAGCTGAAAGCCGGTCTCGTCGCGCAGACGGGCGGTGTCGAGGTTGATGGCGCGGCGCTCCGCGGTCAGGACCTTGTCGGTGCCGTCCTCGCTGTAGTTCCAGTCAACGCCCTCCTCGCCCCAGTTGAGGTAATCCTGAACCTCTCTCTGCAGGAGCCAGTCATAATAGGTCAGCAGACGGTCGACGTCCTCGCAGTTCGTGGTAATCATGACGCCGTTGTCGGCCGTCGGCAGACCGGTTGCCTTGTCAATGTAGCCGCCCTCAAAGCCCTCCGCGAGAAGCGGAACGCTGACATAGGTGCGCTCGTACTTGCCGTCGGTCTTGAGCACGTTCTCGCCGTTGGAGAAGTTCCAGTTCTGGTCGAAGAAACCGAGCACCGCGCCGGAGGTGATCTTCGCAATGTACTGGTCGTACGTCTGCGTCAGCGTCTCGGGGGTGATGACGCCCTTGCGGTACTCCTCATTCAGCTTGAGGTAATAGTCGTGCGCCGTGTCGCTGATCTGATGGAAGGAAGTCTCAAGCGTCTCCTGATCGACGGTGATGTTGCCCTCGTTGCCCACGCCCATCAGCGCCTGCGGCGGGTTGAGCAGCGCCCAGTTGCGCCAGCCGTCGACGAGAATCTCAAAGCCGGAGGTCTTCACGCCGTCGATGTCGGGGTGCTTCTCCATGTAGTCCTCGATGAGGTCGAAGTACTCGTCGACCGTGCTGATCTCGGGATAGCCGGCCTCCTCGAGAACGGCCTTCTGGATGTAGAAGCCGTAGCCGCACTCAAAGGTGGGAGCCTCATCCGTCACGTCGTTGAAGTAGTAGCCGTAGATCGGCAT
>CASFAA010000078.1 GCA_949292505.1 uncultured Oscillospiraceae bacterium
ATTTTGTTCCGTCAAAGCCTTCCCCGCCTCCTTCGGCGGGAGATACCGCCGCGCGAGGAAGATGCAGGCGGTCCCGAGGGCAAAGCCGATCAGCGATCCGGCGAGGACGTCCGAGGGATAGTGGACGCACAGAAAGGCGCGCGAGAACGCGATCAGCGCCGCGAGGACGATCGCGCACACGCCGATCGGACGCCGCTTTTCCCAGAACAGCACGCCCGCGGCGGCGAACGACGACGCCGAGTGTCCGCTCGGGAAGGAGAAGCCGCCGGGCGGCGGAATGAGGAGCGTGAGCTCCGGGTGGTCGGCGAAGGGGCGGGGCCGTCCGACGAGATTTTTGATCGTCACGTCGTTGACGAGGTACGTCACGGCCAGAGCGAGGAGCATGAGCGCCCCCGCGCGGCGCGTCGAGCGGACGCACAGCAGGACGGCGGCGAGCAGAAGCCAGACGGCTCCTGCGTTCCCGAGCGCGCTGACGAAGGGGAAGAAGGCGCACGTCAGCTCGTTCCAAAGCGTCTCCCTGATCCACTGGAGAATGGCGTAATCCATAAGCGGTCCTCCTTTCGGGACAGACAACGACTACTGCGGGCGGATGCGGAATATATATGGGAGTGTACTGCGATGGAGGTGGATGCACGGTGGAATGGCAGAGTATGACGTCCCGGCAGTGCGCCGAAGCGCTGCGCGCAGACGCGCGCACGGGGCTGAAGCGGGAGGAGGCGGAGCGCCGCCTGCTCGAGACGGGCAGGAACGAGCTTCCCGGCGCGAAGAAGCGCGGCCTTGTACGGCGCTTTCTCGCGCAGCTTTCTGATTTTATGGTGCTGATTCTGCTCGCGGCGGCGGCGGTGTCGTTCGCCGCGGCAAAGCTCGACGGCTCGGGCGACGCGGTCGACTCAATCGTGATTCTCGCGATCGTGCTCGTCAACGCGGCGACGGGCATGATTCAGGAGAGCCGCGCCGAAAAGGCGATGGAATCGCTCCGGCGGATGAGCAGCCCGAAGGCGCGCGTCGTGCGCGGGGGCCGCGAGGAGACGGTGGACGCCGCCCTCCTCGTACCGGGAGACCTCGTCCGCCTGCGCGCTGGGGACGTCGCCCCCGCCGACCTGCGCCTCGTCGAGGCCAGCGGGCTCTTTGCCGCCGAGAGCGCCCTCACGGGCGAGAGCGTGCCCGTCGCGAAGGACGCGGAGGCCGTCCTGCCGGAAAAGACGCCGCTCGGCGACCGGCGCAACATGGTCTTTTCGCCGTCCGAAATCACGGCGGGCAGCGGCCTCGGCCTTGTGACGGCGACGGGGATGCGCACCGAGGTCGGGCGGATTGCGGGGCTGCTCTCCTCGCAGGAGCCGCCGAAAACGCCGCTGCAGGCGCGCCTTGCCCAGACGGGCCGCTGGCTCGGCATCGGGGCGCTGCTCATCTGCGCGGTTCTGTTCGTCGTGGGACTTTTAGAGCGCACGCCGCCGCTTGAGATGCTGCTGCTCTCGATCAGCCTTGCCGTCGCGGCGATCCCGGAGGGGCTCCCCGCCGTGGTGACGATCGTCCTCGCCCTCGGCGTGCGCCGGATGGCGGCGAAAAAGAGCATCATCCGCCGGATGCCGGCGGTCGAGACGCTCGGAAGCGCGAGCGTCATCTGCTCCGACAAGACGGGCACACTCACCGAAAACCGCATGACGCTGCGCTTCACGGCGACGGCGGCGGGGAAGACCGCCGCCCATTCCCGCGAGGGGCGGCAGCTCCTGAGCCTCGCGGCGCTGTGCAACAACTGCACCGGCTCGCGCGGCGCGTACCGCGGCGACCCGACGGAGACGGCCCTCGCCGAGGCGTGCCCGGAGGAGAAGGAAGCCCTCGAAAAGCAGTATCCCCGCGTGCGGGAGCTCGCATTCTCCTCCGCGAGGAAACGCATGACGACCGTCCACCGCCGCCCGGGCGGCGGCTACCGGATCATTACAAAGGGCGCGCCGGACGTGCTGGCGCGGTACTGCGCGGGCAGCTGCGCCGCCGTCCTGCGGCTCAACGGCGAGTTCGCCTCCGCCGGTCTGCGGGTGATTGGCGTGGCCTACCGCGACACGGAGGCGCTGCCGCCGGACGCGGAGCTCGAGCGCGGCCTGACCTTCGCCGGTCTCGCGGCGCTCGACGATCCGCCGCGCGCCGGGGTGAAGGAGGCCGTCGCCGAGTGCCGCGCCGCGGGCATCCGGCCCGTCATGATCACGGGCGACCACGCCGCGACGGCGTCGGCCATCGCGCGGGAGCTTGGCATCCTGCGGGCGGACGGCGGCGTCGTCACGGGCGCGGAGCTTGACGAGCTCGACGGCGCGGCGCTGAAAAAGACCGTCCGCCGCTGCGACGTGTTCGCCCGCGTCTCGCCGGAGCACAAGGTGCGCATCGTGCGCGCCCTGCAGGCGAACGGCGAGGTCGCGGCCATGACGGGCGACGGGATCAACGACGCCCCGGCTCTCCGCGCGGCGGACGTGGGCTGCGCGATGGGACGGGGCGGGACGCAGGTCGCGAAGGACGCTGCCGACATGGTCCTCGCGGACGACAATTTCACGACGATCGTCGCCGCCGTGCGCGAGGGACGCGGCGTGTACGCCAACATCCGGCGGACGGTGCGCTTCCTGCTCTCGTGCAACGCGGGCGAAATCCTGACGGTGCTCTCGGGCTTCCTGCTGGGGCTGCCGTCGCCGCTTCTGGCGATCCAGCGTCTGTGGGTGAACCTCGTGACGGACTGCCTCCCGGCGCTCGCGCTCGGCGCGGAGCCGATTGAGGAGGACGTCATGCGCCGCCCGCCCGTCCGCCGCGGCGAAAGCCTGTTTTCCGGCGGGATGGGCTGGCAGATTGCAATAGAAGGGTGCCTCATCGGAGCGTGCACGCTTGCGGCGTACTCCTGCGGCCGCGCGTTCTTCGACGCCGACCCGATGAACCCCGTGGTGGGGCGCACCATGGCTTTTTCGGTGCTCTCGCTGTCGCAGCTCGTCCACGCGTTCAACATGCGGGCGCGCGGCGCGCGGCGGGGGAGCCGCCTGCTCCCGGCGGCGCTTGTCTGCGCGGCGCTGCAGTGCGCCGTTTTGCTGTTCCCGCCGCTGCGCGCGCTCTTTGACGCCGCGCCCCTGACGGGGGAGGGCTGGCTGCTCGTCGCGGGCTTCTCGCTCGCACCCGCGCTCGTCGTGCGGCTGCAGGAGGCCATCAACCGGCGGTTTTCCGGGCGGCGGCGTTAGTCCTGCGCCTCTGCCTGCACGGCGTACCGCTTTCCGCCCCACGCGGCGAAGAAGCCGCCGAGGGCGATATTGACGTAGTACGTCAGCAAGCGCCACAGGAACATGGC
>CASFAA010000079.1 GCA_949292505.1 uncultured Oscillospiraceae bacterium
CTACAGTTAACAAGTCGCGACTGAGGGGGTTCCAAAGGCGGCGCACCCGCCAAGGGGCTCCTGCGCGGAACTCGCGGCGATACACGAAGTGTGTCAGCCCCAAGGGCTGACTGAAAAAACCACAGATCCGCACCGAGCCGCTGAAACTTCAATTTCCGGTGCCGCGCACCGCAAATTGATGTTTCAGACGCAACACCTGGCCGCGCCAGGTGTTGCAGGGCTCCGCAGCAAGCCGGCGAAGCGTCGATTGCCGGGACGCTACCCGGCAATTGATGCTCCGCACGTCCCCGCAGGGGCCAGGGTCGCGTACCCCCGTGGGGGAGCTGGAGGGAAGGCGTCGTCTCCCGACGCCTTCCCTCCAGAGGGAGTTCCCATGTGCGCTGCGTGCCTCAAAACCCCCGCAGCACCCTCTCCGTCTCCTCCCTCGCACACTCCTCATCCGCATACCACCTCAGCGGGGTGTCCCACGGGATGGAAAACGGCGAAGGATTCCTCGAAAGCAGCTCCCGGTACCGTTCCGTGCAGGCGGCGACGTTCTTCGACGCTTCGGCGCGGGGGCGGGAGCGGAATTGCCAGGAGGCATAACCGTCGAGGTAGTTTTCGCAGTAGTCCTCCCAGGAGGGGAAGACGCTCTGCAGGACGAGGGCGGTCTCGCTCAGGGCGCGGTTGGCCTCCGAACGGGTGAGAATGCCCGTCTCAAAAAGGAGGGAGGCGAGGACGAGGGCGCGGCAGAGCTCCCACGCGGCCTGCGAGGAGGGAATCGCCCCGCGCCAGCGGTCGGCGGTGCGGGCGATTTCCGCGAGACCGCCGGGGGCGTCGTCGACGTCCCAGCTTTTGCGCAGACAGCGCAGCATCACCAAATCGCGCCCCGGGCCGCGGCGCGCGCCAGCGAAGGCGGGCCAGCTCTCGCGCGGGAACGACGAGGCCGCCCACAGGGCTTCGGCGCAGGAGCACCAGAGCTCCATGTCGCACTGCGGGAGGAGCGGGTCGCGGCGGACGAGGCAGAACGGCGCGAACAGCCCGCGCCGCACGCCCCACGCGCGCAGTCCGGCGAAGGAGGCGGGGAACAGCGCGCAGAAAAAGAGAAGCCCCGCCGAAAGAAGAAAGCCTCCCTCGTCCGTCCCCGCCGGGAGCGACGGGCGCAGCCGTGTGAAAAAGGCGGACGTGACGCCGAACGCGAGAAGCGCGGAGAGGATGGCCGCAAAGACGAGCGCCGCCGCCGCAGAGGGCAGCGCGCGGGTGCGAAAGCCGTACCGGTTTGCGCCGCGGGCGCGTCGTGCCATGGCGCGCGCCTCCTTTCGTGTCAGATTTTGCGCCGTCAGATGGAGAGGCGCTGCACGGGAATCTTCGGCAGGAAGCGCAGATAGTCCTCGCGCTCGCACAGGAGCGTTCCCGGCTTCTCGACGGAGCCCTGCGCCGCCGCAGCGCCGCACGCGAGGAGCTTGTCCGGCTCCTCGCAGGTCAGAATACCGGCGCACAGCCCCGCGACCATCGAGTCGCCCGCGCCCTGAATCCCGCGCACCTCCACCTTCGTTCCCGGCGTCACCCAGACGCCGTCGCGCGTCGCGAGGAGAGCGCCCTTCGCGCCCATCGAGAGGCAGAGGTACGTCAGCCCCGTCTCGCGCAGGATGGCGCGGCAGACCGTCCCCGTCTCCGCCGGAGTCTGCGGGGCGACGCCGAACGTCTCCCGCAGCTCGTCGAGGTTCGGCTTGATGAGGACGGGCCGCGCCTCGAGGCCGTGGTGCAGCAGCGGCCCCTTCGCGTCGAGCACGACCTGCACGCCCGCCCTGCGCGCCATGAGGCCGATGGTCTTGTAAATGTCGTCCGGGACGCCGGGCGGCACGCTGCCGCTCAGGACAATCATCTTCGCCTCCGGGAGGCGGCGGTCGAGCAGCTCGAGAAATTCGCCGAGCGACTCCGGCGCAAGCGGGCTGCCCTGCTCGTTGCACTCCGTCATGACGCCCGCCGCGCGGTCGAAGATTTTGAGGTTGACGCGCAGCGCGCCCGGCGCGGTGACGAAGTCGTGCGCAATGTGGCAGCGCTCCACCGTCTCCTCGAGCAGGCCGCGGTTTTCCTCACGGGTGACGCCCGTGCATACGGTGCGGATGCCGAGGCGGCGCAGCACAATGCTGACGTTGACGCCCTTGCCGCTCGGGTCGCGGCGGGAGGAGAGGACGCGGTTGGTCGCGCCGGGCGTGAAGCTCTCCACGTCGGCGGTGTGGTCGATGCAGGGATTGAGTGTGACAGTCAGTATCATGATGGTTCCTTCCTGCCCGTTGGGCGGGGCGTCCGTTTTATGGGACAGGTTTTCCACTAAGCTTTCCACAAGCTCAAAAACAAGTCACGGGAGGAAAGCTCGTATGAAATACCATATTGTTCCAGTTAACGGACACGTTGAGGTGTTGGATGAGAGAGGAAATTTCCTGTTTTCGGCGGACACGGCGCAGGAGGCGCGCAGCGACCTCGACGAGCTCCTCGCGTCCGCGTAAAGGCGCTCAGCAGGAGAGCAGCACGCGGGTGAAGAACTCGGCGGCGCGGCCAATCTTTTCCGTGGGGACGCGCTCGTTCAGCCCGTGAATACAGCCGCGCTCCTCCTTCGTAAGCTCCATCGCGGAGAAGCGGAAGACGTTCTCCGAAATCGCGCAGAAGTGCCGCGAATCGCTGCACGCGACCATCATGTACGGCGACACGATCGCCTCCGGCCACGTCATGCGGATGGCGCGGCGCAGGCGCTCCCACTCGGGCGTGTTCGTCGGGGAGACGGGCGAGGGGTTCGTCCCCTGGATGGTGCGGACGCTCACGTCCGGGTCGCCGATGACGCGGCGCAGCCGCTCGACCGCGGTCTCCATCGTGTCGAGCGGGGAGAGGCGCAGGTTCGCCGTCATGCGCGCCTCGGTCGGAATCGCGTTCGCGGCGCGGCTGCCCTCCATCATCGTGAAGCAGCACGTCGTGCGCATGAGGGCGTTCATCTCGCCGCCGGACTTCGTGCAGATGCGCTTGAGCAGCGGCAGGAAGCACCACAGGTTCGCGAAGACGAGCCGCAGCGCGAAGCCGGAATGCCTGCCGAGCGTGTCGAACAGCTCCGCGGCGGCGGGCGTCAGCGCGGCGGGGAAGGGATGGCTGTCCACCGCGGCGGCGGCGCGGCAGAGCGTCGCGACGGGCGTCTTCGGCGGCGGAGCGGACGTGTGCCCGCCGCGGCTTTTCACGGAGAGCTCGACGTCCATCTGGCCCTTCTCGCACGTCCCGACGACGGCGGTCTTTTGCGCGACGCCCGGGAACGCGCCCTTGACGATCGCGCCGCCCTCGTCAAGCACGAAGGCGGGATGCACGCCGCGGCGGCGCAGCTCCTCCACGATGGCAGGCGCGCTCTCGCCCATGATTTCCTCGTCGCCCGAGAAGGAGAGGTAGACGTCGTGCGCCGGGACGAAGCCCCCGGCGAGCAGCGTCTCCGCCGCCTCCAGGATGCCGCAGAGCGTCCCCTTCGTGTCGAGCGTGCCGCGCCCCCAGAGGACGCCGTGCTCGTCCGTCTCGCCGCAGAACGGGGGGCGCTCCCACGCGTCCTCGTCCCCCGGCGGGACAACGTCATAGTGCGCCATCAGGACGCTCGGCGCGTCCGCGCTTTTTCCCTTAATACGGTACAGAATCCCGCTCGGGCCGATGCGCTCGGGCGGGCAGTTTTTTGTCACGGTGGGGTAGAGCTCCGCGAGCAGGGCGCGGAAGCGCTCGAATTCGCCCTCGTCGACCGCTGCGCTGTCGCGGCTCGAGACGGTCTTCACCCGCACCATGCGGGCCAGGTGCTCCGCCGCCTTGTCATAGTCGATCGCCGTCCTTTCGGGTTCGGGAAGCGCGTCCTCCTTCGGGCGAAACAGGGCCGCGCGCACGAGCAGGACGGCGAGGAACAGCACGACGAGCGCGAGGATGATGATGCCAGCCACCTCACACCAGCCCTTTCTTATAGAGCAGACGCGCCGCGCCGATGGCAATCAGCGCCCCGACGGGGACGAGCACGCTCACCGACGACGCGAGCGACGGCACCGCGATGAACAGCGCTATCATGCACACCAGCGGCGCGACGGCGAGCTTCCAGTTCTTCGCGATGTACACGACGCCGAGGCCGCCGAACAGCGCCGGGAGAATCATCTTGAACGCGGGCTGCAAAACGGGCGACTCGAGCACCGGCGCGAGCTGCGCGAACAGCAGAACGCCCGCGCCGAGGATGAGCGTCGTGACGATGGACGTCGTCGCAATCGCGATGGTCGAGATGACCTCGCCCTCCTCGCTGCCGGGCTTGGCCTTCGCGGCCTCCATCGCGTTGATGGCGGCGGGGGCCTTGAGGTTCGTGATGTTGCCCGTCACGAACGCGAGGTAGGTGCCGCCGCTGCCGAGCATCGGGGCGTAGGTGAAGACCTCAATCGAGCACACCACCCAGTAGATCGGCGCGACGCCGAGCAGTCCCGCGAGCACGTCGAGCACGTTCGGCCACACGCCGAACCAGACGCACATCGAAATCGGGACGAGCAGCATCACCGCGAGCGCCGCGAGCATCCACGCGCGGCCGTAGGCGTGCACCTGCACGCCGTATTCCTTTTGCTGTTTCATGTTGACCCCTCCTCAGCTCCACAGACCGGCGGGCAGAAGCTCCGCCGGGAGCAGGTTCGCGTACAGAATCGAGAGCGCCATCGCGCCGAGCATACTGAACGGCAGCGCGAAGTTCTCGAGCCACTTGACCTTCTTCACCTTCACGAACACGCCGCACACAGCCATAATGGCCGCGGAGGTGAGCAGCGTGAGGATGGAGAGCAGGCCGTCGGAAATGCCCATGCCGAGGAAGGCGGAAATCATGCCGAGGAACATGGCCGTGAGGAACAGGTCGCCCCAGTGGCTGTCCTTTTTCCGCAGGCTGTGCACGCCGCCCTGAATCTTCTTCAAAAAGAGCGGGATGATGATGAGCGGGGTGATGCAGCCGAGCGTCATCACCCACGCGACGGTGTTGAACGCGAGCGTCCCGCTGACGGGCGCGGAGATGCTCTCTCCGAGCGCGTTGAGCGCCACCGTCGCGGCGGGAAGCTCGTACGTCACCGCGCCGAGCACGCTCAGGCGGATCCACGGCAGCGGGAGGCCGAGCGTCTTCGAGAGCGTGATGAGGCCGAGCAGGATGGAGACGGACGGCAGAATCGCGAAGACGGCGCTCGACGCGACCGTCCGCTTGATGACGCTGCCCTCGATGCCGAGCTGGCGGCTGCGCCGCACCGCCTTCACGAGAAAGTAAACCGACTGCGCAATGACAAACAGCCCGACGAGCACGCCGAGCAGATACATGAAGCCGCTGTTCTTAAAATCCAAGTGTAAACCCTCCCAAAAGTTAGTCCGCGAGACTGCCCATCGGGTCCCACGGCGGCAGATGGCCGGGTTCCTCCCCGAGGGCGGCGCGCTGCGCCTCCGAAAGGAGGTCGCGGCGGATGACAGCCTGATAGACGAAGCGGTCGAACCACGCGGCGCTCATGAGGTAGTAGCCCTTGTCGCCGTTCTCGTCGCTCCAGCTGTTCTGCACCTTCCAGCGCACGGGCGCGCCGTCCTCGCCGAGCTCGACGCCGGTGAGCACCATGGCGTGGTTCATCGCGCTCTCGCGGTAGTCGAGGGCCGCGCCCTTCTCCATCGCGAAATCGTCGCCGAACGCGGACGCGTAGTCGAACGCCTCCGTGTCCCAGATGCCGCGCTTACGGTCGCCGCATTTGCTCACGTCGCTGCCGAACCAGACGGGCTCGCCCTCCTGCAGCTGCCGCACGGCGAGGGAGACGAGCTCCGCCATCGGGAGATTGAGATACCGCACCTCGTTCCCGCCGGCGACGTTTCCGAGGTAGTCGACGGTGAAGGTCTTATAGAACGGCTTGTCGCCCGTCGGCGAATTGATGACGCTCACATACGCGCCGAGGTCGGCGGCGACGTACTTCTCATAGAACGACTTCGGCGTGAGGCCGCGGTCGACGTGGTACGCCTTGTCCTTGTCCGTCCACGCGAAGTCGAAGGAGGCCGGGGGCTCGCCGAGGCAGGTGCACAGAAGCGCGTACGCCTCGCGAAGAATATGTTTCTTCTCCTTATGCAGGGCGTCCGCGTCCGCGCCGCCGCGCGCGAGGGACTGCAGCCGGGCCGCGCCGCGGCGGAGCAGCGTGTTGAGCAGGCCGTTCATCGGCCCGGTGTGGCTCGACTGGTACGTCTCGTCCATCGCCTCCTTCGGCACGACGCCGTACTTCTCCACAAGGCTGACGAACATATCCCACTGGCCGCCGTCCTGCACGCCGGTCGAGAGAATCCAGCACAGCGTCCTGTCGTCGACGGGGCAGTCGACGCGGTCAATCACGGACTCGAGAAAATAGCCGCACTTCTCGAGCTTGTCCCAGAACGCGATGAAGTTCTGCGAAAGCTCGAAGCGCTCGAGGCCGCACGTTTTCGCGGCGCGCTCGCGCAGGACGTTCAGCCCCGCGAAGATCCAGCACCGGCCGCTGCGCTCCTGGTTCGTCGCCGGGAGGGTGGAAAGCTCCACGGAGAAGTGGAAGCGGTCGTCGCGCAGGCGGCGGTGGTCGAACGTCACGTCGGCCAGCTCCGTGTTCGCGAGGGCGTTCGTCATCGCCCGGCGCGCGGGGCTCCCGTTGTAGTGCGCGGAAAAATCCGCAAGCTCGCGATAGCCGATGGCATCGGTAAATTGCATCAGGTATTCTTCCTCTCTTTCCGCCTGCCGCGGCGCAAATTTGCCGCGGGAAGCGTTCATTTTCGTCTCCATTCTAGCAGATACGGCGCAGAATTTCAACAAGAAGCAAACCCCTTGACAGCGATCCGTATTATTGCTATAATACAGTTGGAGGTGTATTACATCAGTAATACGGTTGTCCTGTAAGCACACAGAAAAAGGAAAGGGGGGATGCGCCCTTGGTCTCGTTCGACAGCTTCACGCTCTGCGACGGCGTGCCGATTTACCAGCAGATACTTCTCTATCTCAAGCGCGGCGCGGTCTCCGGGGCCATCGCGGACGGCGACGAGCTGCCGTCCCGCCGCGTTCTCTCCGCCCTCCTCGGCGTGAACCCGAACACCGTCCAGAAGGCGTACCGCCTCCTCGAGGAGGAGGGCCTCATCGTCTCCCACGCCGGCTCGAAAAGCCTCATGTCCCTGACAGCAGAAACCCTCTCCCGCCTCCGCGCCGAACTCCTCGCCGCCGACGCCAAAGAAGCCGTCCGCGCCTTCCGGCAGATGGGGCTGACAAGGGGGGAGGCTGTGGAGTGGATTGAAAGGTTTTGGGATGAGGAAGACTGAGCTGACGATTGGAACACCCCCCTTGGTGGAAGTCCGGGGGTGTGCGCCGCCGCAGTGGCGGCGGCGCGTCTGAAATTCAATTTGCCGGGTAGCGTCCCGGCAAATTACATTTCAGCGCCGGGGGGATGTTGCCCACAGGTCGTTTTAAAGCGCGGCGCGAAGCGGCGTCACGGCAGCGTACTCCCTTGCAAAGAAGTTATCTCGCGGCGTCAGCTCGCAGCGCCCCCTCTGTCATGTTTGTGTCGGGGCACGACACAAACATGACAGAGGGAGTCGCGCAAAACTAACGGCGTGACCTAACTCCTTTATAAAGCAGAATCCACAGCTACAGGCGTGTAACGCGTCAGCCCCACGGGCTGACAGTGGAGGGCGGCAAAGCTGCCCGTGCCTCCCTCGGTTCGAGGGAGGTGTCGCCGAAGGCGACGGAGGGAGGGCGCTGCGCGCCTCCCGGAAAGAGTACGCTGCCGTGACGGTGCTCCGCACCGCGCTTGAAAACGACCTGAGGGCAGCATCCCCCCGGCGCTGCGCGCCACCCCCCTTCCACCAAGGGGGGCTGCCGGGCTTGCTGCGAGCGGTTGGCCCCTTCCACCAAGGGGGGCTGCCGCGCTCGCTGCGAGCGGTTGGCCCCTTCCACCAAGGGAGGTTGAAACCCTCCCACCATTCAATCCAACCCGAGGTGATACCATGCGCAAACAACTATCCATTCTCTACCTTCTCGCCCGCCAGACCTTTTACAAGCTTCTCCTCCTGCTCCTTCTTTCCTTTGTCCTCCAGACCTGTCTCTTCGTCCTCCTCGTGGCGGGGAATCGGACGATGGGGCTGGGGGAGGCGGTGCGGGGGGCGTGCGGGGGGCCGTTCCTTTTGAGCTTTCTGCTGACGGCGGCGGGGCTGGCGGCGGAGGGCTGCGATGCGGGGGCGAAGACGGGGTACACGCTGCGGCGGCTGCGGGTCACGGAGCGGGCCGTCTTCCTGTGGCAGTGGGCGTACGGCGCGCTGTGCTTCCTGCTGCTGTGGGCCGCGGAGCTCCTGACGGCCGCGGCGCTGTGCGCCGTCTGGGAACGGATGGCGGACGCGTCCGTCCGGACAGAGCTGAGCGTCTTCCTCGCGTTCTCGAGCGAGGGGCTGCTGCGCGGTCTCCTTCCGATGCAGGACGCCGCCGTCTGGGCCGTGAACGGCCTGCTCGTCCTCACGCTCGGCGCGTCTGCCGCCGTGCTCTCCTACCGGCAGCGGCGCGGACGGCTCGGCTGGCAGCTTCCCGCGGCGTGCACGGCGGCGGTGTTCGCCTTCCCGAACGAGGCGGGGCAGTGGCAGGGAACGGGGCTCTACTACGCCGGAATGCTGGCGCTCGTCCTGCTCGCTTTGACGGCCTCCGCCGTCTCCGATGTGGTCCTGGGAAAGGAGGAGAAGGACAGTGAAGGACTGGTGTGAGCGGAACCTGACGCCGCCCGGCGTCTCGTTCGCGAAGGAGTGCGCGGGCGTCTGCGCGGGAGCCGTCCTCGCGGCGCTGTACAGCCTGCGCTTTCTCCTCTCGTATTTCTCGGCGCGCGCGGCGCTCTACGAGACGGACAGCCTCACGCGCGAGGCCGTGCTGCGGGAGGACGCCGTCCTTCCGGCGTTTTCGGCGCTCCTCGGGACGTCGCTGCGGGGATTTTCGGTGCTCGCGTTCCTGCTCCTGTTCGTCGCGGCGGCGCATTACGCGTACCACTTCCGCGGGAGCCGCAGCATCCTCCTCATGCGCCGCCTGCCGCAGCGCTTCGAGCTGCACCGCCGCTGCCTGGCCGTCCCCGCGCTCGGGCTGCTGCTCTGCCTCGCGGCGGCGCTGCTGCTCCTCGGCCTCTATTTTCTCGTCTACCGTTTCGCGACGCCCCCCGGCTGTCTGCCGGATTTTTCCTGACAACGCGGCACAGAATTGGAGTGTGATACCATGCTGGAACTCAGAGAGGTTACGAAAAAATACGGCGGGAAAAAGGCGCTCGACGGCGTCTCCCTTTCCCTGCCGCGCGGCGAGCTTGTCGGCCTGTTCGGCGAGAACGGGGCGGGCAAGACGACGCTCATGAAGTGCGTCCTCGGCCTCGTGCGGTACGAGGGGGAAATATTGCTCGACGGCAAACCCGTTACGCACAGAAACCGGGAGAGCCTTTCCTTCGGGACGAGCGAGCACTCGTTTTTTCCCGGCCTCACGGCGCAGGGACACCGCGAATTCTTCGCCGCGCATTTCCCGCGCTTCTCCGACCGGCGCTTCCTCGGCCTGATGGACTTCTTCGCGCTGCCGATGCACAAGACGCTGCGCGCTTTCTCGGCGGGGCAGAAGAACCAGTTCGAGGTGATTCTCGCCCTGTCGCAGGGGGCGGATTACATCCTGCTCGACGAGCCGTTCGCCGGGAACGACCTGTTCAACCGCGAGGACTTTTACAAGGTGCTCAGCTCCATCCTCGAGCCGCAGGAGACGGTGCTCCTCTCGACGCACCTGATTGAGGAGGTCTCCGGCTTCCTCGGACGGGCGGTGCTGCTGCGCGGCGGCAGGATTGTCGGCGACCTCTCCGTGCAGGAGCTCGAGGAGGAGGGGACGAGCCTCGTCGACGCGGTGAAGGAGCGCTACCACTACCGCGCCGACCGCGTCGGAAAAGCCATCGGCGCGCTGACGGGGGAGGAGGACGAGCCATGAAACGCACGCTGACAGCCTTCGCGCTCGCGCTTCTCGCCGTCTGCGCCGGGGCGGCTGCCGCCGGAGCGGGTGTCTTCTCCGCGCGGGAGGACGTGCGCGTCGCCCAGACCGCGGTGTACGGCGACGCGTCCGCCGCAAACGGCCTGACCGTGACCACCGTCACGCAGTACGCGGACGAGCGCTTCTGGGAGACGGTCTGCACGCCGGGGGACGATTTTTCCTGCGCGGCGCGCTATTCCTTCTCGCAGACGGGCGAGACCGCCGAACCCCGCGGCTCGTCCGAATTCCTGCGCCTCTCGACCGGCCTGCGCCTCGGCCTCGATAACGACGTGCAGAGCGGCATTTCAGACGCCTACCGCGACCTGTTCGAGGAGACGGCTCCCGGCACGGAGAGCGAGCGCGTCGTCCGCCTCGCCGACTATTACGACTACTACCCGATCTCCGTCTCGTTCTCCCTTGGCGGCGTCAGCGGCGAGTACGGGGAGGAGGCCCTCCGGCGCGACGCCGCCCTCGGCGAGCGGGAAGCGGCCTTCCTCGAGGCGCTCAACATATATTTCCGCATCCCCGTCCTCGAGGAGGAGACGGTGCGCATCTCCATTGGCAAGGACGCGCGCGGGAACGTCGCGAGCACCGGCTCCGCGAGCACGGACGCCGATTCCTACGCGATGACGTGTCTGAGCGCCGTCCGGGACGGCGTGTGCTGGTTTGCCTTCGACGCCCACACGTTCGAGGGGAAGCTCGCCGACACGAGCCTCCTGCCCGGCGGCTTCGGCGTGTACCGCCTCACCTTTGCTGAGGACGGCGAGGGGGGACTCGCGTTCGGCCCGGTTGAGACGCTCTGCTCCCTTGACCCGGAGGATTTTGTGCTCGGCCTCACCCTCAGCGAGGACGGCTCGCGCCTCCTCGTCCACGAGGACAGCGGCGGCGATTACCGCATCCTCGCCGTCGACACGAAGACGGGGGAGACGCGGCAGGATGAGCGCCTCCCGGACTTCTTCGAGAGCAGCTGGCTCAACCTCCGCGAGGGAGACGGCTTCTTCGCCGTCTGGACGGGCCTTTCCCGCCTCGCCGTCGTCGAGACCGCCCCCGACGGCTCCTTCCGCTTCGCCCTCGACGCCGCCCTCTATCCCGACCCGGAGAACCCGCTCTTTTCCATGGCGGACGATTCGCTCTCCCTTGCCTTCGACGGCGAACGCCTCGCCGTCTCCGGCCCCCTCGCCGGCGCGTATTCCCATGTGAAGACCGCCGACTTCTTCGCCGCCGTCTATGAAGGCGACGGGCTCAGGTATTACGGCGAGTACGAGTCCAATCTCCGCACGGAGAAGGAGAGAGAGGAAGGGGAGGGGCTGTGCGGGATGGCGGAGGTCCGGGCAGCGTGGGGGGAGTGAGCCCCCCGAAGGCCTTTGCCCCGGCGCTTCCGCACGGCAGACAGAAAAAAAGCAGCCCGGCTCCCAATCGGCCGGGCTGCTTTTCCCTTTTCCTAATCCCCTTTTCCCTCCACATCACGGGAGGGATTCTCTATCTAAAATACTTATCTGCAATTATGAAGCTTCCTCCGCCTCAATCGGTACCGGTTCCTCCTCGCTGCCGGTGCGGAGTGCGCCGGAGGAATCCTTTGCCCGGCGGGAAAGCGTTTCCATGCTGACAACCGTCACATGGCGGGTGTCGGCGCCGTCGAGCTCGCCGCGGTAACCGATGCGCAGGGTATCGCCGAGAAGGAGGCCGTCCGTCAGGCCGGAGGCGCACGACTCGTCGAAAACGAAGGAAAGCGTCTGTCCGCTGCCGGTTTCCAGAACGAGGGAGTGCATGGCGGCTTCCGTGACAACGCCCTCGACGTAGCTCACGTCGTTTTCATCCATCAGGGTGAAGCCGGATTCAACCTCGGCCGGAGTGAGCATCATCGACGCATAGAGCGCCGTCTTTTCCTCGCCGTTGTAGACGGCGGCCATCGGGAGGGCGTAGCAGAAGGTTTCTTCGCCGCGCTCGCCGAGGAAGGAAGCGCCCTTTCCGCCGCTCTGCCGCCACCAGGAGGACGACACGCGGTAGATGGTCAGAAGGGGGGATTCCGAGTCGCTCTGGAAGCAAAACGCAACCTGCGAATACTCTGTCCCGTCCTCCGCCTGTTCGCCGTGCGAGACGACAATCTTGTAATTGTCCCAATCCCAGCGCGCGGGCACCTCGAAGGTGAAGCCAAGCTCCGTGTTCTCATAGAGAAACGGTTCAGCCGCGCTCTCCTCGGAGACGGTCTGCGCGCTCTGCAGCGGCGTCATCGGCACCGCCGCGGGAGAGGCCGCGCTGCACGCGGCAAGCAGCACAGGGAGAAGCAGCGCCGGGAGCAGGAAGCGTTTTCCCAATGGCTTCCCCTCCTTTCTTCCATCAGTCCAGCGGTAAAACCGGCGGACGCCGGAGATCCGCTGCGCGAAAGAAGGGCGGATTACTGCCCTGTTTTTTATAGTCTACACGTTTTTCCCCCGGCTGTCAATCCCTTTTCCCAAAAAATGACAGTTTGTAACAAAACTGTAACCTTTTAATGGCAAAAACGGCAGGATGCGCTTTCGTGTGCTTCGGGAGTAGAAAAACGGCGGGAGGAAGGCTGTCAAAAGCAAGAATGATTCGCGTCTTTTTGGAGGAACAATACAGGAATGAAGAAGAATTTTCTACGTCCAGAGCACTTGATTTTTTCATTTTTCGAGAAAACAGAAGAAAAATGAAGGAAATGTAAAGAAACGGGTTCCCAAGTCTTCCCAACCGGTTTGCGGTTTTCAAAACGTCGGCGTATACTGTCCGAAGAAAGAAAGGGATGGCCTTTCTGAACTGGGGGAGGGAGGCGGTTGCAGGCGCGCCCGGGCGCAGATTTCCGGGGAGGGTTTTACCGCTAAATTTCCGGCAAGCCGGACAGGAGGGAAGCTATGTTCCGCATCAAATGGCTCTGGAAGTACATGGGGGAGAAGAGGAACCTGTTCGTCATCGCGATGGTTCTCTCGGCGGTCACATCCGCCATTCTTGTGGTCAACCCCATGCTGTCCCAGAAGCTGATTGACGACGTCATCACTCCGCAGAACCTTTCGCTGCTGCTGCCGATTCTCGGCCTGATGCTGGCCGTGCAGATGGTGCGCCTGGTTCTGCGCTACACGATGATTGTCCTGCTCGAAAAGAGCAGCCAGTGCACGTTCAACGGCCTGCGGCACAAGATGTACAGCGTGCTGCAGAACATGGACGCGCGCTACTTCCACAGCATCCGCACGGGCGACCTGATGACCCGCATGACGAACGACCTCGACCTCATCCGCCACGCCATCGCGTGGATCTCCTATGTGACGGTCGACTCGATTGTCACCTTCGCGGCGGCGCTCATTTACCTCGGCTGCGTGAACGTGGAGCTCATGCTCTGCCTCGCGGCCATCACGCCGCTGATTCTGATTGTCACCCGCTTTTTCTCGAAGACCATCCACCCGATGTTCGTCGAGCTGCGCTGGAAGCTCTCGAGCCTCAACACCGTCGCGCAGGAGAACATCGAGGGCAACCGCGTCGTGAAGGCGTTCGCGCGCGAGGACTACGAAAACGAGAAGTTTGAGGAGAAGAACGAGGAGTACCGGAAAATGAACCTCAAGACGGCGTACGTCGGCGCGAAGTTCAATCCGATTATCGACGTCCTCTCCCAGTCTCTCTCGGTCACGACGCTGCTCGTCGGCGGCGTCTTCATGATGCAGGGCAAGCTCACGGCGGGCGAGATTCTCGCGTTCTCCTCGCTGACGTGGGCGCTCGCGAACCCGCTGCGCAACCTCGGGATGCTCATCAACGACATCCAGCGCTTCTTCGCGTCCTGCCAGATGATCATTGAAATCTTCTACGCCCAGCCGTCGATCGCCGACCGTTACCAGGCGCGCGACCCGGGCGAGCGCCCCGAGGGCGACGTCGAGTACCGCAATGTGTCGCTCAAGATTGACGGCACGATGATTCTCGACGACATCAGCTTTCATGTGAAGCCGGGCCAGACGCTCGGCATCATCGGCACGACGGGCTCCGGCAAGACGACGCTCGCCGGGATGCTGACGCGCATCAACGACGCGACGAGCGGCGAGGTGCTCCTCGACGGCGAGCCGGTGCAGGACTACACGCTGCAGGCGCTGCGCCGCTATGTGGGCGTCGCGATGCAGGATGTGTTCCTGTTCTCCGACACGATTGACGCGAACATTGCCTATGGCCGTCCGGATATGCCCGAGGACGAGGTCAAGGACTTCGCCCGGCGCGCCGGCGCGGACGAGTTCATCCGCAAAATGCAGGACGGGTACGACACGCTCGTCGGCGAGCGCGGCGTCGGCCTCTCGGGCGGGCAGAAGCAGCGCCTCTCGCTGGCGCGCGCCCTGGCCATCCGCCCGGCGGTGCTGATTCTCGACGACACCACCTCCGCCGTCGACATGGAGACGGAGAAGTATCTGCAGGAGCAGATGCGCGCCCTCAACTTCCCGTGCACGAAGATCATCATCGCGCAGCGCATTTCCTCGATTGAGGACGCCGACCTGATTCTCGTGCTCGACAAGGGCAGGGTCATCGAGCGCGGCACGCACCGCGAGCTGCTCGCGAACAAGGGCTTCTACCGCCATATCTGGGCGATTCAGAACAGCAAAGAGGAGGTCGATGAGCTTGGCGCGTAACCGGTTTGACGTGGACGAAACCCTTGAGGAGCCATTAAACTTTAAAAACCTCAAAAAGGTTATGGTATACGTCATGCGCTGCAAGGGCAAGATGCTCGCGGCGCTCATTCTCAGCGGCCTCGGCAGCGTCGTGGGCCTGACCGGCCCGATGATTGTCTCCTACGCGATGGACAACTCCATCCCGCAGGGGAAGATGGACGAGCTGATTCGCCTCTCCGTCCTGCTCGCCGCGACGATTCTCGTCAACGTGGGCTTTACGGCCATCCGCCGCGTCATCGTGGCGCAGGCGTCGCAGACGATGGTGCACGACATCCGGCGCGACCTGTTCGCGCATCTGCAGGTGCTGCCGTTCGCGTACTACGACAACCGCCCGCACGGGAAGATTCTCGTGCGCATCGTCCACTATGTGAACAACGTGTCGGACGTTTTGTCGAACGGCCTGCTCGACTTCATCATCGAAATCATCAACATCATCTTCATCATCTTCTTCATGTTCCAGGTCAGCGTGCCGCTCGCGGCGGTGACGGTGGCCGGCCTGCCGGTGCTGATTGTGTTCATCCTCATCATCAAGCCGAGGCAGCGCCGCGCGTATCAGGTCATCTCGAACAAGAACTCGAATCTCAACGCGTATGTGCAGGAGTCGATCGAGGGCGTGAAGGTGACGCAGGCGTTCAACCGTCAGGAGACGAACCTCGGCATCCTCGACCGCCTGATTGAGGAGCGCCGGAAGGCGTGGATGCGCGCGATTTACATCTCCAATTCCGTCTGGTTCTCGACGGAGACGATTTCGCAGATTGTCTTCTCGCTCGTCTACATCGTCGGCGCGTACGCGCTTAACCCGATGGCCTCGTTCGGCGTCCTGCTCGCGATGGGCACCTACGCCTCGAAGTTCTGGCAGCCGATTGTGAACCTCGCGAACATCTACAACAAGTTCGTCGACGCGATGGCGTATCTCGAGCGCATCTTCGAGACGATGAACGAGCCCCCGGTCATTGAAGACCGCCCCGGCGCCGAGGCTTTGCCGCCGATCGTGGGCGAGGTGCGCTTCGACCATGTGAACTTCGGCTATGAGCCCGGCCAGAAAATTCTGCGCGACGTGAGCTTCACGGCGAAGCCCGGCGAGAGCATCGCCATTGTCGGACCGACAGGAGCCGGAAAAACAACTATTGTAAATTTGGTCAGCAGGTTTTATAATATAGAGGAGGGGGCCGTTCTGATAGACGGGCACAGCGTCATGGACGTGACGCTCCACTCCCTGCGCAGCCAGATGGGCATCATGCTGCAGGACAGCTTCGTCTTCTCCGGCACGATAGCGGACAACATCCGCTACGGCCGTCTCGACGCGACGGACAACGACATCGTCCGCGTCTCGAAGCTCCTGTGCGCCGACGAGTTTATCAGGAAGCTCCCGCACGGCTACAAGACGGAGGTCAAGGAGCGCGGCGGCGGCCTCTCGCAGGGCCAGAAGCAGCTCATCGCGTTCGCGCGCACGCTCCTCGCCGACCCGAAGATTCTCGTCCTCGACGAGGCGACGTCCTCGATCGACACCTCGACCGAGCAGCTCCTGCAGCGCGGCATCAACCTCCTTCTGCAGGGCAGAACGTCCTTCATCATCGCGCACCGCCTTTCCACCATCCGCAGCTGCACGCGCATCATGTACGTCGACGGCGGCGAAATCAAGGAATCCGGTTCGCATGACGAGCTCATGGCCAAAAAGGGATATTACTACGACCTCTACATGGCCCAGTACCGCTCCGACCCCGAGGAAGCCGCCGGCTGACGCCCTTCCGCCTCCAATGGAAGCCGTCCCCGCCGCCTCCTCACCCCAACTTCGCTTTCATGCCCTACTCACCTCAGGGGCAAGGGGGCTAATCGAGTTCTCTTGCCCCACTATAAATGCCGGCAGGGAAGCAGCGTGAGCTGCTTCCCTGCTTTTTTGTGGGGGGAGGCTTTAACCCCCCTTGGTGGAAGGGGGGATGTCACCGCAGGTGACTGGGGGGATGCTTCCGAAGGCTCACGGTTGGCGCGGCGTGAAAACGCCGTCACGGCAGCGTACTCCTTCCGGCAGCGCGCAGCGCCCCCTCTGTCATGTTTGTGTCGGGGCACGACACAAACATGACATCTCCCCCAGAAGATTGAACCGCCCCGGCGGTTCAATCGGGGGG
>CASFAA010000080.1 GCA_949292505.1 uncultured Oscillospiraceae bacterium
CCCAGGCGCGCAGGAGATTGTCCTGCGCAGCGCGATGGTCTCCTACGGAAATCTGTTTGTCTGCTGCCGCGAGGAGGAGGGCGGCCCGCTCCTTGCCTACACGGCGTGGAACGGGAAGAAAAAGCGCGGCCGTTTGTATCAGGCGGAGCGGCTTTCGGACGGCTCTGTCGCACTTCGCTTTGACGCTGCCCGTTTTGGCTTCGGCCCTGCGCAGGACCTCCCGGACGCCGTCCTTGCTCTGTGCTGGGATGAGGAGATGATGCATCACCGCAGCCTCGGTCCCGTTTACGGATACGAGAACCAGATGATAGAGCTCGACCAGCTCGAGCATATTGTCGGAGAATCCTTTTCCGTCCTTGCGGAGCTGACTGACCGCGAGGGAAAGGTGACGTACCGCCTCATTCCCCCCGGTCTGGCGGATCCCGACAACCTTTGCTACGAGCTGCTCACCGCGCCGGGGCAGCTGCAGATCCGGGAGCCCGGTCTTGGAGGCTGCCGTCTTTATCTCGCCTCGTGCGCCGTCACGGCGGGGAAAAACGGCAATATCCGCGAGCAGAACGATTTTATCCCCGTCCTGCCTGATTCGCTCCCGGCCGGGACAGCGCTCCGCAATCCTGCCGCCGGGCAGGGAGGAGAAACGTACGAGACGCTTGAAGAGCTCCGCCTCCGTTTCGCCGCCGCTATGCGCAGGCCGACGACAGCCGTGACGGAGAGCGACTACGAGGATATCGTCAAGAGGACGCCGGGCCTGTGTATTCATAAGGTCAAGGCTGTCGTCGATGAGCAGGCAAACAGTGTGAGCATTGCGGTAAAACCGCGTTCTGAGGAACCGGAGCCGCAGCTCAGCGAGGTCTACCAGCGCCAGATTCGCCGCTGGCTCGAGATGCACCGCCTGCTCTCCGTGCAGGTTCATCTCCTGCAGCCGCAGTACGTCCGTATAAACGTTCGCGCGACAATCTTTGTTAAGAGCTATTACAGCGGCGCGAGGGAAGAAATTGAGGCCGTTTTGAACCGCCATCTTGATTTCAGCGCCGCCGATCGCGGCTTTGGGGAGACAATCTCGTATCACGAGCTGATCCGCGATCTCGAGCAGCTTCCGTGTGTCGAATCTGTTTACGAACTTTTCTTGATTCCGCTCGCAAAGAGTGATATGATGTATACAGGCCATGACGTGAAGCTCGGGAACTGCAGTATCTGCCGTCCCGGATCCTATTCGCTTGAGCTGAGCACACGCACAGGAAGCTATTGAACGTGTGAAAAGGAGAGAATGCCATGGCCGCACTCGTTAGGAAATATGTCATAGGGAAAAACCGTTTGGCGCAGGGCCTGTACCGCGGCTTTACGCTTGACGGCGGCGAGCTGCGCACCTCCGGAGAGGGCGTGCGCAGCGTTTTGTACTTAGCTGCCCTGGATGGGGCGGAGCGTGACTGCGAATGGGGCCGCCTTGCCTTTGACGCGAAGCTTGGCGCCGATATGACGCTGGGTGTGCGCGCTTTTGCCTCCAATGAGCCGAAATTTGTCCGCAAAGGGCGGGTAACGGATACCGACCGCTTCCTTCTGGACGCTTCGGTGGAGGACGACGCGAAGATTGTTTTGTTTGAAAAATCAGGTTGTATCGGTGCGGCGGGCGTAACGGATCTGCTTCTCACCGGCCTTTCCGGACGATATCTCTGGATCTGTGTCGAGGTGCTCGGCGCGGGCAGCGCATCGCTTGGCAATTTCCGCGTGTATTCTCCCGAGGATAATTTCTTCAACAGCTTTCCGGAGGTGTACCGCACCAACGGTGAGTTTTTCCGGCGCTATATGGCGGTGTTCAACGTCATGTATGCCGACTTTCAGGAGAAGATCGACTCGCTTGATCGCTGTCTGGACGTCAACACCGCGCCCGCAGACCTTCTTCCTGTGTTTGCCCACTGGCTCGGCCTTGAGCTTGACGGCAACTTTCTGGAGGAGGATCAGCTTCGCAGGCTTCTCAGGAACGCGTTTTCTCTTATCTCCGCGAAGGGAACGCGGCGCGCTGTGGAAGGCGTTGTGCGGATTCTGACGGACGCTCCCGTCTATGTGCTGGAACGTCAATCGTCCCGGGGAGGCGAGAGCCCGTATGACTTTACGGTGCTTCTCCAGTGTGCGCCTGACGAGCGCCTGTATTCGCGTCTTCAATTCCTGCTTCGGCAGTTCAAGCCCGTGCGCGGCGAGGTCAGCCTCGTCTTTCTTGGGAAAAGCGGCCGTCTTGATTCGTACGCGTGCCTTGACGTCAATGCGTGCGTGACGGAGCCGCAGCCCGGCAGGGCTGACAAAGGGGCTGTTCTGAACGGCCTGACCTGTTTGCAGTAAGCAATTCAAAGGAGGAAACGACCTAATGACGATCTCATCCAGCATCAAAGACAATCAGGCGGTGCTCCTGGTTGACGGGCGAGTGGACACGAACACGAGCCCGCAGCTTCAGAGCGCAATTCTCGGCGCTTTCCAGCGGTCGGCTCACGTTGTGGTCGACTTTGAGAAGGTTCCCTACATCAGCAGCGCCGGACTGCGCGCGCTCCTGATTGGCCAGAAAACGGCGAACTCAAAGCGGGCCGTGATGGAGCTCATTCACGTTTGCCCTGCCGTGATGTCGATCCTGCAGTCCGTCGGTTTCAGCGACATTCTGACGATCCGCTGATTCCGGATCGCTTCCTTTCCTTTTGAATATTGTGAGGTCCATAAGGTTGTCCGCGGGTGCGAAACGCGTCCGCAGGACAGCCTTTTTGAGGTTAGGCTCCTTTTTGCGCCGTCGAGGCCGTTATGCCGCTTGGATATCCGCAGATGCAAAAAGCTCCTGCAAAGGCACTGTGCCTTTGCAGGGGCTTTTTTTCGCAAAAGGAACGGAATCGCTCAGGTCACGTCGAGTGCGAGCATAGTGATGTCGTCAAACTGCTCCACGCCTGCGGTGAAAGCGTCCATCGACGCCTTCACGCCCGAGAGCAGCTGGTCAAGCGGGAGCGAGGAGGCCTGGTTGAGCGCCTGGATGAGGCGATCGTCGCCGTAGAGCTCGGTTGCC
>CASFAA010000081.1 GCA_949292505.1 uncultured Oscillospiraceae bacterium
GATCATGAACATTGTGCGCAGCACCCGGTGGAAGGAAAAGAACTTCACCGTCGTGATATAAGCCACAAAACCGGTGCAGACGAGCTGCGTCACCGTACCGACGACGACGCGCAGCAGCGACCAGCCGAGCGCGCTGAGAAGCCCCTTCGATTTGAGGATATAGTCATAGTTTGAGAGCGTGAAAACTCTCGGCCAGAAGTACAGGCCGCCCCGCTGGGCGTCGATGCCGTCGTTGAGCGAGATAACAAGCTGATTCCAGAAGGGATACACCATGACAAACAGCAGAATCAGCATCAAAACGACGTTGCAGAAATCGAAAATATTGCTTGCGGCTGTTTTTTTCGCAAGCTTTGTTCTTGCGTTCATGCTCTCTCCCCCCTCAGAATATGGACATATCCATCGTTTTCTTCGCGATGCGGTTTACGAGGAAAACAAGGAACAAACCGATGACTGATTTCATCAGACCGACGGCAATCGCGAAGGAATGGCGGCCCATCTGCACGCCGTAGCGGTAAACATAGGTGTCGATGATATCCCAGTACGCTCTGGTCGTCGGCTGGCCGATAAGGAGGTTCTGCTCATAGCCGATGTTGAGAATGTTGCCGATGCCGAGAATAAACAGCAGAACAATCGTGGGCAGGATACTCGGGATGGTAATGTGCCGGACCATTCCCCAGCGCCCGAGTCCGTCGACAGCGCCAGCCTCGTAAAGTTCCTGGTCAATGCCGGCGATTGCGGACATATACAGAATGGTATTCCAGCCAATATTCTTCCAGATGTTCGCGACCGTGATAATCGTCCAGAAATATTCGCCCTCCGAGAGGAACAGGATCGGATCGTCGATGATCCCGAGGCCGACAAGCACCTCATTGATGACGCCCTCGCTGCCGAGGCAGGTGGTGATAATACTCGCCACAACGACCCAGGAAACAAAGTACGGCAGATAGGAGACCGTCTGCGTCACGCGCTTGAGCTTCGTGCTCCGCAGTTCGTCAAAAAGCAGCGCCAGAACAATCGGAGCGATAAACCCGACGGAAATGTTCAGGCCGCCGATGACAAGCGTATTGCGGATGATGTTTGCGGCATCCTTGC
The DNA here is from genome assembly GCA_949292505.1 of uncultured Oscillospiraceae bacterium. Taxonomy (GTDB): domain Bacteria; phylum Bacillota; class Clostridia; order Oscillospirales; family Acutalibacteraceae; genus Caccousia. Next base: position 1,093 of record CASFAA010000081.1, read on the forward strand.
CTTCAAAGAAGGCGACGAAGTTGTCGAAGCCCACAAAGCGATCCCAGGTCAGGTCACGGCCGGGAACATAATCGAAGAAAGCGTATAAAATACCGTAAAGCGGAATTAAGAAGAAGATGACCCACCAGACAATGCTCAGACCGCTCCAGAACCAGAGCTCCTTCTCTTTCTTAAACCTCTTTCGGAATTTCCCTTTCGGCGCCTGTACCTGCGGCTTTGCCTTCACTCTGCATTCCTCCTTGTTAATTCCGCGTGCGCAGCATTGCTTTCGGGATTTTTTGTTCCTTTGCAAAAAGGAACAAAAATCGAAGATGCGCATCTTCGGGCGTTGGCCATGTAACAATAGACGAAAATACTCCGTATTTCAAATAGAAACGGTACATTTTTTAATACGACTAAATTATATGACGAATACATGAATTTGTCAATATGATTGCCGTAGATTTTATTTTTTTGGTTCTTTTCAAGTATTCATGGAAAAAAAGCGCAGAAAAGCATCGAATCAAGCAGTATTTTCAAACAAAATATGAACATTGTTCTGATCATTTATGACCTGCATTTTCTCGTTCCTGACGTTTTTCATCAGCAATTTTGTAAAAAACTTCATTTTATTTCATAACGCTGAATTCAAATAAAAGGATATAAATAACGGGCCGTCTCAGCGGACGGCCCGTTATTATGAAGCGGCAAAAGAACGGCGGCAGATAATTCACATGGAGCGGGATTTCTCTGCGCAGACGCGCATGGCGCGCATGACGGCGCTGCGGAATCCGTCCTCCTCGAGCGACTGCACAGCCTCGATCGTCGTGCCCGCCGGGGAACAAACCATATCCTTGAGCTCGCCGGGATGCTTTCCGGTCTCGAGCACCATTTTCGCACTGCCGAGAACGGCCTGCGCCGCGAAGGTATACGCCTGGGCGCGCGGCATACCCTCAGCGACGGCGGCGTCGGCCATCGCCTCGATGAACAAAAAGACGTACGCGGGCGAGCTGCCGCTGACAGCCACGACGGCGTCCATCAGCCGCTCAGGGACAACCTCAGCCCTGCCGAAGCTCTCGAGCAGGCGGCGGCACGTCTCAAGCTGGTCGGGCGTAACGGCGTCGTTCGGACACATGGCGGTGATGCCCTCGCCGACCATGGCGGGCGTGTTCGGCATGGTGCGAACGATGGCAAAGCCTCCGCCCGTCTGTTCCTCGAGCCAGTCGAGCGTCTTGCCGGGGGCGATGGTCACGATAAGCTGCCCGTCGTGCAGACATTCGCGGAGCCCGCGGATGACTTCCGCGTAAAACTGCGGCTTGACGGCGAGGACGAGAACGTCCGCCTCCCGCGCGACGGCGCAGTTATCCGCCGTGACGGCAATGCCGTACTGCTTCTGCGCCGCCTCAAGCGCCGGGGCAAACGCGTCGGAGGCAATGACGTCCTCCTTCGGGCAAAGGCCGCTTTTCAGCACGCCGCCAATGATGGCCTTGGCCATGTTGCCGCAGCCGATGAATCCCAATTTCATACCGGTTTCCTCCTTACTGCTTCTCGGTTCACGCGAAAGACTGCTCCGTCCGGGCGATGATCTCGTCCTGCAGGGCGCGGCTCAGGTTGCGGAAATGGTCGCTGTAGCCCGCCACACGGACGATGAGATCCTTGTACTCCTCGGGATGCGCCTGCGCGTCGAGGAGCGTCTGGCGATCGATCACGTTGAACTGGATGTGGTGGCCGTCCATGTTGAAGTACGAGCGGATGAGGTTCGCCATCTGGCGCAGGCCGTCCTCGCCCGCGACGACAGACGGAGTGAACTTCTGGTTCAGCAGCGTGCCGCCGGTGCTCAGGTGGTCCATCTTCGCGCAGGAGCGCAGCACCGCCGTGGGACCGTTCGTGTCGGCTCCCTTGTCGGGCGAAATGCCTTCGCTCACGGGCTTGCCGGCGCGGCGGCCGTTCGCGCTCGCGAGCATGACCTCGCCGAAATAGACATGGCACGTCGTGGGAAGCATATTGACGCGGTACGTTCCGCCGCGCTGGTTCGGGCGGCCCGTCACGGCGTCGCGGTAATACTCGAACACGCTCCGCATGATATCGTCGGCGTAGTCGTCGTCGTTGCCGTACTTCGGACTGTAATTCTGCACCAGATTCAGAAGCTGCTGGTCGTTCGCAAAGTCCTCGCGCATGGCGCGCAGCAGCTCCTCCATCGTGATGTTCTTTTTATCATACACCTGATACCGGATTGCCGCAAGGCTGTCCGTCACGGTGCCGATGCCGACGCCCTGCAGATAGCTCGTATTGTAGCGCGCGCCGCCCGCGTTGTAGTCCTTTCCGGTCGCGATGCAGTCGTTCGTGATGACGGAGAGGAACGGGACGGGCATATAGTTCGCGTAAATGCTCTCAATGATGTTGCTGCCCCTGACCTTGATATCGAGGAAGTAATCGATCTGCTTGTGATAGGCGTCGAGCAGCTCCTCATAGGAGTGAAAATCCTCCGCGCTGCCGAGCTCGAGGCCGAGCTGCCGCCCCGCGACGTGATCGTAACCGTTATAGAGCGTCAGCTCGAGGATCTTCGGCAGGTTGAAGTAGCCGGTGAGGATGTACGCCTCGTTGCCGAACGCGCCAGTCTCGACGCAGCCGCTCGTGCCGCCGCGTCGGGCGTCCTCAAGCGATTTTCCGGCGGCGAGGAGCTCCTGCACGATGGCCTCGGTGTTGTAGAAGGCCGGCTGGCCCCAGCCCTTGCGGCTGATCTCGCACGCGCGCAGGAGGAACTTCATCGGGGTCTTGCGGCTGATCTGCACGTTCGAGCTCGGCTGGAGGAGCTTCATATCGTCCATGCAGTCGAGAATGAGATAGCTGACGTCGTTGACGCCGTCGGAGCCGTCAGGCGCAATCCCGCCCGTATTGATGTTCGCGAAATCGGTGTAGGTGCCGCTCTCCTTGAGCGTCACGCCGACCTTCGGCGGCGCGGGCTGGTTGTTGAACTTGACCCAGAGGCATTCGAGCAGCTCGAGCGCCTGATCGCGCGTAAGCCGCCCGGCGGCGACGTCGTCGCGGTAGAACGGGTAGACGTGCTGGTCGAGCCGGCCGGGGCTGTAGGAGTCCCACGGATTGAGTTCGCTCGTCACGGCGAGATGCACGAACCAGTACATCTGCAGCGCCTGATGGAACGTCTGCGGTTTATTCGCCGGGACGACGGCGCAGTTCTCCGCAATCGTGAGCAGATCGGCCTTCCACTGCGGATCGCTCTCCGCGGCGGCCATCTCCCGTGCGAGCGCCTCATACCGTTTGCCGAGGATCATCACGGCCTCGCAGGCGATGTGCATGGCGGAGAGCTCCTCTTTCCTGTGGAGGGCGTCCTTGTCGTGCACAAAGTCGAGCGCGTCCATCGCGCGGCGGATATCCTCCTGATAGTCGAGGAAGCCCTTTGTGTAGATCTTGTTGGAGCCGACGGTGTGGCCGGGACCGCGCTGCTCCATGAATTCGGTGAAAATGCCGCACTCGTAGGCGGCCTTCCACTCGTCGCTCATGCTCGAGAGAATTCTGTGGCGGATCGAGCGCTTCTCCCAGAAGGGAATGATGGTCTCCTTCTGGATGCGCAGATCCTCGTCGGAGACGGCGAAGCGGATCAGCTCGCGCTGATCCATAATCTTCATGTCCTCAACCGTGTGGCAGCACAGCTCGGGGAAGGTAGGGGCGGACTGCGGCCCGTCTCCCTTTTCGCCCACGATGAGCTCGCCCCGGTGAATCGAAATCGACTTGTTTTCAAAATAGTGCCGCAGCGTCAGCGCGCGCAGCTCCGGGACGGAGACCGTCCCCTCGTACTTTTGGTACGCCTCGGTCTCGAGCACCGCGCGCTCTATGTAAAGGCGCGGCTGCGTGCCGAGGCTTTCCTCACGCAGGCGGCGCACACGCTCTGTCGCGCCATGCTGCTCCGCCGTCCTGATTTCTTGCGCCATACTGATTTCCTCTCTTTCCTTATATACGTTTCCGTTATCCGCCGATGACCACCTGGGGATATCCTGCCTTCCGAAAGAGCTCCGCAAGGCTCTCGAGCTTTTCCGGCGTGGGCGTGCGGAAAGGCCTGGAATCGCGGCCAAGCCGCCCGAACTTTTCCCTGCCGAACTCGTGGTAGGGCAGCAGGTGAATTTTCTCCGCCCGCACGCCGTCGCGCAGAAGGCCGATGATCGGAAGGATATCCTCCGGGCCGGCGTTCACGCCCTCGATGAGCGGCAGGCGCAGGCGGATGCGCACGCCGACTTTGCTCAGCCGCCGGAGATTATCGAGAATCAGGGTATTGTCCGCCCCGATCCATTTCCGGTGCTTGTCGGAATCCATGGCCTTGATATCGTAGAGAAAACAGTCGACATCCCCCAGAATCGACGCAAACCGCTCCCAGGGCGCCATACCGGACGTATCCACGAACACGCGGATCCCTTCCTCGCGCAGGAGCTCGCACAGGCGTTCCACCTCGGTAAAGGGTTCCGCGGCCATCACCTCTCCGCCCGAGAGCGTCACCCCGCCGCCCGACTCGTCGTAGAACATGGTGTCTCGGGCAACCAGCGCGACAAGCTCCTCGGGGGTATACCTTCTGCCGGAAAGCTGGCGCGCGCCTGCGGGGCACGACTGCACGCAGCTGCCGCACGCTGCGCAGAGCGATCGGTCGAGCCGGAAGGCCGACGCCGCGCCGTGCGGGCAGACAGCCGCGCACGCGCCGCAGCGCACGCATTTCTCCTCGTCCCACATCAGCTCGGGAGCGGGATTCCAGCTCTCCCCGTTGTGGCACCACGCACACCGAAGCGGGCAGCCCTTAAAAAAAATCGTCGTGCGGATCCCGTCTCCATCGTGGATCGAGTACCGCTGAATGTTGAATACGGACAACCCTCTCATCCGTTCCGCCTCCTCATGTCCAGCCTCGCCGGACAAAAATGCTTCGCATCCGTCTTCACAAATATGAATCTGCTCATCAGACGAACCGAAAAAAGCCGATTTTCTTCACCAGTGTGAACAGTATTCTTGACATTCCGGCCGGGAGCCGATATCATGAAAGAAAGAAAAGCACCCGAAAGGAGGCGTCGCAGTTGGATATGAACGCGGCCATCGGCACCAGAGTCAAGCTCCTGCGCACAGAAAAGAAAATGACGCTCAAGCAGCTCAGCGAGGGGAGCGGGCTCTCTGTGGGCTTTCTCTCCCAATTTGAGCGCGGGCTCTCCTCCATCGCTCTCGATTCGCTCGAGAAGCTCTCAGAGATTTTGGAGGTTCCTCTCTCGGAGCTGTTCCGGGAGGAATCGCTCCCCCCTTCCTCCGATCCCGTCCTGCACGGGATTGATCTGCGGTCGACGGAGATCAGCCCCCGTATTTTCCAGAGCATTCTGCGCTCCTCCGACGCGCCGAGCCGGATGCTCCCGCGCCTGTTCACGCTCCTGCCCTTCGACGGGGACGAGGACGCCGTCGAGATGTACGCCCACGAGGGCGAAGAGTTCGTCTATGTGCTCGAGGGGGTTGTGACCTTTTTCCTCGAGGACGCGCGCTATCTGCTCTATCCCGGCGACTCGATCTACATCCCGTCGACCAAGCCGCACAACTGGTCGAACCGCACGGCGCGCATCGCCAAAATTCTGACCATCAACACGCCGAATCCGCTGGCGCACGACGCGCCGGTGTGAACCGATCCCCCGGCTCACCGCCGGGGGATTCGTTTTTTCTGCGGCGTTCAGCCTCTCGCCGCCATCGCGTCCTCGATGTCCTCAAGCTTTCTCGGGATCGAAGCGGAGAGGTTCTCGCAGCCGTTCTCCGTCACGAGGCAGTTGTCCTCAAGGCGGAAGCCGATGCCGCTCTCCTCGTCGTAGATGCCGACGTCGACGCAGAAGACCATGCCCGGCGCGACGGGGTGCGTCATGTCGACCTCGTCGTGCACGTCGAAGCCGATGTGATGCGCGCCGCCGTGCCACATGAGCTTTCCAATCTCGTCAAAGGAGCGCAGCTTTCCGATCGCCTTGAGCTGCTCAAAGCAAATTTTCTTTACCGTCTGATCGACGGACGCCATCGGCATTCCGGGGCGGATGAGGCCGAACATCTGCTCCGACGTGTTGTACGCGCAGCGGTACAGCGCCGCCTGCTCCTTTGAGTACCTGCCGTTGCACGGCCAGCCGCGGGAGACGTCGTTGACCTCGTTGTCCCAGCACGCGCCGACGTCGTTCAGAATCATGTCGCCGTCCTGCGCCTGGCCGGTGTAGCTGTAGTAGTGGATGCAGAAATTGTTCTGGCCGGCGGAGATGATCGACGGGAAGCCGGGCGTCAGAACGCCGCGGCTCGTCAGGGCGTGATCGTACTCCGCCTTGTACTCGTACTCGTACATACCGGGGCGGGACGCCTTCATCATCGCGAGGATGCCGGCTCTCGTGACCGTCATGGCCTGCCGCATGGCCGCGATCTCGCACGGCTTCTTAAACGTGCGCTGGCGGCGAAGCTGCGGGAGCAGGCTGCGGACGGTGAGGCCGGGATAGCGTTTCGCCGCGCTGTGCGCGAAACGGTGCGTCTCGCCGGGCTCCTCGTTGGGCGTGTGGAGGAACAGGTCGAGCCAAAGCGTCTCGAACTCCCCGTTCACGGCGGCGCGGCGGAAGTCCTCCTCGAAGCCCTCCACATAGCGGATGTCCTCGATGCCGGACTGCGCGGCGGCCTCCTGCGCCGTCGGGCGGCGGCCCGTCCAGCGCTCCTTGAGGAGATCGTGCGGCAGGATGTAAAGCGTCTCCGACACAGAACCGCCGTTCTTTTTCAGGAAGAGGACAAAGCCGGCAAAATCGACGCCGGTCAGATAGAGGAAATTGCGGCTGCAGAAGAAGGGGTAATACGCGTCCGCCGACTGCCTCGGCGCGTTTCCGGAAAAGAGGACGGCTGCCGAGCGGTCCGGCAGGAAATCAAGCAGCGCTTTCCGGTTTTCCCTGTAGAAGGAGGCGTCCATCAAAATCATCCTTTCGTTTTTGGTGATGAAAATCACGCTGCACGCAGGGGGGATTTTCATTTATCTCCTCAAGTGGCGCGTTGATTTTCATCCTGATGAAATTATTATAAAAGCTTTCCCCGGTATTGTCAATACGATCCAAAAGAAACACGGCCGGTTTGACACATCTTTTCCTTTCCCGCCGGTGCAGATACGATTTTCGCAAGCGGCAGAAGGACAGGCGGGAAGCCGGCCGGAACCGGCTCCCTAAAAAAGAGAAATATTTCCGTATGAGATAATGCTGACAAGAGGAATCCCCGCAGGAAAACGAAAAACAGAAAGGAGATCGAAGGTATGGCGGAAACCAACAAAAACAGGCTGCCAGACTGGGAGGAAAACAGCCGGCGTCAGGCGCTGCTGCACAGCGCGCTCAGCCTGCTCAGGGAGCAGAGCAGATTGCTCGAAAAGCGCGCGGCGCTGCAAAAGGAGTTTTTCTCGTTCCTCGGAAAGCCGGAGCCGCAGCAGACAGACGGCGGAGGGTATGCCGACTGCCTCGCAAGGCTCTCGAGGCTGCACGAACGCATCTTTCAGGATATCGAGCTCGCCGATCCGCGCTGCGTGCTGATTTTTGAAGTCGCGGAGACGATGGAGCGCCTGCGCGAATTCCTCCCAAGCATGGACGGGAGTGAGAAAGACTGACGGGAAGGCTCGCGCCGATCCGCGAAAGCCATGCTGCAGGCTGACTGAAGAACGGCAATCCGTGAGGCGGAAGCCTGCCGTTTTGGAGGAATGGCTCCGCATCCGCGAAGCGCGGAGGAGCGCTCCCCCCATACCACGCCCTGAAAGCGCGCCGGAAATCCGGCGCGTTCTTTTTTCGTGTGACTTCATCACCTTAAAATAAAAATCATTCTTGACTTTTTGAGTTTATTCGATAAAATAAAGATAGAATCCCGGGAATAAAAAGACATATTTCAACAATTTGCAGCAGGTATACTTTCCATCTTTGGGGAGAAGGGGAAAACAGCTGCGAATGGAAGGAGGAAACAGCGTGGGCAAATGGATCTGTGGCATCTGCGGATACGTCTACGATGAGGAAAAGGAAGGAAAAGCGTTCGCCGGCCTGCCGGACGGCTGGGTCTGCCCGCTCTGCGGCGCGGACAAAAGCCAGTTCGCCCCGGAGAAGAAGGAGGAGAAGGCCGCTGCGGCTCCCGCACGGGAGCACCGCGACGTACGAATTGAGTCGGCCCTGCAGCTCTCCGCCGTGTGCTCGAATCTCGCGCGCGGCTGCGAGAAGCAGTATCAGGAGAGGGAGGCGGCGCTCTACCGCGAGCTGGCCGATTATTTTGCCGCCGCCGCGCCCGAAGCGCCCGCCGGGGGACTCGGCGGACTGATCGAGAGGCTGCGCCGGGATCTCGGCGAGGGCTACCCCGCCCTGCGGGAGAGCGCGCAGGCCGTCTCCGACCGGGGGACGCAGCGCATCTGCGTCTGGGGCGAGAAGGTCACGAGGATGCTGCTCTCGCTCCTCGAGCGGTACGAGAGGGAGGGCGAGGACTTCCTCAAAAACACGCAGGTCTGGATATGCACCGTGTGCGGCTTCCTCACCGTGGGGGACAGGCCGCCGGAGCTCTGCCCGGTATGCAAGGTGCCGTCCTGGAAATTTGAAGCCGTGGAAGGGAGGCGCTGAAGCGATGAAAAAGATTGCCGTGAGAAACCTTCGCCTGTGCACGAAGGACTGCCTCTGCCTGTACGTCTGCCCGACGGGCGCGACGGACACGGAGAACAGCGTCATTGACGTGACAAAATGCGTCGGCTGCGGCGTCTGCGCCGGAGCGTGCCCGAGCGGCGCGATCTCGATGGTGCCTGCCGAATATCCGCCGCAGCAGGAGAAGGAGGAAAGCGTTCTGCGGGACGCGCGCGCCCTGTCGCAGGACAAGGCGGACGAGGAGGCCTCGGCGCGGCGCATCGCGTCCGAGGCGCAGGAGGACGGTCTGTACCGCCTCGCCTCCGCCGCAGCGCGATCGATTCGCCTCGTCCACGAGGATCTGCTCCGCGAGTCCGGCTATATGCTGCCGCAGAGCGGGAACGCCCGCGTCCTGCTCGAGGGCTGGACGGCCTCCCCGCCCGCGGGCTTCCCCGTGGAGGCCGCGCAGGAGCTGCTTGCCCGGATTCCGTGCAACGACTGTGAAGAAAAAGAGGAACCGCCGAAGGGAGAGAAGAAGGAAATGAGCAAATGGAAGTGCAAGGTCTGCGGCTATATCTACGAGGGAGAAACGCTCCCCGAGGATTTCACCTGCCCGCGCTGCCGCCAGCCCGCCTCGTCGTTTGAGAAAATTGAGGAAGCGCCGGTGAAGAAGGCCGGCAAATACGCCGGAACGCAGACGGAGAAGAACCTCCTCGAGGCGTTCGCGGGCGAGTCCCAGGCGCGGAACAAGTACACGTTCTTCGCCTCCGTCGCCCAGAACGAGGGGTACGAGCAGATCGCCTCCCTCTTTTTGAAGACGGCGGAGAACGAACGCGCGCACGCGAAGCTGTGGTTTGAGGAGCTCGGCGAGCTTGGAGACACAGCAGAAAACCTGCTGCACGCCGCCGAGGGTGAAAACTACGAGTGGACGGAAATGTACGAGGGCTTCGCGAAAACGGCGGAGGCCGAGGGATTCCCGGAGCTCGCCGCGAAGTTCCGCCTCGCGGGCGCGATTGAGAAGCGCCACGAGGAGCGCTACCGCGCGCTGCTGCGCAACGTCGAGACGGCGCAGGTCTTTGAGAAGAGCACCGTCAAGGTGTGGGAATGCCGCAACTGCGGGCACATCGTCGTCGGCACCGCCGCGCCGGAGGTCTGCCCCGTGTGCCTCTACGCCAAGAGCTTCTTTGAGATTCACTGCGAGGAGTTTTGAGCTGAGACTGTCGGCTCCCGCAGCATAAAGCCGCCCCGGGCAGGGTTTCCTGTCCGGGGCGGTTTTCCGTCTGCGTCGATTTTTCTGCCGTTCGCGGCGCTGTCTCCCTCATCCGCGTCCGCTCCTGTCATAATGGAGGCGAAGAAAAGCAAGCGAGGAGCGGATCGGCATGGCGGCATTTTTGCGGTTTTATCTCGGGGATCGGCTGGCGGAAGCGGAGCTGACGGACAAAACGTCGCTGCGCTTCCCGTCGGATGAATTCCCTCCCTGCGGGCTGAAGCGCGGCGCGCTCCGGTTTCAGGAAAAGAACGGCGTCTGGGAGTACGCGTCCCAGGAGCCGCTGCGCGGAGCGGATCGAGCCGGAACGCTCGAGCCGGGGCGCATCTATGCGCTCGAGAACGCGCGGATCGCGTTTCAATATTATAATGCGGAGCTTTCCGACACGCAGACGGTCGAGCTCGGCGGGCTGACGAAGCTCACCCTCGGGCGGAGTCAGGCGTGCACGATCGCAATCCCGGGCCGCGAGGTCTCCGCCCGCCACGCCAGCCTCTCGAAGGAGGGCGGCGTGTGGATGCTCGAGGATCTCGGAAGCGTGAACGGCACCTACCTCAATGGAAAGGCCATGCAGAAGGCGGAGGTAAAGCCCGGCGACGCGGTCGACGTCGGCCTGTGCCGCCTCGTGTTCGGGAACGTCCTGACGGTGCGCTTCCCCGGCGGCGGACTGCGCCTGCCTGCCGCGCGTCCCGCGGAGCGCCGCCCCTACGACGAGGAGAAAGGCTACCCCTTCGCGTTCCGCCGCTCCCCTCGCCTGCTGGAAACGGCGGAAAGCGGCGCTGTCTCGATCGACCCGCCGCCCCCGGCCGGCGTAAAGCAGACCGGCGGTCTGGCAGGGATTCTCATCCCGTCTCTCTCGACCGTCGGCGTTATGGCGGTCATGACGGCAGCGCTCGGTCTCTCCCCCATCTCCCTCGCGTTCAGCGTCCCGACGGCTCTCGTGGGCGCGGCGGTCACCGTGCACAACGTCCGCGCGCAGCGCAAACGCGGCGGAGAAAAGGAGCGGCTGCGCGTCGAAAAATACGAGGCCTATCTCGCGGAGACGGAAAAGGAGCTTTCCCGCCGCGCGGATCGCCAGCGGCAGGTGCTCTGCGCGGTGCATCCCGAGACGCGCGACTGCCTGCCGATCGCCGCAGAGCTGCAGCGCCGCCTGTGGGAGCGGCGGCCGCAGGACGAGGATTTCCTGACGCTGCGCCTCGGCAGCGGAAGCCTGCCCGCCTCCTTTGAGGCGCGCACGGCGCGCGAACATCTCACTCTCGAGGAGGATCCCCTCGCCCCGCGCGCCGCGGAGCTTGCCGCCCGGTATGAAACGGTCCCCGGCTGCCCGATTGTCCTCGGGCTGCGCGAGGCCGTCACGGCGGGGATTGTCGGCGATCGGGAGCAGGCGCTGCGCCTTGCGCGCAATCTCGCCGTACAGGCCGCCGTCCATCACAGCGCCGACGAGCTGCGGATCGTCACGCTCTGCCGCCCGGAGGAATGGCCGCGCTGGCAATTTGTCAAATGGCTTCCGCACGCCTTCGCCTCCGGCAGAAGCCGCCGCCTCATCGCGGACAGCCCCGAAGCGGCGCGCCGCCTGCTCGTCCCCCTCGAGGAGGAGCTTGCCGCCCGAGAGCGCCGCGGCAGTGAGAAGGAGCCGCTGCCGTATTACCTCTTTCTCTGCGCCGCGCCGGAATACCTGCGCGCGCGCCGGCTGCTGTCCCTTTTGACGAAAAACGATCCGGCGCTCGGCGCGTGCGCCGTTTTTCTCTCCGACCGGCTCGAAAATCTGCCGAAGGAGTGCAGCCTCATCGTCGACGTAAAGGCCGGGCGAGGCAGATGCCTGCGGCGCGACGCGGCGGATCAGGCGCAGGAGTTCACGGTGGACGCGATGGACGAGGAATCGTACGACGCCTTCGCCCGCGCGCTGGCTCCCGTCCGCCTCGAGGAGGACGGGCAGAGGGAGCTGCCGCGCGCCGTCACCTTCCTGCAGGGGTACGGCGTCCGCCGCCCCGAGGAGTTCGACGTCGCCTCGAACTGGAAATCGGGCCGCCCCGACAAGAGCATGGCTGTCCCGATCGGCGTGCGCGCCGGGAACGAGCCGTTTGTCTTTGACATTCACCAGAGCCGCCACGGCCCGCACGGCCTCGTCGCCGGCATGACGGGCTCCGGCAAATCGGAGATGGCGCAGAGCTGGATTCTCTCCATGGCGCTGCGCTTTTCCCCGCAGCAGGTTTCGTTCGTCCTCATCGATTTCAAGGGCACGGGGCTGCTCCTGCCGTTCCGCCGTCTGCCGCATCTGGCGGGCTCGATTTCGGATCTCGACAAGAACATCAGCCGCAACCTCGCCTCGCTCGAGAGCGAGCTCACGCGGCGGAAAAAGCTGCTCGACAGCCACGGCGTGAGCACCATTTCCGACTACCTCCGGCTGTTCCGCGCGGGGAGGGCGGAGGAGCCGATGCCGTACCTGTTCCTCATCGTCGACGAGTTCGCCGAGTTCAAGCAGCAGTTCCCGGAGTTCATGCCGGTGGTCGACCGCGTCTTTGCCATCGGCCGCACGCTCGGCGTGCACATCATCCTGCTCACGCAGAAGCCGGGCAGCGTGGTGGACGAAAAGATGAGCGCGAACACGCGCTTCCGCTGGTGCCTCAAGGTCGCGAGCGCCGCCGACAGCCGCGATATGCTCGGCACACCGGACGCGGCCTATCTCGTCAACCCGGGAAGCGCCTATGTGCGCATCGGCGAGGGCGAGATCTACGAGCAGATCCAGTCCTACTGGAGCGGCGCGCCGTACGATCCGCTCGGGAAGCGCCGGGACGCCGGAAGCGAATCGATCGCGCTCGTGCAGACGGACGGGACGCGCGTCGGCCTGCTCGAGGACGGCACCGTCGGCACGCGGGTGCGCCGCACGGAGCTGGAAACCACCGTCGCGTACCTCGACCGCTTCGCCGAAGAGCATCACATCCCGCGCGCCGCCCCGATCTGGACGGAAAAGCTGCCCGAGCGGCTCCCGCTCGCGGCGCTTCTGCCGGACGGCTTCTCCGGCGGCGTATGGCCGCAGGGCGGGGATCTCTGCCTGCCTGCCGGTCTCGCGGATGATCCGGCCAACCAGCGTCAATTCCCGTTCCTGCTCGACTTTGTGCAGCAGGGCCACATCGCGGTGTACGGCGCGTCCGGCAGCGGCAAGACGACGCTTCTCTCCGCCGCCGTCGTCTCGGCGGCGCTTACCCTTCCCCCGGACGCCGTTTCCATCTATCTCATGGACTTCGGCGGCGGCATGGGGCCGCTCGAGGGACTGCCGCACGTCGGCGGCGCGGCGGCGGGCGAGGACGGCGCGAAAATCCGCAAGCTCGCCTCGATGCTCGCCGACGAGCTGCAGCGGCGCAGAAAGCTCTTTGCGTCGTGCGGCGCGAAAAACCTCGAGAGCTACCGCGAGCTGACGGGCGGGCGCTTGCCGCGCGTCCTGCTCGTGCTCGACAATTTCGCGCCCGTGCCGTCCCTGTACCCGGAGCTTGACCCGTTCTTCGCCGAGCTTTCACGCGACGGCGCGGCCTTCGGGATGCACTGGCTCGTCTCCGCGGCGAACCCGTCCTCCCTCCCGTTCCGCGTGTCGCAGAACTTCAAGTGGGCCGCCGCGCTCCATCTGCCCGACCGCCTCGACTACGGCGCGATTGTCGGGCGCACGGGCGGGCTCGAGCCGGAGGACGTGCCGGGACGCGGCCTCATGAAGGGGACGCCGCCGCTCGAATTTCTGGCGGCGCTGCCCGTGCCGGGAGACACCGAGCCGGAGCGTCTGCGCGCCCTGCGCGCGCTCTGCGAGGCCATGGACGCCGCGTGGAAGGGCGCGCGCCCCGCGCCGATCCCGGTGATGCCGCAGGAGGTCTCCCTCGCGGACGCCTCCGGGGAGGGGATTTTCCTCGGCCTTGATACGGAGGAGTTTGCCGCCGTGTCGTTCGATCCGGCGGAGACGCCGTTTCTCCTTCTCTCGCAGGCGCCGGACGCGGGAGGCGAGATCCTTCTGACGGCAATTCTCGCGCAGTACGCGGAGAAGGCTCCGGAGGAATTCTTCTGCTTCGCGCCGGACAGCCTGCCCGCCTCCGTGCCGGGGCTGCGGCTCCTGCGCGCCGGCGCGGAGCTTGACGAAGCCCTCGCCGCGCTGATGCCCGTTTTGCAGCGGCGCAAGGAGGCGGCGGAAAGCGGGGAACAGGAAGCCTTCCCGCCGATCGTCGTTGCCGTCGCCGATCTGGCCGCGTGCTGGGCGGCGGCGTCGGAGCAGTCGCGCAAGCGTTTTCATCTCATCGCCGCGCTCGGCAGAGGGCTCGGGGTCTATGCCGCCGTGCTCGGGAGCTGTGCGGACGTCTCCCGCCTCGCGGTGCAGGGCGATCCGTTCCTCACGGAGCTTGCGGAGAACGGCGCGGCCGTCCTGCTCGGCGGCAGCGCGCAGCAGCACGACGGCATCCCGCTGTCCATGCGCTCCGCCGACCGGCTCGCGGAGCTCGGCGCGCACGAGGGCTATTTCCGCGGCGGGCGCGGCAGCGCGCCTGTCCGCTTCAAGGCCGTGTCACGGCTGTGCGAGGAAAGGAAGTGAACCGATGGATTCGATGACGGTGACCGCGCGCGAGTACGCCTATCTCGCCGCGTGCTGCGGAGCGGAACAGCTCTGGGGGCTGCCGAGCCCGTTCGCGGGGCTCGAGGGAAGCCGCCTGACCGGCGCGATGGCGCAGGCCGCGGCCTCCCTCGCCGGGAAAGGGCTGATGAAGCTCTCCTTCGACGGGGAGGTCTCCTTCCCGGAGGAAACGCTCCGGCTCGTTGGCTGCTGCGCCCGGCCGGACAGGAGCGTCTCGCTCTCCCTGCCCGGCGCAAAGCGCGTCTCCTTCTTTGAGAGAAGCGGCCTGTGGACGAAGCGCACGCAGGACGGGGAAACCATCCGCCTCGAAACGGCGGAGCCGGACGGCGCGCTCTCCTGCTTTCTCGGCTCGCTGCCCCTCCCGCAGGAGGCTCCGCTCGACGCGCTCGTGGCGTCCCGCGATGAGCTTGCCGCCATCGCGGAGAGCGCCGGCAAGCCGGAGCGCTGCCTCCGGCTGCTGTGCGAGCGGGGCGTGAGCGAGGGAGCGGCCCGGCAGTTTGCCGAAATTCTCCGCGGGCCGTGCGCCGCGGCGTCGCTGACGCTGCTTGACCACCAGTTCCGCGAGGGACGCGGCGTCGCGGTGGCCGCCGGAGAACCGGGGGCGCTCGCCCTGGCCCCGGACGCGGGCGGCGTGCGGCTGTTCCTCGCGGGCGCGAGCCGTCTTCGCGAGGTGTGCGCCCCGTGGTTTGGGATAAGCGGAAGGGAGGCGACGGCATGATTGAGGTGGAGAACGCCATCGTGACGGTGCGCGACCGCTTCGGCAGGACGGAGCTTGACTTCGAGCTTCCCGTCTTTGTCCCGGCGCGGCGGCTGCGCGCGATGCTGCTCGAGACGCTGCGCGCTCTCGCGCCGGAGCGCTGGCTCCCCGTGACGGAGCTGATACTGCTCGACGGGGATCGCCCTCTCGGGGACGAGGACACGCTCGCGTCCCTCGGCCTGTGGGACGGCAGCATTCTGACGGTGCAGGCGGGAAGGGAGGACGCACGATGAGCGCGGATTTTGAGAACGACAGGGTGTGCGCCCGGTATCTCTCGGAGCGCGCCGCCGGCGCGTGCCGGGACGCGGCGAACGGAGCCAAATCGGTGCGCTCGTCGATCGCCCTGTACTGGCGGGGCGAGGACGCGTCCCTCTTTTCGGACGCCGTCCGGCTGTGGCAGACCCGCGTGAGCGCTCTCGCGGACGCGCTCGAGGAGCTCGGCGGCGATATTCTGCGCGCCGCCGACCTCGCGGAAAGCGAGGCCGAGGCCAGAGAGCGGCGAACCGCGGCGTCCGCCGTGGGCGGGTCGGTTCTGGCCTCCGGGAGGACGGCGAAGTCCTCCTCGTCCGGGAGAGCTTCGTCCGCCGTCACCGGGGCCGCGGAGGCGGCGAAAGCGGCGAAGCAGACCGCGGCGAAACCGGCCCCGGCGCAGAAAAAGGCGTCCTCCGCCGTCACCTCCGCCGCGGAAGCGGCGTCGAAGGCGGCGTCCGGGGCGAACAAGAGCACATCCTCTGCCAAGGGGGGCACGTCCTCCGGCAAGGAGGACATCGCCTCCGGCGCGGCCTCGGCGGTGCAGAACGCGGCAAAGGCGTTCGCCGATCTGCTCGGCGGCAAAAAATAGAAGGGAGGGGACGCGATGGCCATGACACAGGAAATGAACCACGAGGGCATGAACCAGCTGCAGCGCGGCCTTGATCGCATCTCCTCCACGCTCGACACGGCGCTCGAATCGGCGCGGTACGCGCTTCTCCATCTGAGCGCTCAGACCGCCCGGCAGGGCGCGTGCGGCGACCGGGTCGAGGAGCTGTATACCAAACTGCAAAAACGGCAGGAGGAGCTTTCGCAGCTGCGGGCGTTTTTGCAGACGGCGTCCGATCGCTATCTGGCCTCCGTGGAGGAAAGCCGCCTGCTCGCTGCGCAGCTCGAAGCGGACGCCGCGTCGATCGGCTTTCCGGAGACGGGCGCCTCCTCCTTTTTCGGGAAGCTCGACGCGATGTCGCACGAGCTCACCGACGCGTTCGGCTTCGAGGCGAACGAGGACGGCACATATTCCGTCGCCAACGTGCTCGCGGCCCTGCGCGACCCGAACTCCCCGGAAGCGCTCGCGACGAAGGCGCACGCCTCCATCGAGCAGCAGCTGAACGTCCTCTTCCCCCTGCGTTCCCTTTCCGAGGAGGAAAAACAGGCGGTTGTGCAGAGCACGCTCGGCAAGCTCACAACGGCCGGCTCCGCGGGCCGCGACTGGGCGAACGACTGCATCGACAGCGTGACCGGCTGGGCCGGGGAGCGCATCGGCGACGCCGCCCGCTGGGCGGACGGGATGATCTCGGATATTCCCGGCATCGGCGAGGTGTGGCAGAACATCACGGAGAGCGACATGGCGCAGTACCTCTTTGAGCTCGGCATGGACGGACTCGGAATGATTTGCGACGTCGGCTCCCTGTTCAAAAACGCCGCCCTGATGAACTGGGCGGAGGCCGGGCTCGACGGCTACGACATTCTCAACGGCATCTACGCCACCGGCGGCGATATGTCGGCCGTTTTCGCCGAGGGAATGAGCTACTTCTTTGAAGGAGAGGACAAGGAATACTGGAAAAACGAGGCGCGCAAAGCCTCGCAGCTCGGCGGCCTCGCAGACGTCCTGCGCGACGAGGAGCTTAATGAGCTTGCAGCCGTCGTCGATTTGACGGACGCCATCCACGGCGGCGTGAAGACCGGCATGGGCGCCGACAAGCTTCTCACCTTCGGCACGGCGGTCAAGGCGGATCAGGCGACGCTCGGCGAGGTGTTCGAGGCCGCGTCCGGTTTCAAGACGGGCTCCGACCCGCTCGACAAGCTCAGCAACCTCAAGACGGGCCTCGAATACGCGGACGGCATCCGAAACGGCGACCTTCTGGAAACCTACGTCGGGCACACCATGCCCGGCAAGGTGTACAAGGGCGGCAAGGGGACGCTTGAGAACATCCGGGAGGTCAAGCAGGACCTCGAGGGAAAGAAGGAATGAGGAGGGAACGCGATGGAACAGCAGAAATCCGCCCTGCCCGAGGGCTGGGACGAGGCCGCCTGGATGCAGTCGTTCGGAGAGCGCCGTGATTTTCGAAGCGGCGCGCTGCTCGTCTGCGCGGCGCTCCGGCGGGAGGACTGGCCGTCGGTGCTCGTGCTGACGAAGTATCTGATCGCACAATACCGCTCCCCGCTGGCGCCGTTCCTGCTGTGGCTGCACAGCACGGCGCTGCGGCGTCTGGGACAGGAGGAGGAGGCCGCCGGGGAGCTTCGGGCGCTCGACGAACGCCTGCGGCAGCTCGCTTCCCCGCGCCTCGCCGTCTGGTACGCCCCGCTGCGCGCCGCCGTCCTGCGGGAAACAGGCCGGGAGGAGGGAGCGCTCGCGCTCGCCGGCGCGTTCTGCCGGGTCTCGGAGAGCGGAAGGCTCGAGCCGCAGACCGCAGAAGCGCTCCACACAACCTTTGAAGCGCTGTGCGCGGCGTATCAAGCGCCCGCGCCGGACTGATATTATTCGCAATTTGAAGGAGGAACCACCATGGCAAACGACAAGAATTATGTAAGCCCCAGCCTTCTGCAGCAGAAATCCCAGGAGGTCATGCAGGTGCACGAGGAGCTCAACGCCTCGCTCGAGCGCCTCACCGCAATCGTGAACTCGCTCGAGGAGGTATGGTCCGACGACGCGCAGGCGCTCATGAGCGAGAAATACGCGCAGCTGCGGCAGCACACCCTGCCGAATTTCCTGCAGCTCGTCGAGAATTACGGCCAGATCATGCGCCGCCGCGCGGAGAGCGCGATGCAGGACGTAAACGCCAACAAGCGCACCATCGAGAATTTCCTCTGAGTCTCTCCGGGGGAGCGGGAGGCTGCTCCCCCGGCATTTTTCATGGGGGAAAGCAAGCTTTCCCCCATGAAAAATGCCAACGAAAGGATGCAACGATATGAAACGATACATTTCCCTGCTGCTCGCCCTGCTCCTGTGCCTCGGCGCGGCCTCGTGCAGCGCGCCCGCCGCCGCCCCCGACTGGGAAGAGCAGTATGAGCTCGGTATGCGCTTTCTGTCTGACGGCGACTGGGAGCAGGCCATTCCCGCGTTTCTCGCCGCCATCGAGATTGACCCGAAGCGCGCCGACGCGTACCTCGCCCTCGCCGACGCGTACGTCGCGGCGGGCGAGCCGGAGAAGGCGAAGGAGCTGCTTGCCAGCGTCCCGCCGGACGTCGACAATCCCGACGCCGTGAAGGAAAAGCTCGACGGGCTGTCCGGCGCGGAGGAAAGTATGTCCTCCGCTTTGGAGAGTGAACCTCCCTCCGCGGACGGCCCTGCCGCCTTCGAGGATCGCGAGGGCTACACGGCCTTTGACGAGCTGCCCGCGGAAAACCAGGCGCTCACCGAGGGGCTTCTCGACGCCGCCCTCTCCGATGGGGATCTCACGGAAATCTTCGACTCGCTCGACTGGGACGGGGGCAGCTTTTCGACGGAATACAGCGGGTATAAGATCAAGGTAAACGTTGCCGACGTTGTGATTTCCGGCGAGGACGCATTCGGCGCTCCGGCGCTTGCCGGTCTGGAGCAGCACATCCGCTCCCTCTCCGTCGAGCTTCGCCCCGAGGAGGGAAGCGGCTTCTTCCTCCGCCTCCAGACAACCGAGGGCCCCGTCAACCCCCACTTTGACGGCGACCCCAACGAGAAGATCATCGGCTCGGATCTCGGCATCCAGACCATTTCCGTCTTTGCCTCCTGCCCATGCTCCGGCTGGCAGTGGAACGGGACGATGATGCTGTCCCGCACCATCTCCCTGGACTCCGCGGAGGAGTACCTGCGCGGCGAGATTATTGTCACGCCGGAGCGGTGGACGCAGACGCAGGTGCAGACGGAAACCGGCCTGATGAAAGACAGCCTGCGCACCGGCGTCTTCACCACACAGGCGCAGACTGAGGACAACCTCTATGGCCCCGACACCCACAGCTGGGAGAACAGCTACGCGGAGGGAACGGATTTCGTGGGCTTAACCGGCGCACGGTACGCGAACGCGGCGGAAGCGGCGGCGGAAGAAATCTGGTAAACCGGGGAGGAAAACACCATGCAGGAAAGGATTCAGCCCGGCGCGGTCGTGTTCGGGAGCTGGACAGTCCACCACAGACTCGGTGAGGGCAGCTTCGGCCAGGTCTTCGAGCTGCGGCGCGAGGACTTCGGCGAGACGTACCGCGCGGCGCTCAAGGTCATCTCCGTGCCGCAGAGCCCCGCGGAGGTACAGGCCGCGCTCGAGGAGGGCATGACGCGCGAGCAGGCGGAGCGGTATTTTTACGGCGTCGTCGAGGATGTCGTGCGCGAGTTCGCCATCATGGCGAAGCTCAAGGGAACGGCGAACGTCGTCGGCTATGAGGATCACGAGGTCGTCCGGCACGCGGAGGGGATCGGCTGGGACATTCTGATCCGCATGGAGCTGCTCACGCCGCTGCTCCCGTACGCGTACGCCCATCCGTTCACGCGCCGCGACGTCATCCGCCTCGGCATCGAAGTCTGCAAGGCGCTCGAGCTGTGCCAGAAATACAACGTCATCCACCGCGACGTTAAGCCGGAGAACATTTTCGTCTCGGAAAACGGCGACTTCAAGCTCGGCGACTTCGGCATCGCCCGCACGATCGACCGCACCGTGTCCGGCCTCTCGAAGAAGGGCACGTTCAACTTCATGGCCCCGGAGGTCTACCGCGGCGGCGAGTACGGCTTTTCTGTCGACCTGTATTCGCTCGGCCTCGTGCTGTACCGCCTGCTCAACCGCAACCGCCTGCCGTTTCTGCCCCCGCCGCCGGAGCCGATCACGTTCCGGCAGCGCGAGGAATCGCTCGCACGGCGGATGCGCGGCGAGACGCTGCCCGTCCCGGCGCACGGGGAAGGCCGTCTCGGGGAAATTCTGCTCAAGGCGTGCGCGTTCGACCCGAGGGATCGCTACTCGAGTCCCGGCCAGATGCGCGCCGAGCTGGAGGCCATCCTCTACGACGAGACGGACGCGTCCCTCATCTATCCCGACGGCGACGAACTGACCCTCGCCGAAAACCAGTACCTCTCCGGCGGCTCGCGGAGCCGGGAAGCATCCGCCGGGGACGAGGGCGGCACGGCCTCCGTCTTCGGCGGGCCGCAGAAGGAGAAGACCTCCTCCGTGTCCGGCGAGCCGGGCGGCGCGGCCTCCGCCCTCTCCGGGGAGCCGGGAGAGAAAACATCCTCCGTCTTCTCCGGCGCGGGGAACGGCGGGACGGTTTCCGTCTTTACCGGCGCGGCGGAGGAGGGCGGGACGGTCAGCATCTTCTCCGGCGGGCAGAAAAAAGCCGCCGAATCCGGCGGCAAAGAGCGCAAAGCGGACTCCGAGGGCGCGGAAAAGCCCAAAAAGCGGCGCGGGAAAGCACTCCTCCTCGCGGGCGTCCTCTGCGCCGTCCTCGTGGGGACGGCAGGCTTCCTCGCGTGGAACGGCAGCCGCCTCGCAGCGGAGCAGGAGCAGACGTACCTGACCCTGATGGAGGAGGGCGCGGCGCTCTGCTCCGGCGCGCCGCAGGAGGCGGCGGAGAAATTCCTCGCCGCGCAGTCGCTGCGCCCCGAAGAGCCCGCGCCGTACGTCTCCTACGCGTACGCGCTCTATCTCTCCGGGGAGACGGAAGCGTGCATCTCCTACGTCGAAAACGATCTCGCTCTCGGCAAATCGTACGACGAGAAAACGCAGAGCGAGCTTGCCGCCATCCTCGGCGCGGCCTATTTTGAGCAGGAGGACTACGCGGCGGCGGCCTCCTTCTTCCGCCTGAGCACGGCGGGCGGCGACATCACGGTCGACGCGATGCGCGACTACGCCGTGTCGCTCGGCCGTCTGGGGGATGTGGAGGCGGCGGACGAGGTGCTTGCCGAAATGCGGGAGGCCGGGGCGTCCGGCGAGCTGCTCAACTATGTGCAGGCCGAGGTCGACCGTGCGAAGGGCGACTACGCGCAGGCGGTGAGCGGCTTCTCGTCCGTCCTCGGAACGGCGCAGGAGCGCGTCCTGCAGACCCGCGCGGTGCGCTCGCTGGCGGAGACGTACCTCGAATGCGCCGCCCTCGACGCGTCGGGCAGCTCTCCCGTCGCCGCGCCCGCCGAGACGGGAGCGGCCGCGGTCGCCGAAGCGCTTGTGCGGTACGACCTGAGCGGCAGCGCCGTGCTGCAGGACCTTCTCGGGCGGCTGTACTACGAGGCCGGTCACGCGGGCGGCGGCGAGGAATGCCTGCGCAAGGCGGCGGACGCGTTCCGGCAGGCGCTCTCCCTCGGCGGGAACACCGAGGCCGTTCTCGTGCGCCTGTTCTTCTGCGAGCTCGAGACGAAGCAGTTCGACGCGGGAAAGGAGACGCTCGAGGGCTATGAGAAGAGCTTCCCGCAGTCGTACGTCCCCCACGCGCTGCGCGGCCTGCTCCTCATCGCGGAGGAGGAGGAAAAGCCGGAGGAATCGCGCGAGTACAGCGCCGTGCTCGAAGCGTATGAGGCGGCGGGCGAAAAGCTCCAAAGCGGCGACGATCCCGCCTACTACCAGCAGCTCGAGGCGCTCGTCGGCCAGCTGCGCGACGGCGGCTGGCTGTGAGGAGGAGCGCCATGGAGCTTTGCTATGAGGCGCGCAGCCATCGCGGACTCGTGCGCACGCACAACGAGGACGCCGTTCTCGTCTGCGGAAAGCTGCTATCCGCAGACAAAGAAGCCGTTCTTGTCTGCGGAAAGCAAATTTCGGGCGCGGACGGCGGCGGCCTTCTTGCCGCGTCCGGGAAGGCGGACGGCGGCGTCTTCGCCGTCTGCGACGGGATGGGCGGCGAACGCTTCGGCGGGGAGGCGGCGGCGATTGCCGTCTCCTCCCTCGCGGGGATCGCGCCCCGGGCGCTGCCGCTGCAGGCCGGGGCGGCAATCGATCGCGCCAACGCGGCCATCTGCCGCCTGATGGAGGAGCGCGGCGCGCGCATCGGCACGACGCTCGCAGCGCTCTCCGTGTGCGACGGCGGCTGCTGGTGCGCGAACCTCGGGGACAGCCGCGTCTACCACCGGCGCGGGGAAACGCTCCGCCGCCTGAGCGCCGACCACACGCGGGCGGCGCAGATGATCGGGGCGGGGATTCTTTCGCCGGAGGAGGCGGCCCGTCACCCGGCGCGTCATCAGCTCACGCAGCATCTCGGCATTTTCCCGGAGGAATTCACGCTCGAGCCGCACACGGCGGAAGCCGCCCTTCTTCCGGGGGACGATCTGCTCCTGTGCAGCGACGGGCTGACGGACGGCGTCTCCGACGCGGCGATCGCCGGATGCCTGCTCCGCGAACGGCTGCCGCGGCAGGCCGCAGACGGCCTTTTGTCCCTCGCGCTCGCCGCGGGAGGGCGCGACAATATCTCCCTTATTTTGCTGCGCTTCTGATGCAAAACAGCCCGGACTCCCATTTGGGAGTCCGGGCTGTTTTCTGTCAATGCAGCGCGGCAATCAGCAGCGCTGCGAGGGCGGCAATCGCGCCCATCATGCCGAATACTGCCACCGAGCAGCCGAGGCAGCCTCCGCGGCGGTAGCCGTACGGGCGGTGCGGCGGCGGGGGCGGCGGAGGCGGTCTGTGAAAGCCCGGCCCCCTCCCGAAGCGTCCGAAGCCTCCCCTGGGCGGTCTGGGGCCTCCGAAGCCTCCCGGGCCGCCCGGCCCGCCGGGTCTTCCCGGACCTCCCGGTCTTCCTGGTCCTCTCATACTGCATCCTCCTTCCGCATATACCGTTTCACGCTGTTTTTATTGTATCAGCTTTGCGGCGGAAGGACAAGAGAAAAAAGGGGAACGCGTCAATAGCCGACGCCGCGGTCAATGACGGCGCCGTTCCTCGCGTCGACAGTGAACACAACGGAGGCGCCGACGGGATCCGGAAAACTGCCGACGTCCGGCGGAACGTAGGCATTCTCGTATTGGGGATAGGCGGAGCCGTAAAAATCCCAGACGGGAACATAGCGGTAGGAAAGCTCCTCCCCCGCCTGCGGAACCACCATATAGCCGAAGCGGATCTCACAGACCTTCATCTCGTACCGCTCAAGATCGTCGTAGACCTCAAGCTCCTCGAGCGTAAGCAGGGCAACCGCCTCGAAGACGCCGGCAATCGTCTCAAAGGAAAGCAGCTCGACGTCTTCCTCGAGCACCCCGCCCGGCGCAATCGGACTGCTGAAACGGAACCAGACGACCCCCTCGTCCCCCACCGTGACGTCGATGCACTCCGTCTCGGGGACATAGCCGAGCGGCGTGCGCGAGACGCCCCTATCGTCCGGCGGATTGACCGGCACGCCGCCGATGGAACGCGTCAGGCGAAAATGGTAATTGCCCGAGGACGCGGACGCGGTATCGGAATACTGCGACAGGCCCGCCCGCGCGATCGCAAAGTCGGGGGAAAAGCGCGCGGCCTCCGCCAGCGCGGCGGCTTTTGCTTCCTCATACGTCATTTTGCACTCCGAGGAGCCGGGCTCCCCGGGAAACGGAGCGAAAAAGCGCAGCTCCGGATTTGCGGGCGCGAACACCGCGTATTCCAGAACTGGCGTACGAAACAGCTCGCCTGTGCCGGAAGAAAAGGAATAGCTGGAGGTCAGCTGCCGCCGATCGTACCAGGAGTCCTCCCCGGGGATCTCCTCCAGATAGAGAGAACAGAAGACCTCCTCTCCGTCCTCTGTCCGGCTGGTACTGCGGCGGTAGCCTTCCCCCTCATACGGGTTCAGCAGAACAGCATCCCGCCAGGCAGCGCCGTCGGCACAATGCGCGGCGAATGAGGCAAGCTGACTGTCGGAAAAGACGGCGGGAACCGCTTCCAGCACGTCGACGGCGGAAACCTCGGGCACAAGGATGTCCGCGTCCGCCGTCACCCGACAGATCCCGGAGTCCGACGCCTCCTCATATGCGTAATGCTCCGGCACGCCGAGCGCCTCGGCGAGCAGCGGCGCTTCCTCCCGGGCAGCGGAGGCGGAGGCCCCGCCGCCCGCCGCGCCCGGCGCTTCCCCCTCCGCGCCGCCGCAGCCGCTCTGGAGCAGCAGGGAGCAGACGAGCAGAATGGCAAACCCTTTTTTCATCGCAGATCACCTCACCCTGATTGTACCCCACCCGGCGAGAAAAGTCCGCGTCAAATTGTGCGCGAGTTGTCATCAAGTTGTAAAATCACCGCCGTGACCGTCGTGCCGCGGCCCACCTCGCTCTCGGCGGAAATCGTCCCGCCGTGGCGCTCGCAGATCAGGCGGCAGAGCGCCAGCCCGAGTCCCGCGCCGCCGTCCCGGCGGGAGCGCGCCTTGTTCACGCGGTAAAAGGGGTCGAAGATGAGCGGGAGCTGATCGGCAGGAATGCCGCAGCCCTCGTCGGAGACGGTGATGCGCTCCGCCGCGCCGTCCCGCTCGAGGCGGACGCGGACGCGGGGCTCGCTGCCGCTGGCGCGCAGGGCGTTCTCCGCCAGATTGACGGCGAGGGCGGTCAGGAGCGTCTCGTCCCCGGAAAACGGCGCGCCGTCCGTCGTGATTTCCACCTGCGGGGGCAGAAATGTGCGCAGCCGCCCGGCAAAGACCTCGGGATCGATCCGATCCCGTTTCACCGCTTTGCTTCCCTCGAGGCCGACGAGCTCCGTCATCTTCTGCGAAAGGTTCTCGGTGTGCCGCCCCGCTTCATAGATACGGCGGGCGCACGCCTCCCGCTGGCTCTCCGTCAGCGGCATCCGCAGCAGGCTGTCGGCGTAGCCGACGACGGCGGTCATCGGCGTGCGCAGCTCGTGCGAGAGCGCGCCGAGCAGGAGGCGGCGCTTTTCCAGCTCCTCGTCGAGCCTGCGGATTTTGTCCTCAACGGCGTCGGCCATGCGGTCGAACGAGGCGGAAAGCTCGCCAAGCTCGTCGGAGCGGCGCATCCCCGTGCGGAGACGGTAGTCGCCGTCCGCGATAGAGGCCGTGAGGCGCGTCAGCACCTGCACCGGCTTCAGGGCACGGCGCACAAGCAGGGCCGCCGCCGCGGCTGCCGCGCACGCAAGCCCGGCGGCGGCAAAGCAGAAAAGACGCAGCGCCCCGATGCGCGCCTCGGTGCCGGAGACGTCGACGCTGAGATACGCTTCAAAGCATTGATCGGCGACGCGGAACGGGCACTGCGCCACGATCGCCGCCTCCTCCCCCCTCGCCCACACGGCGCAGCGTCACGGGAAATCCGTCGTACGCGTTCTCCCCCGAGGGGGACTCGAAGAGGGAGAGCGGATCCTGGGGCGAAGTATGGAACAGGTACGCGCCGTCCGCCGCGAGAGAGAAGCGCGTCCCCTCCGTCTGCACGGCTTTCGCGTACTTGGAAAAATAGTAGGCCGTCACGCTGCGCAGCGCCGTTCCCTGTGCCCGCGCGCCGCCCTCCTCGCTCGCCTCCCGCACGTTCGAGCAGAAGACGGCGAGGGCGTCCTCCGCGTTCTGCTCGTCGGCGCGCCGCATGGCGTTCTCCTGCGTCCACAGCAGCGCCCCGGCACAGACAGCCGCCGCCGCGAGCAGGACGGCGGCGCACAGCGCGGAGATTTTGACCCACAGCCTCATGGCGCGCTCCTCTCGTCCGTCAGCTTGTAGCCGACGCGGTGAACGGTCACGATGCGGTCCGCCCAATGCAGCTTGCGGCGCAGGCTGGCAATGTGGCTGTCGACGGTGCGCGTCTCGCCGAGATACGTCTCGCCCCAGACCTCGCGCAGCAGCTGCTCGCGCGAGAACACCATGTTCGGGTGGCGCATGAGCAGGACAAGAAGCGCAAATTCCTTCGGCTTGAGCTCGACCGGCGCGCCGTCGAGGAGGACGGTGCGCTCCTCCTCACTGACGCGCACGTTTCCCAACGAGACGGAGCCGTCCGTCTTGCCGCGCCGCGCGAGCACCTTCTCGGCGCGCACGAGCAGCTCGAGCACGTCGAACGGTTTGGCGACGTAGTCCTCCGCGCCCATGCGCAGGCCGCGCACCTTGCTCGGCGTGTCGCACTTCGCGGAGAGGTAGATGACGGGGATGTCCCGCGCACGCATGACGTCGAACAGCTCGAAACCGTCGAGTCCGGGGAGCATGACGTCGAGGATCGCAAGGTCGTACGGCACGGTGCGCGCCAGCTCAGCCGCGCGGAAGCCGTCCGCCGCCGTATCGCACGCGCAGCCCGCGACGGAGAAATTCATACTCACAAGCTCGGCGATGGGCTCGTCGTCCTCCACAATCAGAATCCGGTATGACTGTTCCATCCGCTTTCCGGCTCCTTTCTACCGCCGGGAGAGGCGCTGTGCGAGCTCCAGAATCTCACCGGCCTCCCCCTCCGTCATCGCGAAGTCAAACGAGCACGACAGTCCCTCCGGCCGCAGCGCCGAGAGCACCGGCACGACGTCCTCGCGCTTTAAGGCAACGTTGACGAGCTTTCCGGCGTCCTGAATCCTGTGCAGCACATCCAGCCAATGGCGCGCGGAGGGCTGGCCCGCTCCGTACACCCACTGGACGCCGGTCAGATCGGGCAGCTCGAGCAGCGCGTCGAGATGACGCAGCGCGCCCGGGCCGTCGAGGTGGAAGATGGTGTTGCCGCCAAGGCAGGCAAGCTCCTCGCGCAGCTCGGGGAGAATCAGCTCGGCGAAATGCTCCTTTGAGATCATGCAGATGAAATCGCACGACGTGACGTACCACGGCTCGCGCTTATAGAGCCCCATCCAGTTCGAGGAGCCGGGCAGATAGCGCTGCGTCAGGCTGCTGAGCGCCTCAAACTGCCGCCGGAAGGCCGGCAGCAGGACGGTGCGCGCCTTGTCGAACACCTCCGGCTGATCGACAGCGTCGCAGCACAGGTTTTCCGGCCCGCGCAGCGAGACGAGGCCGTCCGCGCCGAAGTGCAGGTCGGTCACGCCCACCATATAGGCCCCGCGGCTGTCCTCGACGAAGGCCTCGGTGATTTCGAGCATCTTTTTCCACCAGAAATTGTCCTCGGAGAAAGAAAGCTCCTCCGTCCAGTCCTCCACGAACGGGACGGCGAAGCTGGTCGTTTCCTCAAAGCGCAGCCCCGCGCCGAACGTCGCGCCGAAGAAGTCGGGGCCGAGGTTCGGGTTGACGAGCGGGAACGCATCCCCGAGGAAGAAGGAAGCTGCCAGCCGCGCACGCTCCCGCGCGACGAGGTACGCTGTGTCAAGCCAGCGATCCTCAAGGCGCTCGGGCGCGGGCACGGGATCGGGCGCTCCCCGCATCCCGCTGAGCAGCAGGATCGGCGTGCGGTTGCGGCGCGCCCAGAAAGCCTCATATCGTTCCTGAAGACGGGAAAAATCAGTCATGTTCCGTTCCTCCTTCGGCTCTTCTGCCGGTCAGCGTGCCGTCCTCCTCCACAAGGCAATCTCCCGCAACCACCAGCATCGGCCTGGCGCAACTGCGAAGCTTCACACGCTGCGCCGCCGTCTCCACGCTGTACTGCCGGTTGAGCCTGCGCAGGCGGTTGGCGGAGAGATGCTCCAGCTTCCCGTTCACCACCGTGAGACCGCGCCGGGCCAAATCGCGCCGCAGCGCGGCGGCTCCCTCAGGGGAAAGCGAAAGCTCCCGCGCCACGCGCTCGAAGGTCCGCGCAGAAATCCGGCGCGAGGCGCGAAGCTCCGCAAGGCATTTTTCCATGCCCGGGACGTCGTTGTGGGGGTAGATCAGGGCGCCTCCCTCCATCTCGTCAAATATCCACCTGCACAGCTCCTCGTCCAGCCGGACGCGGTACGCCTCAAACAGCGGATCGCGCAGCATATCCCAGCCCGGAGACGCGGCCTTCCGCGTATAGGCCCGCTGGCTGCTGCACCGCATGAAGGGCTGCACGCCCACGGGGGTGATGAGCTCGAGATCCGTTTCCCCATCGGAGAGCGCCCAGCGGATATCGTTCACCTCCGACGGCGTCCGGTACAGCACGCCGTACCGCGCGTCCCCTCCCGGCGGGAACCCCCGCCGCGCCTCCTTCTCCGCCATCTCCGACTGCCGGAGCGGACGCCAGCTCCCGTTCTCATAGACGCAGCACAGGAAAAACAGGGCCGTTTTGAGGTCGCTCGTCACGTCCGTCATCGGGGTCTTCATCCCGTAGTGCTGCGCGAGGGCAAAATAGTTGACGCCCGACGCGCCCCACCGGCTGACCGCGTCCGTCTCGTCAAGGAAAAAACACGCCTCCTCCAGCAGACAGTAGTCGATCAGGATTTGCAGCCTGTCCGGGCTTCCGCGGAACAGCCCGGGCTTCGAGGAGGCGTAGAAGGCGTTTTCCCCGCGGTAGAAGAACTTCCCCTTCCGCTGCGTCACCGCCGTCCCGACGGCGGGAAAGGTGAGCTGAAGCCCCGGCGTGTACAGGCAGAGCAGGAGATCCGCCGTGAGCGAGAGCAGGCCAAGCCTCTCCTCGTCCCAGGCGGGCATTGCGCCTTCTCCCGGAGCGCGGCGGACGAGGAGGCGGGTCAGCCCGTCTTTCTCTCTGTCGGGAAGCAGGCCGAGACGCCGGGCGGCCTCAAGCGTCTCCTCCCTGCCGGGCTCATGCCCCTCGCGCCAGGACTCCGCCATCGCGCAGAGCGCGTCCGTCTCTGCGCCGTACGCTTCCTCGCGGCGGAGCATTTCCGTTATTCCGTCCTT
Source organism: uncultured Oscillospiraceae bacterium (assembly GCA_949292505.1). Taxonomy (GTDB): domain Bacteria; phylum Bacillota; class Clostridia; order Oscillospirales; family Acutalibacteraceae; genus Caccousia. The sequence continues at coordinate 30,115 of CASFAA010000081.1, forward strand.
CGTCAGCAGGGGAAGCGACTCGCAGCGCCCCGAGATCCGGCTTCGCGCACGGGCCTCCCCCTCCTCCCGGTACAGCGCGAGGCTCCGGCTCCAGTCCGCCGCGTCCCCGAACAGGGATGTCAGATGGCGGTGCGCGATGCGGAGATAGTCGTCATACCCGAAGGTGACGCGGGCGTTCTTCCGAAGCTCGCCGGAGAGCAGGCTCCCAAAGTATCGTTCCTGACTGGTTTCTTCCCTCACGAGGTTTCCCCTCCTCTCCTGTCCGCCTCAAGCAGGCGTGCGGCGGCGCGGACAAAGCGCGCCGCGTGCGCGTCCGGCTCCGGCGCATACAGCAGGCCATACGGGATACTGTAATCCCAGTTGACGGGAACGTTCACGAGCGCAGGGTGAACGTCCTTCCAGCAATCAAGCGTCAAAAGAAGGTTTCCTGTCTCCGCGCAGCGGTTGAACACCGAGACGTCGTAAAACTGCGGCGTGTCCTCGATGCGGATCTGCGGATGATTCGCCGCCAAATCGGAGCGGATGGCGTCGTTCACGGCGGAATCCCCCGCTTTGACCATCATGAGCGTTTCTCCATACAAATCGGGAAGCGAAAGCCGTTCCTTCCCGGCGAAGCGGTGATCCCTCCGGACGGCGATCTGCTTTTGAAACGTGCCGAGCGGGAGCATCCGGCAGCGGTCGAGCCAGATTTTCGAGTCGCAGACGCCAACGAGAAAATCGAACTTCTCGCCGAGGCGCTCAATCTCGCTCACAATGCCGCGGCTGTCGTCCTCAAACGGGACAAGCCGGAGCGTCGCGTCGGGGAACTCCCCGCTGAGCCGGTACCACAGCTCCATAAACGGACGCGCGGGGTTGAGCAGGGAAGTGCCCACGCGGAAAACGCCCGCCTGCGCGCCAGCCGCGGCTCTGGCCTCGCGCAGCGTGCGGCGCGCGCAGTCCCCGAGGAAGGCCGCGCCGCGGGCGACCGTCTCGCCCGCTGGCGTGAGGCGGACGCCGTGCGGCGTCCGCTCAAGGAGCGTAAGCTCAAGCTGCGCCTCGAGCGCATCCATCTGCTTCATCACCGCCGTCGGCGAAAGAAACAGGCGCTTCGCCGCCTGCGTGAAGCTTCCGCACGCCGCGACGGCAGCAAAGGTCTCGAGGAGCGGGTTAAGCAGCGGATATTCCATAACAGCCCCCTCCTCCGGTATCAATTTCAGGTTAATACCATTCTAACGGAATCAAGATTCTCCGTCAAGGCGGCGCGTGCTACAATAAAGGAAAAAGAATCGGGAGGAAAAACGAGATGGCAGGAAAAAACCTGAGTGTGTTCCCCACCGGGGAGAAAAATGAAGCGTACGCGCGCTGGTTTACGGGGCAGAGCTATTTGCAGACGCTCACCGGGCAGGGGCTTCCCGTCGCCAATGTGACATTTGAGCCCGGCTGCCGGAACAACTGGCACATTCACCATGCCGAAAGCGGCGGCGGGCAGATTCTGCTGTGCACCGCCGGGTACGGATGGTATCAGGAATGGGGGCAGGAGCCTCGCGCGCTGCATCCCGGCGACACGGTGACCATCGCGCCCGGCGTGAAGCACTGGCACGGCGCGGCGAAGGACTGCTGGTTCCAGCACCTCGCGATCGAGGAGCCGGGCGAGGGCTGCGGCACGGAGTGGCTCGAGCCGGTCTCCGACGAAGCGCCGAGGCAGACGGCGGGCCGCGACGCGCTCGGCGTCTTCGCCCCGAAATTCGCGGAGCTCAACGACGACGTCCTGTTCGGCGAGGTGTGGAGCCGCACGCAGGAGCTCTCCCTGCGGGACAGGAGCGTCGTGACGGTCGTCTCGCTGACGGCGCAGGGGCTCGTCGACGAGTCGTTCCGCTACCACCTGCGCACGGCGAAGCAGAACGGCGTCACTGCGGACGAGATGGCTGAAATCCTGACGCACGCCGCCTTCTATGCTGGCTGGCCCAAGGCGTGGGCTGCCTTCCGCATGGCAAAAGAGGTCTACGCGGAACCCTGAACAGACGCGGGGAAAGCCCCGCCCTTCCCCGCGCTTGTCTTTTCCCTGAAAGCATGGTATGATATCGATAGAAAAAACCCTTTCAGCGCTGCGGTTCCCCGCTCCCGCGTACGCGGACGTCGGGCCGAAGCGCTCCGTGCGGATCGAGTTTCAGGAGCTTCCCGACGAGCCCTGCTGGGGGACGCTCCTCTCGAAGGAGGAGCGCAGCGGCCCCTGGACCGCGTGGGAGGAGGGAGACGAGCCCCACGACGAGGAGGAGGCGCCGATCTGGACGGCCTTCGCCTCGTATGCGGATGCGGACGGCTACCACTTCCTGAAGTGGGTCAGCCGCGTCGATACATCGGGCCGCCTCAACTGGGAATACGTCTCTCCCAGCACGTTCAAAATTCTGCTCTATTTCCCCGAGAGCGGCAGCTATGCCGTGAGCGGGAGCCTCCATCAGTACGCCATGCACAGCTATTATACCGTCGCGCCGGTTTCCGCAGGCGGCGGAGCGCTCAGCGCCTCCCTCTCCTATCCGTACGCGTCGAGTCTGGAAGCGCTGCTCCGGCGCATCGTGCTGACCATCCTCATTGAGATCGCGGCGGCCTATCTGCTGCTCGAGGCTGCGGTGTTCGGCCTGGAAGCGATGATTTATATGCGATGGCTGTCTCCCCTCGGGCGAACGCCGATTTCAAACGGGCAGGCTGTCGCCTATTCCGCCGCCGCGAACGGCGCTTCGTTTGTCCTCGGTATTCTGATTTCCTTCGGGCTTCCCGCTTTCTTCTGACGCACGTTCCCATCCCAAAACGACAAGGAGGAAACCGCTATGGCGCAGGATTATCAAAACGGCATCCCCTTTTCGCCGGAGACGGCGGAGGAATTTTTTGAGCAGATCGATGAATGGAACAATGAGGATCGATACGCTGACTGCATCCGCGAGCTCGAGAAGGCGCTTTCGATCGCCGGAGAGGAGCACGCCTACCGCGTCGCCTACCTGTTCGCGCGCGCCTGTCAGAACGCCGTCTATCACGACGACTCCTTCCCCGACGAGCAGAAGGACATTCTGATGCAATGGACGCTCAGCGCGCTCGACGGCGTGTGGGACGAGGGGATCGACATTCCCGAGTGGAATATGCGCATCGCCTTCGCGTTCGAGTACACCGGAGAGCTTGGTCTCGCCGTGCGCTACGCGAAGCGCTGGCTCAGGCTCGACCCGGATAACGAGGACGCCGCGCGCGCCGTGGAGACCTTTCTTGAGGAGGCCGAGGCCGCAAAAAACGAGGAGGCAGAGAGCGAGGACGAAGACGAGGAGGAAGACTCCTGCTCCGAGCCCGAAGAAGAGGAGGACGACGTCCCGAAAAACAGTCAGGGCGAGGACTTCCATCTCGACACCTGCGTTCTGCTGGACGATCCCTACCTGAACCAGGACAGCTATCTGCGCACGCTCAAGCGCAACTGGGGGCTTGACGCGGCGGAGATCGGCGATCGGCAGGAGGGCGATCTGCTGTTTTCCCTGCCGGGCTGCCTCGTCAGCATAAAGCTGAAGGATCGGCCGTTATCGAGCAAGATGGTAAAGCTCGCCGCGCTGCACAACACCACCTGGAAGGGCGGCTCCGACGCCGCGGAACGCCACAACTCCCACATTCTCGTATCGCTCGTCTCGCAGGGCGCGTCGCCGTTCGAGTGCAAGGAGACGTTCATCAAGCTGCTGTCCGTCTTCGGCTGGTACGAGAACGTCTGCGCCATCTTTGACAACTACGTCCTCTACGAGCCCGGCTGGTATCGCAGGGAAGCGGAAAACCTGCGGGGAGACGGCATGGCCTCGCTGCTCATGGTCTGGGTCTTTCTCCTCCCCGAGGAGGATGGCCTCATCGGCTACACCTGCGGCATGGACGCCTTTGACCGCGAGGAGCTCGAGATGGTGAGGATCAAAGCCCCCATGGAGGAGGCGCGCCGCTTCCTCGCGCGGTTTGCCGCCGGCTCCCTGCTCGGCGATCCGCTGGAGGAGGGAACCTACACCTTCTCGGGACACAAGTGCGTCCTGACCAGAAGCGCCGCCGTCCATGTGCCGGCGGAGACGTCGCTCAAGGTCTCCTATTCGTAACGGCGGCAGCACGGGGAAAGGAAAACCTACAATGGACAAACCGAATATCGTGATGATACTGATCGACGACATGGGGTGGCGGGATCTGCAGTGCTTCGGAAGCACCTTCTATGAGACGCCCAACATCGACGCGCTTGCCGGCAGCGGGATGGTTTTCACGCAGGCGTACGCCTCCTGCCCTGTCTGCTCCCCGAGCCGCGCGAGTCTGATGACGGGCAAATACCCCGCCCGGATCGGCCTGACGCAGTATCTCGGCGGTCACGACTGGGGCCGCCTGATGGAAACGCCCTACATCGATCATCTCCCTCTGGAGGAATACTCCCTGCCGAAGGCTCTGCGCGACGCGGGATACCAGACCTGGTGCGTAGGCAAATGGCATTTGGGGGAAAGGCCGTATTACCCGGAACAGCACGGCTTTGACGTAAATATCGGCGGCTGCTCCTGGGGACATCCGGCGCAGGGATATTTTGCGCCGTGGGGCATTGAAACGCTGCCGGACGATGTGCCGGAGGGCGTCTATCTCACGGATTATCTCACGGATCGAGCCATTGGACTGATCCGTGAGGGCTGCGGCGCGCCTTTCTTCCTGTATCTGCCGCACTATGCGGTGCACACGCCGGTTCAGGCCAAGGCGGAGGATCTCGCGAGGTTTGAAGCAAAATACCGCCGCATGAAGCTGGATCGGATCGAGCCGTTTGCCGAGGGAGAGCATTTCCCCTGCTGGCACAAGCGGGAGCAGCGCGTCGTCCGCCGGCTTGTGCAGTCAGACGCCGCATATGCCGCCATGATTTGGAATCTGGACTGGAATGTCGGCCGCCTCGTGCAGGCGCTGCGCGACTGCGGCGAATACGACAACACCATCCTCATCTTTACATCAGACAACGGCGGCCTCTCCACGGCGGAGGGTTCCCCCACCTGCAACGCGCCGCTTTCCGAGGGCAAGGGCTGGGGATATGAGGGCGGCGTGCGCGTACCTCTGATCGCCGCGGGTCCCGGAATCCTGCCGCACGCCTGGTGCTGCACCCCGACAACCACCCCGGACTGGTACCCCACTCTGCTCGAGCTGGCAGGACTTCCGCCGCGTCCGGAGCAGCATCTGGACGGTGTGAGCATCGCGCCTCTGCTCCACGGGGAATCAATGCCGGAGCGCCCGCTGTTCTGGCACTACCCCCACTACGGCAACCAGGGCGGAACGCCGGTCGCCGCTGTTCGCCTTGGCTCGGAAAAGCTGCTTCACTTTTTCGAGGACGATCACGTCGAGCTGTACGATCTGTCTGAGGATATCAGCGAATCCTTCGATCTGTCCGCCCAGCGGCACGAACGGGCGCTTGCGCTTGACCGTCTCCTGCAGGACTGGCTTCGGGATGTGGAAGCGAAAATCCCACGAAAAAACACCGCGTCCTGAATCTGCGCTCCGCATCAGGCGGATCATCACCCGCAGTAAAAAGTCCGCTCCGGTTACACCGGAGCGGACTTTTTGCCGCAATGCGGAAGCCTCATCTCAAGCTCCTCCATCGAGCGCGGACACGGGTCGGACGGGTCAAGAACGCCCGCGGCGCATAGCGCCTCGTAAAAGCGCGGGACGGCGGGCGGCTGCAGGTTCGCCGCAAGCAGGGCGTCCCGGTCGCGCAGCACCTCGCCGGCGCTTCCCTGCCGCAGGACGCGCCCCTCGTGAAAGAGGATGACCTCGTCCGCCCACCCGTACGCGTAGTCGACGTCGTGCGTCGAGAGGAGCACCGTCATCCCCTGCGCCGTCAGGCTCTCGATGATGCGGTTCACGATCGCGGCGTGCTTGGGATCGAGGGCGGCGGCGGGCTCGTCAAACAGAATAAGCTCGGGACGCATCACGAGAATATCCGCGATGGAAACAAGCTTCTTCTGCCCGCCGCTGAGCGCGTGCGTCGGCTTGTGCGCAAACGGCGTGACGCCGAGCCTCTCCATCACGATCTCCGCCTCGCGCCGCGCCTCCTCGGGCGAAAGGCCGAGGTTCAGCGGGCCGAACGCAATCTCCTGCAGAACGCTCGCCGAAAAGAGCTGGTTGTCGGGATCCTGAAAGACGATGCCGACGCGGCGGCGCAGGCGGAGCAGATCCCTTCTGCGGAAGGAGACCTCCTCCCCGTCGAACACGAGGCGGCCGCTCTGCGGGCGGCAGACGCCGGTGCAGCAGAGCAGAAAGGTCGACTTGCCGCTGCCGTTCGCGCCCATCAGGGCGACGCGGCTGCCCCTGCGGATCCGCAGCGAGAGGCCGTCGAGGGCGGGGGCGTCCCCGCCCTCGTAGGTGTAGCGGAGATCTTCCGCCCGCAGCAGAATGTCGCCGTTCATCCCATCCCTCCTCTCCAAATCGTAAACAGCACGAGCGCGAGGTTGAACGCGAACACCGCGAACAGCGCCCGCGCTCTCGGCGGACGGCTCTCCGGCAGCACGCGGAGCTCGCCGTCATAGCATCTGGCCTCCATCGAAGCATAGAGAGCGTCGGCGCGCTTTGCGGATCGCACGAGGAGCACCGCGCCGAGCTGCCCGAAGGAGCGCATCGACGTCCTGCCGTCGCGGTTCCCAAGGCGGCAGCGCTGCGAGACGCCGATTGCGGACGCCGTCTCGAGCAGGACGAAGATAAACCGGTAAATCAGAAGCATCAGCTCGGTGACGAGCTTCGGGCAGCGCAGCCTGCGCAGCACGTCAAGGATCTCCGGCACCGGCGTCGTGAGGGAGAGAAAGTACAGGCACGATACCGCGGCCAGCGCCGTCACAGAGAGCGTGAGCGCGTACGCAAGCGCCGCGCGGCTGCCCGTGAAGAACCATCCCCCGAGCCGGACGGCGAACAGGTCGAGCGGCGCGGGCTGCACTTGCACCGTAATCGCCAGCGCGCTCAGAAGGAGAAAGGACAGCGGCAGGAGGAGCAGCCGAAGATACCGCCGCAGCGGCACGCCGCCGCGGCAGACGGTCATCAGCCCCATTGCGAGCAGGACGGCGCAGGACACCGCCGCGCAGCGGCAGCAGACGCAGACGCAGAGCGTGAGCACCGCGAAGGAAAACTTTTCCTCCGCGCTGCGGGAGCGAAGCTTCGACTGATAGCAGAGCTTGTCAATGGAAAGCATGGCTTTGCTCCTTTCCAAAAACACGCCGCGCGTCCTTGGGAGGAGCGGCCGGTCTCCCCAAAAAGGCGCGCGGCGAACGGCGTTTATTCCTGTTTTGCCCCAGCGGGAGTCTCTGCAGACGCCCTCTGCCATTTCCTGCGCTCGACAAAGCGCCCCGCAAAGAATGCGATCACGCCGGCGCCGACGCCGGTCTGGACGCAGAAAAACAGACTCTCCACCTCGCCGGGAAGCTCCCCGCCGATCAGCGTCTCGAGCACGGGAGCCGCCCACGGCTCATAGGAGGCGTTCACCTCGGCGACCACGTCTCCCGCCGCGTCGTCGGAGCCGCCGAACTCTGCGCCGCGCAGCGCAAAGAGCGGGATGAGCGCAATCAGGAGAGCTGCCAGGAGCAGGACGGCCACGGTAGCTTTTTTCTTCATCTCAGCGCACCTCCAGAAAACCGGTCTTGCGCAGCTCCGGCGCTGCGAAGCTCTCAAGCCCCATCACGATGAGGACGGTCAGAATTCCCTCGATGACGGCGAGCGGCAGCTGCGTCGGCGCGAAGACGAGCAGGAATTTCGCGAACGCGCCGCCCGGCGTCGTGTCGGCATGGTGCGCCATCGCAAGCTGCGCCGCCGTGACGCAGTAGGTGAATAAATCACCGAGCGCCGCCGCAAGGAAAACGCTGAGCTTTTTGTTCACCCGCAGCTTTCCGCAAAGGAAATAAACCCCATACGCGAGGAACGGCCCGGCGATTGCCATCGAGAAGGTGTTCGCGCCAAGCGTCGTCAGGCCGCCGTGCGCGAGCAGCAGCGCCTGAAACAGGAGGACAATCAATCCAAGCAGCGAGACGGCGGCAGGCCCGAACAGAATCGCGCCGAGCCCCGTGCCCGTCATGTGCGAGCAGCTGCCCGTGGCGGACGGGATTTTCAGCGACGAGATGACAAAGATGAACGCGCCGGACACGGCGAACAGCGTCAAAAGGCTCCTGTGCTCCGCGAGCGTGCCGCGGATGTGCAGATAGCCCGCGATCAGGAACGGAACGCAGAGCACGCCCCACGCGACGCAGTATCCGGCGGGCAGATACCCCTCCATGATGTGCATCGCGCCCACGGACGGCACGGCGCCGAGGACGGCGCAGAACACGGCAGCGTACGCGAGCAGCCGCCTCTGCGCTCCGGAAAAGGCTTTTCGTTTCATTTTTCATTCTCCTTTCTTTCACTCCCGAAAAAAGGGCGCAAAAAAAGCCTGTCAAGGAATTTGACAGACTGCCGGAGAACAAGGGGACGCGCCCCGCCCGGACATCGGGCGCAGCCGTCTCCTGTTCTTACACGACGCCATCCCTCGCAGCGCGTGTAAATCTCGTACGCAGGGCAGGTCTTCTGACTCGGGCGTCTTCGCCGCATTTCGCCTTCCCGGTTTCCCAGTGACATTTTGAAATGCGGCTCTTCCCTTACAGCGGCGTGACCGTGTGAGCTTTTCACTCAGCTTTCCTATTCTCCCGCCTGAACCGCGGCTTCCCCGCGGCGGCTTTCCCATGCGAGCCGGCCGGCCTTCGCACGGGAATCCGCAGCGTGTTAAAGCGCGCGATCCTTCGGGCACCCTGCGTATTCAATTCCAGTCCAACCTGAAGCGGGAGTACGTCCCGCCAAGCTCATTATACGGGGCGGCGAAAGGGGTTGTCAAGGCAAAATCGCGCGATCCTTTTTCTGAGAAAAAAAACGTGTTTTTCTCAGAGAAGGCTTGCATTATTCTCCCGTTTACGCTATACTTCTGTCGTTGCCCGAAAGGGCTTTCAGATGAATCAAATTCTGCCGCCGGGCAGGAATGCGCAAAGCGTTCGTTTCCACATCGTCAGGCCTTAGAAGATGTGGATGCGGGCGCTTTTTTCAGTCAGGAGGAAAGCCATATGCCGCATCCCGCATCGCTCAAAAACTATTTTACCCGCACGGAGCGCCTGCTCTGGGCGTCGTCCGCCGGACTGATTGTCCTCTCCTTTTTGCTGTTCGGAGGCAATGGCGTCCTCTCGCTCGCGGCGTCGCTCATCGGCGTGACTTCGCTCCTCTTCTGCGCGAAGGGAAACCCGATCGGGCAGGGGCTGATGATCCTGTTCAGCCTGCTGTACGGCGTGATTTCCTTCTCCTTCTCATATTACGGAGAGATGATCGCCTATGTGGGAATGACGATGCCGATGGCCGCCGTTTCCCTCGTCTCCTGGCTGCGCAACCCGTATCAGGGAGGCCGCTCGGAGGTGCGCGTGGCGCGGATCCGGCAGCGGGATCTGGCGTTTCTCGCTGCGTCCGGCGCCGTTGTGACCGCCGTCTTTTTCTGCATCCTCCGCTATTTCAACACGGCCAACCTGATCCCCAGCACCGTCTCAGTCACGACGAGCTACGCCGCCGTCTGGCTAACGTATAAGCGCAGCCCGTTTTTCGCGGCGGCCTACGCGGCGAACGATCTCGTCCTGATTGTTCTGTGGAGCCTCGCGGCCGCCGGCGACCCGTCGTATCTCTCCGTCGTCGTCTGCTTCGCCTCCTTCTTCGTCAACGATCTGTACGGCTTTTACAACTGGCGCAGGATGGAAAAGCGCCAGGCCGAAAACGCGTGACCGATACGCCGCCTCGCCCTTTTGACAGCCCGTCCCGGAAAGCAAGCCGGGACGGGCTTTTTTCTTTTTCTCGCGGAACAGAGCCCGCCCTGCGCAAAGCCGGAACAAAAACGGGAAAATGAGTAACAAAAATGCTGGTTTCACACACATTCCTTGAAAACGCCGCCTCCCAAAGGTAACATGAAAGTATCATCCAAATCTCAATTCTTGAACAGGATTTCCCCATGCGATTGCATATCGGGAAATTCACTGGATACGGAGGGACGGGAAAGTGCCCGAGCAAATCAGAGTGTATCAGGGGGAACGCATCGAGACAATTCCCCTCTCCCCTGCGCAGGGAATGACGTTCGGCGACAGCGCGGGAGCGGATTACCGCCTCCCGGAGGGCAGCTGCGAAGGCAGCGGCCTTCGTTTTTATTCTCACAACGGCGTCTGGCAGGCCGTCGCCCGCGGACTCGTCCTGCGGGGCGGGATGCCCTTCACGGGCGGCGCCGTACACGGGGGCGATCTGTTCATCCTCAGCACCGCGAACCGCATCGCGGTGCAGTTTCTCGACCGAGAGAAAACGGAAAGTCTCTCCGCCGCCGTCGGCGGACTTTCCGAGGCGCTCATCGGCCGCGCGCCGGGCTGTGCCGTGGAGCTCATGGAAAAGCGGGTGTCCGGCTCGCACGCGAAGCTGTACCGGCTCGAGGGCGAATGGCGCGTCTGCGACATGAACAGCTCGAACGGCACGTTTTTAAATGGAAAGCGCATCACCGACGCGCCCGTCCGCAGCGGGGACGTGATCACCGCAGGCTCCTACGAGCTGCGCCTGACCGGCGACCGGCTCACGGTATCGGGCGGCGCGCCCGGCACGGTGCGTTTTCATCTCCCAACCGCCCCGCAGACGCCGCCCGCGCAGGGCAGCGGACGGAAGACTGCGGCCCAGTACCCGCGGTTCAGCCGCTCCCCGCGCATCCGCAGGGAGATTCCCTCCGGGAAAATCGAGATTGAGGCGGCCCCGAGCATCGGCGAAAAGCCGGAAATCAACTGGCTGACAACGCTTCTGCCCGTCTTCGGGACGCTCGCGGTCTCGCTGCTGCTCTCCCTCTTCACCGCGGGGCTCGGCATGAT
>CASFAA010000082.1 GCA_949292505.1 uncultured Oscillospiraceae bacterium
CTGAACTACCGGGCCACTTCTTGGTGGGAGCAATAGGACTCGAACCTATGACCCCCTGCTTGTAAGGCAGGTGCTCTAACCAGCTGAGCTATGCTCCCGTTGTCGCCGCCGTTTCTCTCAGCGACGTGTAATATCATACTATAATTTCGTTCGGTTGTCAACAGGAAAATGAAGATTTTTTTATTTTCTTCCGATTTTTTTTGCAAGCTCTTCCAGCTCGGCGCGCGTGAACGTGTACACCTTCCCGCAGTACTGGCAGCGCGCCTCCGCGAGGCCCGTCTCCTCGTCGGCGAGGGTGAGCAGGTCTTCCTTCGGAAGCGTGAGAAACGCCCGCTGGACGCGCTCCCTGCTGCACGGGCAGGCATAGTGGACGGGCATCTCGTCAAGGATTTCCATTTCAAACCCGGAGAGCGCCGTGCGGCACATTTCTTCTATCGTCATACCCCGGGCAAGCATGGTTGTCACCGGCGGCAGCTTTGCCGCATTTTCTTCCAGACGGGCGACGGCCTCCTCAGACGCGCCGGGCAACACCTGGACAAGCAGCCCTCCCGCGAGAAGGCGGCGGGCATCCGTCTTGTCGACGAGCACGCCGAGGGCGCAGATCGTGGGAATTTGCTCGCTGACGGCGTAGTAGTACGACAAATCCTCCGCGATCTCCCCGGAGCGCAGCTCCACCTGGCCCGTGTACGGCTGGCCCTCGCCGAAGTCGCGGATGACGCCGAGCAGGCCGTTCCTGCCGACGGCTCCGCCGACGTCGAGCTTGCCGTCGGCGCGCAACGGGAGCGAAATCTCGGGATGTTCCACCGTCCCGCGGCAGTTGCCTCTCGCGTCGGCGATGGCCGTCACCGTGCCGAGCGGGCCTCCCCCGTTCACCTTGAGCGTGACGGAGGCCCCGTCCTTTTTGAGCATCGAGCCCATCAGGGCGGCTCCTGCGAGCAGACGGCCGAGCGCGGCGGTCGCCACGGGACTCGTCCCGTGGATCTGCTGCGCGGCGGCGGCGAGATACGTAGCGTCGACGGCGGCGGCCATGACGCCTCCGTCGGATGTGATACAGCGAATAATGCGATCCATGTTTCTGATTTCTCCTGCCTGTTATAGCTTTTTCGCGGCGACGGTGACGCGCTCCGCCGTCTCGCCGGGGGCGTCGAATGTGCCGCTTGCAAAGACAAGGCGCGGCTCAAGCCCCGCCTCCCTGAGCCAGCCGAGCACCTGCTCCGTCGGGTAGGCCCGCTCGTAGAAATGCTCGCTGCTCCTCTCGTACAGTTTTCCCTTTTTCGCAAAAAAGTCAAGCGAAATCTCGACCCGGTCCGTCTTCTCCTCATATTGGTTCTGCCAGACGCAGAAGACCTCGTCAACGTCGTAGACGTAGCAGTTGTCTCCGAGGACGCAGCGGTGCTTGTAGGGCGTATTCATGTCGAACACGAAATAGCCGCCCGGCTCGAGAAAGAGCGAGACGCGGCCGAACGCTTTGCGCACCTCCTCCTCGTTCGCAAGGTGGTTGATGCTGTCGAGCGAGCAGAAGACTGTGCTGACGGTCCCGAACAGGTCGAGGGACTGCATCTTCTGGCGAAGGAACAGGATGCGAAGCCCCTCCTCCATCGCCTTCTCCTGCGCGGCGGAGAGCATCTCCCCCGAGGCGTCGGCGCCGTAGACGTCAAAGCCGCGGCGGGCGAGCTCGAGCGTCAGGCTGCCCGTCCCGCACGCGAGGTCAAGAGTAAGGCCGGCTTCATGGCCTTCCCTTTCGAGAAGCGCGCATAGATAGTCGGCCATTTTCCCATAATTCACATTTTGCGTCAGCGCGTCGTAATAGCGCGCGAAAACGTCATAGCTCATTGCTGCCCGTCCTTGTTGTCGAGACGCGAGAACACGAGCTCGTAGCCGTCGCAGCCGTAATTGAGGGAACGGTTCACACGGCTGATGGTGGCTGTGGAAGCGCCCGTCTTCGCCACGATGTCGCTGTACACCTTTTTCGTGCTCAGCATATGGGCGACGAGAAGCCGCTGGGACATCGCCTTGATTTCCGGCACGGTGCAGAGATCCTCAAAAAAGTTGTAGCACTCCTCCACCGTTTTCAGCGAGAGAACCGCCTGGAACAGGAAGTCCACGCTCTCGTCTTTGATCTTTGAGTTCAAAATGATCCTCCTCTCTGTTCACCACGACACAATTTTAGCACACAAAAGTACAAAAGTAAAGACGAAATCCGTCAGGCTTCATCGATGTGCACAGGCGCCGTCGATCAGCTGCCGAAGCGCGTCGACGCCTTCCCCGTTCATCGCGGAGAACGGAATCAGAGGAACATCCGGGATTTCCCTAAAATATTCGCCGAACAGCTGAAGCTGGGCGGCGCGCTGCGTCTTGTTGAGCTTGTCGCTCTTGGTCGCGGCGAGCGCAAAGGGAAGCTCTTTGTCGAGGAGGAACTGAATCATCTCGAGGTCGTCGCGCGACGGGGCGTGCCGCATATCGATCAGCTGGATGACGCACGCGATCGGGCGTCCGGCGGCGAGGTAGCCCTCCACCAGCGACGCCCAGCGCAGCTTCTCGCTCTCGGAGACCTTCGCATACCCGTATCCCGGCAGGTCGACAAAGCGGCAGCCGGGCATTGTGTAGAAATTGATGGTAGCCGTTTTCCCCGGCGTAGAGCTGACGCGCGCGAGCGCCTTGCGGTTGAGCAGCTTATTGATGAGCGAGCTCTTGCCGACGTTCGACTTTCCCGAGAAGACAATCTCAGGCACAGAAGGGGCGGGAAGCTGGTCCGCTCTCCCCGCCGCCATCTCAAATGCCGCGTTCTGGTACTGCATGGCCGTCCTCCCTGCTCAGCATACGCCGGAAGCGCCGGAGCCCTTCGCGGACTCCGAGCCTGCCGCATCCTTCGCGTCCTGCGCCTTCGCCGTCTTGCCGGAGCGGCCCGGCGCGGTGACGAGCGCCGCCTTGAGCACCTGCTCAATCCGCTCCACAGGTACAAACTGCACGTTCTCCTTGACAACGTTCTCGACCTCGTACAGATCCGGCACGTTGTCCTTCGGAATCAGCACTGTCTTGATGCCGCTGCGGTAGGCCGCCATCGTCTTCTCCTTGAGGCCGCCGATCGGCAGGACGCGCCCGAGGAGCGTGATTTCGCCCGTCATCGCAACGTCGCGGCGGATCGGAATCTCGCACAGCGCGGAGGTGATGGCAGTCGCCATGGCCGTTCCGGCGGAGGGGCCGTCCTTCGGCACGGCGCCCTCCGGCGCGTGGATGTGGATGTCGTATTTCTTGTAGAAGTCCGGGGCAATGCCGAGCGTCTCCGCGCGGGCGCGGATGCAGCTGATAGCCGTCTGTGCAGACTCCTTCATCACGTCGCCGAGCGAGCCGGTGAGCTCAATCTTGCCCGTCCCCTGCAGGACGGCGGCCTCGATCGGGAGCAGCTCGCCGCCCACGCTCGTCCAGGCCAGGCCGTTGACAAGGCCGATCTCGTCCTTGTCGCGCAGCTTTTCCTTCTTGAAGCGCGCCGGGCCGAGAAGCTCCTCGAGCATATGCGGCGTCACGGAGATCTTGACCTCGGGATTCTCCACGACCTGCTTCGCGCATTTGCGGCAGACGGAGGCAATCTGGCGCTCGAGCGTGCGGACGCCAGCCTCCTTCGTGTAGCCCTCAATCAGCGCATGGAGCGCCGCGGGCGTGATTTTGAGGTTCTTCGCGGGAATGCCGTTTTTCTTCAGCTGCTTCGGAATCAGATGACGCACGGCAATCTGGTACTTCTCCTCGTGCGTGTAGCTGCCGAGCGTGATGACGTCCATGCGGTCGAGGAGGGGCTCCGGAATGGCGCTGTAATCGTTCGCCGTCGTCAGGAACAGCACCTCGCTCAGGTCGAACGGCATATCGATATAGTGGTCGTAGAACGCGTGATTCTGCTCGGAGTCAAGCACCTCGAGCAGCGCCGAGGACGGGTCGCCGCGGTAGCTGCTGCCGAGCTTGTCGATCTCGTCGAGCAGGAGCAGCGGGTTCTTGACCTTGGCCTGCCGCAGCGCCGCGATGATGCGCCCCGGCATGGAGCCGATGTACGTCCTTCTGTGGCCCATGATGTCGGACTCGTCGCGCACGCCGCCGAGGGAGACGCGCACATACTTCCTTCCGATGGCGTGGGCAATTGACCGGGCGACGGACGTCTTGCCGACGCCGGGCGGGCCGACGAGGCAGATGATCTGCCCGTTGTTCTCCGGCGCGAGCTTCTTGTCGGCCAGCGCCTCGAGAATGCGCTCCTTGACCTTCTTGAGGCCGTAGTGGTCGGCGTCGAGAATCTTCTCGGCGCGCTGCAGGTCAATGTTCTCCTTCGTGCGCTCGTTCCAGGGAAGGTCGAGGCACGTCTCGAGATACGTCAGGATGACGCTGCCCTCGTGCGAGCCGACAGGCATCTTCGCGAGGCGGTCGCACTCCTTGAGCAGCTTTTCGCTCTGCTCCTTCGGCAGGTTGAGCTTTGCGATGCGCTCTCTGAGCTCGTCGGCCTCCTCCTGCGGGTTGTCGTCGTCGCCCAGCTCGTAGGCGATGGTCTTCATCTGCTCGCGCAGATAATACTCCCGCTGGTTCTCGTCGACCTGCTCCCGCGTCTTCTCCTGAATCTCGTTTTCGATGGAGATGATGCGGATCTCCTCCTCAAGGAGCGAGATGAGCTTGCGCAGCCGCCTGACGGGGTGCACCTCGTCGAGGATGACCTGCTTGCGGTCGAAGTCGAGCATGATGTTCGAAGCGATGTAATCGGCGAGCTTGCCGGGATCCTTCTGCTGCATCACGCCAAACAGGATGTCGGGGGCAATTTTCGCGTAGTTTCTCGCGTAGTCCTCAAAGAGGGCGCGCGTGCGCCGGATCAGCGCCTTCGTCGTCGTCGTGACCTTGTAGGCGGGAATCTCCGGCTGGCTGACCTCCGCCAGAAGGAACGGGGTTTCCTTGACGACGGACTCGATCTGCGCGCGGTAGAGCCCCTCCGCGAACAGCCGGACGCCCTCCTCGGAGTGGCGCAGTACCTGCTTGATCTTCGCGACGACGCCCATCCGGTAAAGCTGATCCTTCGCCGGTTCCCCGTCCTCCAGATCGGTCTGCGACACGAGAAGGACGAGCTGCTCCTTCTCCATCGCGGCCGCCAGCGCCAGGACGGACTTCTTCCGGCCGACGTCGAACTGAATCATCATATCGGGGAAAATCACCAGACCCCGAAGCGCAATCACGGGGATGGTGAGAGTGGGTTGATTGCTCATGTGGAAATTCCTCCCGTTGAGAAAATTGGCTGCCGCGGGCCACGGACTCCCGTTCCCTCACAGCAGCCAATGCCGCGCGTCACGCAGTGTCTCTGCGTCCGCGCTTCTTCTGTTGCAGACTGATCTTAATCTTGACGGGCTTTCTCTCGCTGTCGAAGACGAACTCGGGATCCTCGTCCTTCTCGACCGTGTCCTCCGTGATGACCACCTTCTCGATGGTGTAGTCCGTCGGGACGCGGAACATCAGCGGCGTGAGCAGCTCCTCCATGATGGAGCGCAGGCCGCGCGCGCCCGTCTTTCTGGCGATGGCCTTTCTGGCAATCGCGTGGAGCGCGCCGTCGGTGAACTCGAGCTGCACCTTGTCGAGCTCAAAGAGCCGGACGTACTGGCTGACGAGCGAGTTCTTCGGCTCCTGCAGGATGCGCACGAGCATATCCTCGCTCAGCCCCTCGAGCGAGGCAATGACCGGCAGACGACCGACAAGCTCGGGAATCAGGCCGAATTTCACGAGGTCATGCGGCACGACGTTCTTCATCCAGTCGAGCGTGTCGAGCTCCTCCTTGCTGTGCACCTCGCCGCCGAAGCCGAGCGAGGAGGACGCCGTGCGCCGCTCCACGACCTTGTTCAGGCCGTCGAACGCGCCGCCGCAGATGAAGAGGATGTTCGACGTGTCGATCTGCAGAAACTCCTGCTGCGGGTGCTTTCTGCCGCCCTGGGGCGGGACGTTCGAGACCGTGCCCTCGAGGATCTTGAGCAGCGCCTGCTGCACGCCCTCGCCGCTGACGTCGCGCGTGATGGACGGGTTCTCGGACTTTCTCGCGATCTTGTCGATCTCGTCGATATAGATGATGCCGCGCTCGGCAAGCTCGATGTTGTAATCCGCCGCCTGAATCAGGCGCAGCAGGATGTTCTCCACGTCCTCGCCGACGTAGCCGGCCTCCGTGAGCGTCGTCGCGTCCGCGATGGCGAACGGAACGTCGAGAATTTTCGCCAGCGTCTGGGCGAGCATCGTCTTGCCGACACCGGTCGGGCCGAGCAGGAGGACGTTGCTCTTCGAGAGCTCGACGTCGTCTGACTTGCCGAAGTAGATTCTCTTATAATGGTTGTAAACCGCGACCGAAAGAGCGATTTTGGCGCGCTCCTGACCAATCACATATTCGTCGAGCTGCTCCTTGATCTCCTGCGGCTTCGGCAGGATTTTGACCTGCCCGTCGCGGTCGCGCGCGCCTCTGCGTCCCGGGAGGTTGTTCTCGTCCTCGAGAACCGACACGCAGAGATCGACGCATTCGTCGCAGATATAGACGCCGGGCCCTGCTATCAGGCGGCGCACCTCGTTCTGCGTCTTGCCGCAGAACGAGCAGCAGACTCCGCGATCTCTGATCTCATCGTTGCTTGACATGCAATCATCACCAACCTATTTCATTCGCGCCAATCGTTCCGGGAAACTCAGCGCTTGTCAATAATTCTGTCAATCAGGCCGTACTCGAGCGCCTCCTGCGCGCTCATGAAGTTGTCGCGCTCCGTGTCCTGCGTGATCGTCTCAAGCGACTGCCCGGTGCGCTCGGCCAGAATCTGGTTCAAAAGCTTCTTCTTCTTCGTGATGTAGTTGGCGTGGATCATGATGTCCGTCGCCTGCCCCTTCGCGCCGCCGCTCGGCTGATGGATCATGATGTCGCTGTTGGGCAGCGAGAGACGCTTGCCCTTCGCGCCCGCCGCCAGCAGGAACGCGCCCATGCTCGCCGCCATGCCCATGCAGATCGTCGACACGTCGCATTTGATGTACTGCATCGTGTCGTAGATCGCCATGCCGGCCGTCACGGAGCCGCCGGGACTGTTGATGTAGAGGCTGATGTCCTTCGTCGGATCCTGCCCCTCGAGGTACAGAAGCTGCGCCACAATGAGGCTGGACGTCGTGTCGTTGACCTCGTCGGTCAGCATGACGATTCTGTCGTTCAAAAGGCGCGAGAAAATATCATAGGAACGCTCGCCGCGGTTGGTCTGTTCAATGACATAGGGTACCAAACTGCTCATAGTCTTTCTGCCTTTCCGCACCGTCAAGGCGCTGTGTTTTCTGTGAAACCTGCGCGCGGGCCGTTCCCTCCCGCGGGAGAGAACGGCCCGGCGCAGTCATGCCTTCCAAATTGAAAGCCGCATCTTCATCATTGGCCGGCAGAATCAAGTTTATACGGAAACGTCCGAACTTATTCGGCTGCCTCGGTGATAACGGCGTTGTCGCGCACGATCGCCATGGCCTTCTCGACCGCGACGTCCTTCGCGAGATCCTCCTTCGGGATGAACGCCTTGACCTTGTCGGCCTCCATCTCGTAGCTCTTCGCGATCTTCTCGTACTCGGCGTCGAGCTCCTCGTCGGTCGGCTGGATGTTCTCAAGCGCCGCAATCTTCTCGAGGGCAAGGCGAACCTTGACCTGGCGCTCGGCCTGCGCACGGAAGGAGCCGCGGAGCGCCTCGTTGTCCATGCCCGTGTACTTCATGTAGGTGTCGAGGTTCAGGCCCTGGGACTGGAGGCGGTAAGCAAAGTCGCGCACGTCGTCGTTGATGCGGTTCTCATACATCGCCTGCGGAATCTCGGCCTGCACCAGCTCGGTGAGCTTGTCGATGATGGCGTTCTCAACCTCGTTCTTTGAGCGCTCCTCGGCGGACTTCGTCAGCTTCTCGCGGAGATCGGCGCGGTAAGCGTCGACCGTGTCGAAGTCGCTGACGTCCTTCACGAAGTCGTCGTCGACCTCGGGCAGCTCTCTGACCTTGATCTCGTGCAGCTTAATCTTGAAGACGGCGTCCTTGCCGGCCAGCTCGGCGGCATGGTACTCCTCCGGGAACTTGACGTTGATCTCGAACTCCTCGCCGGTCTTGTGGCCCGCGACCTGCTCCTCGAAGCCGGGGATGAAGGTGTTGGAGCCGAGGTTCAGCGTGGCGTTCTCCGCCTTGCCGCCCTCAAACGCGACGCCGTCGACAAAGCCCTCGTAGTCAATCACGGTGATGTCGCCGGTCTGGGCCTCGCGATCCTCAACCGTGACCATTCTGGAGTTGCGGTCCTGCACCTTGCGAACCTCAGCGTCGACGTCCTCGTCCGTCACCTTGACGGGCTTCTTCTCGATGGCCACGCCTCTGTAGTTCTCGATGGAAACCTCCGGCTTCGTGGTGATCGTCACCTTGAAGCACAGGCCGTCCTTGCCGGCGGCAACGAGCTCGAAGTCGACCTTATCCTCGACATACTCGACGCCGGCCTCCTTCACGGCCTCCTCGAGAGCGGCGGGATACAGGGCGTTGATGGCGTCCTCATAGAAGACCTGGCTGCCGTACACCTTCTCAACGAAGGAACGGGGCGCCTTTCCCTTGCGGAAGCCGGGAATCGTGATCTTTTTATTTTCCTTGCGGTAAACCTGCTCAACAGCCTTTTCAAAAACGTCGCCGGGCAGCTCAATTTCCAACTGGTAACGATTGGTATCTACCTTATTGCTTGACTTCAGACTCATTTTTGTTTCCTCCTGCGAAATAGCAAATTATCTTGATAATTATAGCATACCATACCGAAATATTCCATAGCGGGATTCAAATATTTAAAATTTATTCAAGGTGTGCGTCAGCGCACCAAAACGGGGGCAAATTTCACCGAATCGCACGAAATCAGGTGCATCCGGATGCCGTGATATTCGCCAATCACGGCGCGGCGGGCGGCCTGCGTCCCGTGAATGTGGCCGAAATAGCAGTCCGTGACGCCTCTCTCCTCCAGAACGGAGAGGATTTCCTCGCAGCGCTGCCCGTCATAAAGAGGCGGGTAGTGGAGAAAAACAACGGGCCTCAGGCCGAGAGCCTCCGCCTCGTTGAGCGAGGCGGTCAGACGGCCGACCTCGCGGTTCACGATCTTCACGTCCTCCGGCGTCGCAGCGTTGTAGAGCCAGCCGCGCGTCCCGCACACGGCGATATCGCCCACGGGGACGGCGTTGTTGTGCACAAGCGAGAGCGAGGAAAAGCCGCGCTCGAGGAAGAAGGTCTCGATCTTTTTCCGCGTGCTCCACCAGTAGTCGTGGTTCCCCTTGAGGAGGAGCTTTTTCCCCGGCAGGGCGTGCAGAAACGCGAAGTCGCGCTCCCCCTCCTCGAGCTTCATCGCCCAGGAGATGTCCCCCGCAATCACGACGGTATCCTCCGGGGAGACGATCGCCCGCCAGTTCTTTTCGAGGCGATCGACGTAGTCGCTCCAGCCGGGGAACACATCCATCGGCTTTTTCCCATCCAGAGAGAGGTGCAGGTCCGCTATTACAAACACCGACATCGGCTCACTCCAGAAGGGAGAGCACCGTCCCGGCCATCTGCTCCTTCGGGCAGCTCTGCGTGAAGCGCACGGCCTTGTCGCGGAGCGCCAGAATGGGCTGCGGGACGGGCGCGCCGGTCAGGGCGGAGAGCTCCTCCACGCGGGAGAACTCGTCGGACGACGAGACCTCCCCGGCGACCGCCTCGAGCACGCTCGCGGCGAACTTGTACGGGCTGGCCGTCGAGACGACGACGGTCGGGGTCGCGCTGTCGCCCGTCTCGGCGGCGTACTGCCCGTAGACGTTGACGGCGACGGCGGTATGCGTGTCGCACAGGTAATTTTCGGTGCGGTACATCTCGTGAATGGTCTGCTTCGTCTCCTTGTCGCCGCACCAGCCGGCCCAGAACAGCTCGCGGAGCTTCGCGAGCGTCTGCGGATCGACCGCATAGCGGCCCGTCTCGCCGAGGCTGCGCATCCACCCGGCCACGCGGGCGCTGTCGCCGTCCGTCAGGTGGTAGAGCAGGCGCTCAAGGTTGCTTGAAACGAGAATGTCCATCGACGGGGAAATCGTCGCGTGGAACGGACGGTTGCGGTCGTAAACGCCTGTTCTCAGGAAATCGGTGAGCACGTTGTTCTCGTTGGACGCGCAGACCAGCCGGTTGACGGGCAGCCCCATCTCGCGGGCGTAGTACGCGGCGAGGATGTTGCCGAAATTGCCCGTCGGGACGACGACGTTGATCTTCTCGCCGGGATAGTCGATCTCCCCCGTGCGGATGAGATCGCAGTAGGCGGAGAAGTAGTACACAATCTGCGGGAGCAGGCGGCCCCAGTTGATGGAGTTCGCGCTCGAGAACATCATCCCGCGCGCGGCGAGCTGCTCCTTGACGGCGGGATCGGTGAAGATGCGCTTCACGCCCGTCTGCGCGTCGTCAAAGTTGCCCTCGATGGCGCAGACGGCGACGTTGCCGCCCTCCTGCACCTGCATCTGGCGCTTCTGCATCGCGCTAACGCCGTTCTCGGGATAGAAGACGAGAATTTTCGTGCCGTCGACGTCGCGGAAGCCCTCCAGCGCCGCCTTGCCGGTGTCGCCCGAGGTCGCGACGAGGATGACCGCCGTCTTATCGATGCCGGTCTTCTTCAGCGAGCGGGTGAGCAGGTGCGGCAGCATCTGCAGCGCCATATCCTTGAACGCACAGGTCGGGCCGTGCCAGAGCTCGAGAACGTACATATGAAGGGCCCCCTTCTGCTCAAGCGAGAGCGGGGCGGGCGAGCCGCCGGAGAACTTCTCCGGGGCGTACGCGGCGTTCGCGCACTCGAGCAGCTCCTCCCGCGAAAACTCGGGCAGGAAGTCCGCCATGATTCTGGCGGCGCGCTCCGTGTAGGGGCACAGGGACAGCTCCATGAGATCCTCATGCGTATAGCGGGGCAGCGACTCCGGCACAAACAGGCCGCCGTCGGCGCTGATGCCCTGCGCAATCGCCTGCGCTGCCGAGACGCGCTCGGCGGCGTTCCGCGTGCAACAATACTTCAAAAGGAACAACCTCCTTTATTTTACAGTCGGAAATTCCTTCCGCTGCGTTGTCCTTCCCTATTTTATCCGATTCTTCTCTCCGTGTCAAAGAGAATGAAAAAAATTATAGGCGTTTTCAAAGAAAATCCGGCGCACGACGTCCTCCGGACAGCCGTGCCGCAAGAAATCCTCGCAGAGCGCCTCCATATCGCCGACGCCGCGCAGATCCTCCGGCAGGTCGGCGCCGTCGAAGTCGCTGCCCATCGCAAGCACGTTTTCGCCGCCGAGCGCGAGGAAGTGCTCCGCGTGACGCCAGACGTCCCCGCGGCGCGCCTTCCCCTCGGAGAGGAACGGCGGCGCGAAATTGAGGCCGACAAGCCCGCCGCGGTCACGGATGAGGCAGAACTGTTCGTCCGTGAGGTTCCTCGGGTGCGGGCAGAGCGCCCGCGCGTCGGAATGGCTCGCGGCGAGCGGACCGCGCGTCTCCTCCGCGACGGCGTAAAACAGCCGTTCGCTCGCGTGCGAGAGGTCGATGATGATGCCGAGGCGCTCCATCTCGCGGACGGCCTCGCGGCCGAACGGCGTCAGCGGGCCGGGCGCGCGCACGCCGCCGCCGAGCTCGTTTTCCCCGTTCCAGGTGAGCGTCATCATCCGCACGCCGCGGCGCGCCATGGCGGAAAGCCGCTCGAGGCTGCCCGCGGCGGCCGCGCCGCTCTCCACGGTGAGCATCGCGCCGCACTCGCCGGGACGCAGGGCGTCGAGGTCGGCGGATGAACGAATCAATCGCAGCGCGGGGCAGCGCGCGGCCTCCCGCTCAAGCAGATCGGCCGCTCCCTCGAACAGGGAGACGGCCTCGTCTCCCCGCACCTCGTCGGGAATCCAGACGGCAAAGCACTGCACCCAGCGCTCGAAGCCGAGGCCGCGGCGGATGTCGAGGTGCAGGTCGTTTTCCAGCAGGCTTTTTCCCGAATGGAAGCATTCCGTGAGGGTATCGCAGTGCAGGTCAAAGAGCTTCAATGCCATGTGCCTCCTCCGAACGCGTTTTCAATGTGGGTGATGCGGTAGGAGCCGTCCCTTTCGCGGACGATGCCTACCACGTCGAACCGGGGCTGCAATCGCGTCGGCCTGCGGAGGAGATACACCTCGGCGGCGCGGAGCAGAAGCTCCCGCTTTTTCATCGTGACGGATTCGAGCGGCGAGACCATCGCGGCGGCCTTTCGCTCCTTCACCTCGACAAAAACAAGAAAGGAGCCGACCTCCGCGACGACGTCGATCTCCCCTCCGCGAATCTGATAATTCCGCTCCAGAATCCGGTAGCCCTTTCGCTTGAGGTAGGCGGCGGCAATTTCCTCCGCCGTCCTCCCCTTCTTCACATTATCTGCCATCGGACAGCATCTCCGGCGGCAGGAGCTTTTTCAGGAAGCTTCTCCTGTGAATCGGGCACGGGCCGTACTGCCGCAGAAGCTCCACATGGAGCTTCGTCCCGTAGCCCTTGTGCTTGGCGAACTGGTACTGCGGGTAAAGGGCGTCCATCTCCTCCATGTAGCGGTCACGGCTCACCTTCGCGAGGATGGACGCGGCGGCGATACTCGCGGACCGGGCGTCGCCCTTGACGATTGTCTCCCCGGGAATGGCGAGCGGCGGCATCCGGTTGCCGTCGACGAGCGCGTACGCAGCCGGGACAGCCAGCCCCTCGCACGCGCGTCGCATGGCGAGGAAGGTCGCCTGCAGGATGTTGAGCTCGTCGATCTCGGTCTCGCTCGCGCTCGCGACGCACCACGCCGCAGCCTGACTGCAGATCTCGTCATACAGCTGCTCCCGCTTTTTCGCGGAGAGCTTCTTCGAGTCGTCGAGGCCCGGCAGCGAAAAATGCTCCGGCAGAATCACGGCGGCGGCATAAACCGGGGCCGCGAGCGGGCCGCGCCCCGCCTCGTCGATGCCGCAGACGGGCGAAAACCCGCGCGCCGCGGCCTGCTGTTCAAAGGAAAGCCAGCTTGCCTCCTCCATCGTTAAGCCTCCGCCCTTTCCAGCGTGATTTTTCCGAGCTTTGCGCTGCGGAACTCGTCGAGCACCGCGGCGGCGGCCCGCTCCGTGTTGACGACGCCGCCGGCCATCAGCATCCCGCGGTTTTTGCCGATCTCCTCAAGGAGCTCGTCGCCGCGCTTTCCGGCGACGGCTGCCTCGTCGAGACGGTAGCGCTCGCAGACAGCCTTCGCGTACACGGGCAGCAGCGATTCGAGCAGCCGGGAGGCAAGGCGCTCCGTGTCGACGACCTCGTCGCGCACCGCGCCGGTGAAGGCCAGGTGCTCGCCGACGACCTTATCCTCGAACTTCGGCCACAGCACGCCGGGCGTGTCGAGCAGCTCGAAGCCCTTGCCGATGGGGAACCACCGGTTGTCGCGCGTGACGCCGGGGCGGTCGGCGACGGCGGCCTTGCCGCCCTTGCAAAGCCGGTTGATGAGCGAGGACTTCCCGACGTTCGGGATGCCCACCACCATCACGCGGATGGTGCGCCCGACCATGCCCTTTTGCTCCCAGGCGGCGATTCTGTCGCGCAGCACCTCGCGGACGAGCGGGACAAAGCCGTTGAGCCCCCTGCCGGAGCGGCAGTCGACGGCGATGGCCGGGATGCCCTGCTTTTTGTAAACCTGCAGCCAGCGCTTCGTCTGCTCCGGGTCGGCCATGTCGCTCTTGTTGAGCAGGATGACGCGCGGCTTCCCCTGTATGAGCTGATGCAGCACAGGGTTGCGGCTCGAGACGGGGACTCTCGCGTCGACAATCTCGGCCACGGCGTCGACGAGGCGGATGCACTTTTCCATCTGCCGCTTCGTGCGCGTCATGTGGCCGGGGAACCACTGGATCGACACGGCCTCCGTGTCGGGCGCAGCGTTTTCTCTCTTGATCATACTCGGTGTTCAGCCTTTCTAAAACACAATGTCACGATATTTTACCGAACCGCTCAAACGGAAAGAGGATCCACTCCGCCTTTCCGAGGATGAAGCGCTCGTCCACCATGCCGACGTCGCTGCTGCGGCTGTCGTTGGAGACGGCGCGGTTGTCGCCGAGGACGAAGACGTGCCCCTCCGGCACGGTGAGCGGAAAGGCGTAGTCGGAGGGCTGGGTCGTCGTCCCGTTCTCGAGATAGGCGCTCTCGTCGAGGGCCTGCCCGTCGACGTACACAATCCCCTGCTCGAAGTCGATGTCGACCGTCTGGCCCTGCGTCGCGATCACCCGCTTGATGATGGGCTCGCTGAGCCCCTGCGTGCGCGTGATGACGACAATGTCCCCGGCCTGCGGCTTGTGGAACAGGGTAGAAATCAGCACCCTGTCGTTCGACTGCAGCGCAGGCTGCATCGAGGGCCCGCTCACGTTGACGACGCGAAGAAAAAACGTGAACAGGACGACGAGAATGATGACCGCGGAGGTGAGCGCTTCGATCCACTCATAGCAGTTCTGCACCACGGGGCCGAAGCGCTTCTCCCCGCCGGGACGGCCGGACGGCCCGCTATGCTCCTTCAAGGCAATTCCTCCGTTCCCGGCCGTCACGCGCCGCCGAAGGAGAGGAAGACCTTCCCAATGACGTAGCGGGCGTCGACCATGCCGAGCTCGGACGAGCGGCTGTCGGTGGAATAGCCGCGGTTATCGCCCAGCACAAAGACGCAGCCCTGCGGGACGGTCTGCGGGAACTCCAAATCGTACGCGTACGTCTCGACGGAATCGAGGTAGGCGCTCTCGTCGAGCGGGACGCCGTCGACAAGGACGCCGCCGAGCTCGTCGAAGTCCACCGTCTGCCCTTCCGTCGCGATGACGCGCTTGATGACGAACTCGTCGAGCGGCGTGTTCGTCGCGTCGATGACCACGACGTCCCCGGCGGCGGGCTGATAGGCGATGGTCTGCACGATGACGCGCATCCCCTCGCGGTAATTCGGGAGCATCGAGTCCCCCTTGACCTCGTTGACGCGAATCACAAACGTGAACAGAATCATCGCGATGATGATGGCGGAGCCGAGCGCCTCAAGCCACTCGTACGCCGCCTGCACGCCCCTGGAGCGTCCGTTCTCATAATGCTTTCCCATAATTGACCTCCCTGCCGCAGACGCGGATAAAGAAAAAAGGGACATATCCATGTCCCTTTTCCGCATGATTATTTGAGCTGCTCTTTGACCTTCGCGGCCTTGCCGACTCTGTCGCGCAGGAAGTACAGCTTCGCTCTGCGAACGCGGCCTTTGCGCACGATGGAGATGGCCTTCACGTTGGGGGAATGGATGGGGAACACTCTCTCCACGCCGACGCCGTAGGAAACGCGGCGGACGGTAAACGTCTCGGAGATGCCGCTGCCCTTGCGGGCAATCACGGTGCCCTCGAAAACCTGAATTCTCTCGCGCTCACCCTCGCGGATGTTCACGTCGATGCGGACGGTGTCGCCGACGTCGAACTGCGGGAGCTCCGCCTTGACGGAATCCTGAGCAATCACTTTCAATGCGTCCATTTCTTTTCCTCCTAGTTTTCAGACATTCATGCGCGCGGGAAATCGCCGCAGAGGACTGTCCGCTTCAATGTCACGGATAAATCCGGGCATGACCCCCACCGGGTTGTCCGGCGGTCTCGAAATGCTTATATATGATACCACACGCGGCGCTTTTTCGCAAGTGTCAATTTGCCATATTATTCGTATATTTTTCGCTCGGCGTCATACAGGTTGTTCCGCACCGCGCGGCAAAGGAACGAGACGCCGCGCTGCTTCTCGAGCGCCTCCGTCAAAAGGAAGGGCGAGATGTTCTTCTCGCTCCCCGCCGGGAGAACCATCGAGAGCAGAAGGCCGCCTTCCCCCGCCGACCAGCGCAGCTCGCCGAGGTACGGCTTGAGGTCGAAGTGCGCCATCCCGCTTTTCGTGTGCTTCTCCACGGGGATCTCCGGCTGCTCGAGCAGGGCGGCGAAGGCCGCGGCGAGCTCGTCCGCCGTCTCCCCCTCCGGCTCGAGGCGCATCTCGTAGGAAGCGAAGGCAATCTTGCCGGGCTTCATGACCGGCTCCGTCACGGCGGTGACGGGCAGCGTCGGCGGCAGCGCGCGGGAAAGGCGCTGCGCCACCTCCTCCATGGAGATCTTGTCCTCCTCGATTTTGATGTCGACCGACTCGCGCTCCCCGGCCATGCCGAGCGGGAGCGGCAGAGCGAACACCATGTGGGCGCGGGGATTGAAGCCCTGCGTGTACCACAGCGGAATCTTCGAGCGGTGCAGGGCGCGCGCCATGCAGTGCGTGAGGTCGAGGTGGGAGATGTAGCACGCCGCGCCCGTCTTGCGGAACCAGACTCTAACGGTTTTCATGGCAAATCCCTCCCCCAAAGCAGGCGGCTCCGCACGCGGAGCACGCTTCCCTGCAGTTCGGCGTCGTGACGGCGGCATACGCTCTCTCACACTCGCGGCGGAGGAATTCCTTCGTCACGCCGTAGTCGAGGTGATCCCAGGGAAGCACCTCGTCGAACGGGCGGCGGCGGTTCGCGTAGAACTCCGGCGACACGCCGCACGCGGCGAACGCCTCGCGCCAGCGGGCGAGCGAAAAGTAATCGTTCCAGCCGTCGAACCGGCAGCCGAGCTCGTGCGCCTTGAGAAGCACCGGCCCGAGCCTGCGGTCGCCGCGCGCGAAGACGGCCTCCATGAAGCTCGTGTCGGCGTCGTGATAATTGCAGGAGATTTTCCGCGTCGTGACCGAGCTGACGAGATGGCGCTGCTTCTCGCGGAGCGTCTCGATCGTGTCCTGCGGCTCCCACTGGAACGGCGTGAACGCCTTCGGGACAAAGCCGGAGGCGCTCAGCGTCACGGAAACGCCTCTGCCCCTCTTCTTGTCGGGATTCGCGTAGAAGGCGTCGACGACCTTCTGCCCGAGCGCGGCGATGCCCGCCACGTCGTCCAGCGTCTCCGTGGGCAGGCCGATCATGAAGTAGAGCTTCACTGAGCTCCACCCGCCGGAGAAGGCCGTCGTGACCGTGCGCATGAGCTCGTCCTCCGTGACGTTCTTGTTGATGACGTCGCGCAGGCGCTGCGTGCCGGCCTCGGGCGCGAACGTCAGGCCGCTGCGGCGCACGGAGCTGATTTTGTCCATCACCTCGGTGGAGAAGTTGTCCACGCGCAGGGACGGCAGCGAGATGCCCGTCTTCTCCTCCTTCGTCCAGGTCAGGAGCTTGTCGAGCAGCGGGTTGAGTTTGGAATAATCGCTCGTGCTCAGCGAGGAGAGGGAAATCTCGTCGTAGCCCGTCGTCTCGCAGAGGGAACGGCACTGGTCGTTGACGACTCCCACCGACTTCTCGCGCAGCGGGCGGTACAGAAAGCCCGCCTGGCAGAAGCGGCAGCCGCGGATGCAGCCGCGGAAGACCTCCGCCACCGCGCGGTCGTGGACAATCTCGATATACGGCACGACGAAGCTCTCCGGGAAATAGGAGCGGTCCATGTCCAGCATGAGGCGCTTCTTCACCCTTGCGGGCGCGCCCTCGCGCGGCGTGACGGCGTCGATGGCGCCGTCCTCCCGGTACGTCACCTCGTAGAGGGAGGGAACGTACACGCCCGGGATCTGCGCGGCGGCGCGCAGGAATTCCGCGCGGGTGGAGCCGCGGCGCTTGTGCTCGCGGTACAGCTCGACGAGCTCGCAGTCGACCTCCTCGCCCTCGCCGAGGAAGAACAGGTCGACGAAATCCGCGAGCGGCTCCGGGTTGCACGCACACGGGCCGCCCGCCACGACGAGCTGGGACAGCCCCTGCCGGTCGCGCGCGAGGAGAGGCACGCCGGCGAGGTCGAGCATATTGAGCACGTTGGAGTAGCTCAGCTCGTACTGCAGCGTGAAGCCGATGATGTCGAAGTCCGCGACAGGGTCGCCGCTCTCGAGCGCGTAGAGCGGAATCCCGCGCTCGCGCATGAGAGCCTCCATGTCCGTCCACGGAGCGAACACCCGCTCACACCAGACCCCTTCCATGCGGTTGAGGAGGCTGTACAATATTTTCATGCCGAGGTGAGACATTCCCACCTCATAGATATCGGGGAAACAGAACGCGAAGCGGACGTCGACGCCGCTTTTGTCCTTCACGATGCTGTTGAGCTCTCCCCCGGCGTACCGGCCGGGCTTCTGCACCTTCAGCAGGATTTTTTCCAGTCCGGGAATCATAGCGTCTCTCCTGACTTGTCCAAGTTGCGGGAGAGGGGCCGCCCCGCGGCGCGCCCGCCTTCCCGCTCTCTGGTATTATAGCCCAATCGCGGCCGGAATGCAAATCCTTTTACGGCATGGATTCGCCGCGAAGCGCCCGGATGCGCCGCTCGACAGCGCGCTCCTCCTCCGCGAGGGCGGAAAGCCGCCCGAACTGCGCGCCGAAATAGGGCGCGGTCTCCCTCCGGCGCTCCGACCAGCAGGCGCAGCCGATCTGCATATAGAGCGAGCGCCTTTCGCGGCGAATGAGAGCGAGGCGCTTTGCCAGACCGGCAAGCTCGCCCCACTCCCTCGCCTTCCCGGCGGCCTTTCTTCTGCACGCGCAGACAAGCTCTCTGACTCTCTCCGACCCGTCCATAGAAGCCTCCTCAATTTCTCCCCCGCTTCAAAAGCAGGCCGCCGAGGTAGCCGACGGCGAGCAGCAGGGAAACGTTGTTCTTTGACCGGAACAGCAGCAGAAACGCGCAGACGGCGAGCGGGACGAGCACCAGAAAGGAGAGCAGCGCCACCGCGCGCCCGGCTCTCTGCGGCCCCGCGAACCGGCTGAGCGCCGCATAGAGCAGCTGCCCGCCGTCAAGGGATTCGATCGGCAGCAGGTTCATCGCGCCGAGCAGAAGATTCGCCAGCGCGAACGGCGTTTCCTCCTGCCCCGCCGCAAGGCAGGAAAGAAACAGGGCGAGGTTGACGCACGGCCCGGCTGCCGAGACGAGCGCGTCCCCGAGATAGCTCTCCTGCCATTCGTCCCCACGGACGAGCTCGACGCCGAACGGCGCGAACCGGATTTCCTTCACGGGGACGCCGAGGCAAAGCATCGCGGCGAGGTGTCCCGCCTCATGCAGCGCCGCCGCGGCGAGCCCCGAGAGCGCCGCGCCGCGCTCGTCGCAGAACAGGAGAAAGGCGAGCAGCGCGGTGAACAGGAAGCTGACCGTTACGCGGCGTTCTCCGAGGGAAAAGCTCATGCAGCCGTCCCGGAGGAGGCGGAGGCTTCCGTCCCGGAGGAAGCCGCAGTATCCGAACCGGAGGAGGCCGCGCCATCCGGCGGGAAGAGCTCCCAGAAACGCTTCTGCGCGTCCTCGAGGCCGTCTCCGGTGAGGATGCTGTTCTCAAGGTGCTCCCAGTACCAGCCGCGCACCGTCCCGTACAGCTCCCCGCCAAAAAAGCGCAGCCCGGCGGCGGCGATCAGGACGGCGAGGCACGCGATGAGCTGGACGGTCAAAAGCGATCGGCCAGGGCGGGGGCCGCCGGTCTCCGCGCGCTTTTCCCTCTTTTTTCTCCTCCTCGGGACGCGGCGCATTTCGCGGGTTCGTTCGTCCCACTCCGTCTCGGGAGCGTCTTCTCTCTCATAGGGCATTTTTCTCTCCTCCGTTCCTTTGTTTTCTCATCTATATGAGCGGAGAAGGGAAAAAATCCCGGAAGGCGGCGCGAAAAAAGGGACAGGCGCGGCGTGCCGCGTCTGCCCCTGCTGACAGCGTATCGGAAAATCAGGACTTGGACTTGATGTACTCGTCGATGGACTTCGCAGCGCGCTTGCCGCCGCCCATCGCGAGGATGACGGTCGCCGCGCCGCTCACGGCGTCGCCCGCCGCGTAGACGCCCGGCAGGCTGGTAGCCATGGTCTCCTCGTCCGCAACGATGCAGCCGCGGCGGTTGACCTCGAGACCGGCGGTGGTCGTCGGAATCAGCGGGTTCGGGCTGTTGCCGATGGCGATGATGGCGCAGTCGACCGGAAGCTCGAAGTTCGAGCCCTTCTTCTCGATCGGGCGGCGGCGTCCGGAAGCGTCCGGCTCGCCGAGCTCCATCTCCACGCACTCGATCGAGGTGACGCGGCCGTTCTCGTCTCCGTGGATGGCGACCGGGTTCGTCAGGAGGCGGAACTCAATGCCCTCCTCCTTCGCGTGGTGGATCTCCTCCGCACGGGCGGGCATTTCCGCCTCGCTGCGGCGGTAGACGATGTACACGTTCTCCGCGCCGAGACGCTTCGCCGTGCGGGCAGCGTCCATCGCGACGTTGCCGCCGCCGACGATCGCGGCGTTCTTCGGACGGATGATCGGGGTG
The DNA here is from genome assembly GCA_949292505.1 of uncultured Oscillospiraceae bacterium. Classification (GTDB taxonomy): domain Bacteria; phylum Bacillota; class Clostridia; order Oscillospirales; family Acutalibacteraceae; genus Caccousia. The sequence continues at coordinate 20,256 of CASFAA010000082.1, forward strand.
TCGTATTCGGGGCGGTACGCCTTCATCAGATTGACGCGGGTCAAAAACTCGTTCGCGGAATACGCGCCGACAAGGCCCTCGCCGGGGATGTGCATGAAGTTCGGCAGACCGGCGCCGCTGCCGACGAAGATGGCCTCAAAGCCGTCGGCAAAGAGCTCCTCGAGCGTCAGAACCTTGCCGATGACCATGTCGGTCAGGATGGTGACGCCCTTCGCGCGCAGGCCGTCGATTTCCTTCTGGACGATCTCCTTCGGGAGACGGAACTGCGGGATGCCGTACATCAGCACGCCGCCCGCCGTATGCAGCGCCTCAAACACCGTGACCTCGTAGCCCATGTTCGCCAGATCGCCGGCGCAGGTCAGGCTCGCGGGGCCCGCGCCGATGACCGCGACCTTGTGGCCGTTCGTCTCGGGCTTCTTCGGCGCTTCCTTGCTGTTGGCCATGTGCCAGTCGGCGACGAAGCGCTCGAGCCGGCCGATGCCGACGGGCTCGCCCTTGATGCCGCGCACGCACTTGCTCTCGCACTGCGTCTCCTGCGGGCAGACGCGTCCGCAGACGGCGGGCAGCGAGGTGGCGCGCGTCAGTACCTGATACGCCTCCTCAAACTCGCGCTTCGCCACATGGGCGATAAACTCCGGGATCGGAACCATGACGGGGCAGCCGCCCACGCAGGGCTTGTTCTTGCAGTTGAGGCAGCGCTGCGCCTCGCCCACGGCCATCTCCTCGGTGTAGCCGAGGGCGACCTCCTCAAAATTATGGTTGCGGACGTCGGGCTTCTGCTCCGGCATCGGCGTCTTTGTCATCGTCATATTCGGCATTGCTTTTCCCCTCCGCTTACTGCTCCGCCTGCTTCATCAGCCGGCAATTAAACTCCCGCGCGGACTCGCGCTCCATCTCGGCGTACGTCTTCGAGCGCTTCATGACCTCGTCGAAATCGACCAGGTGGCCGTCGAAGTCGGGGCCGTCGACACAGGCGAACTTCGTCTCGCCGCCGACCGTCACGCGGCAGCCGCCGCACATCCCGGTTCCGTCGATCATGATGCTGTTCATGCTGATGATCGTCTTAATGCCGTACTCCTTCGTGAGATTGCAGACGGCCTTCATCATCGGCAGCGGGCCAATCGCGACGACGAGGTCGTACTTCGCGCCGGCCTCGATGTTCCGGCGCAGAGCGTCGGTCACGAAGCCCTTGTGGCCGTTGGAGCCGTCGTCCGTCATCAGATAGAGGTTGTCGCTCGCAGCCTTCATCTCGTCCTCGAGGATGATGATGTCCTGATTGCGGAAGCCGGCGATCATGTCGACCTTCGCGCCGAGCGCGTGGAGGGCCTTCGCCTGCGGGTACGCGATGGCGCAGCCCGCGCCGCCGCCGATGACGGCAGCGTACCGGTAGCCCTCGAGCTCGGAGGCTTTTCCGAGAGGCCCGATGAAGTCGAGAATGGCGTCGCCCTCCTCGAGTGTGTCGAGCAGGAGCGTCGTCTTGCCGACCTTCTGGAAAATGATATCGACAGTGCCCCCCTCGCGGTCATAGTCCGCAATGGTCAGCGGAATCCGCTCGCCGTACTCGTTGACGCGCAGAATAATAAACTGACCGGCCTGCGCCTTGCGCGCGACAAAGGGCGCCGCGACGCGCATCTGCGTCATGCTGTCGTTCAAACGCTTTTTCTGTACGATTTGAAACATTTGTTGATTCCCCCGTTATCCCGATCAAATATAGACAGTTTACCATCCTGTTTATTATACGGTGAAACGTCTCGTTTTGCAAGATATATCTTTGATAATACGAAAATTACGGAGGAAACGACGACAGAGCCGCCTGAAAAGGGCAGTTTTTCGAGAAATCCTCTATATTTTGAAGGATTTTTCCGCGCATCCTTCATATTATCGTTCCCTGTCACCAAAAAGGGCGGCGCATAATAGTATGGGACAGAAAAGGAAGAGGCGGTGGTGAGATGAGAGGAAGGCGGTGCTGCAAAGCCCCCTGCGTCATAGCATTTGGGATTGGCCTGATGATTTCCTGCTTCTGCCCCAGCGGGCTGTTGTTTTTCCTCATATCGGCCATCCTCGTCTGGCTCGGCTTCTGTCTTCTCCGCCGCTGACGCCTTTTCATACCGCGAGCGAAAGGCAGGTACTTACTATGAAGGTAGTCGTAGTCCGCAGTTCCAAATTCGTCGGGTTCTTCCTCCGCAAAATGTTTCATATCAGGAGAACGGAGCTCTGACCCCCTCCCCGCCGTCCATTTTTTTCGGGCGGCGGGGCTTTTCTGCATATCGGCGGAATAGGGCGAATACCTTTAGCGTAGAAAACCAAAAAGGGAGGAAGCCACATATGGACTATACGGCGGAACGAAATGCCCTGAGCGCCATCGAGCTGCTCTACGACGGACGGCAGGAGCAGTCTGTCGATCTCGACGTCACCCTGCCCGACTACTGCCCGGATATACAGAAGATTCTCAAGTGCCAGGTGTACCCCCGGATTCTCGACCGCGCCCTCTCCGGCGACCGGCTGGAGCTCGGCGGGACGTACACGGTCAAGATCCTCTATGCCGACGCGGAGACGGGCTGCGTCCGCTGCTGCGAGAGCAGCGCGCCGTTTTCCTGCGCGATTCCGATGAAGAAGACGGTCGAGAGCGGGAAAATCAGGGCGTTCGCGTGGGTGGAGTATATCAACTGCCGCGCGGCGAGCTCGAGGCGGCTGGACGTGCACGGCTCGTTCTCCGTCTGCGCGAAGGTGTACGGGCGGGCAGACTGCGAGGCCGTCTGCTCCATCAACGGCGGCGACGTCGAGCAGCGCACCGCGGAGCTCCCCTACAGCCGGCTCTCGGCCTTCTGCGTGCAGCCGTTCTCCGTCGAGGAGGTGCTCGAGCTGCCCGGCAGCAAGCCCGAGGCGGAGACGCTGATCCACGCGTCCTCGTGCGTCGCCCTGCAGGACTACAAGGTGATTCAGAACAAGCTCATGGTCAAGGGCGACGTCACGCTCCACCTGCTCTATGCTTCCGCGGCGGAGGGCGCGCCGCTCGAGACGATGGAGTACGCGATTCCCTTCACGCAGATGATCGACTGCGAGGGCATCGCGGAGGAGTACCAGAGCGACGTGCGCCTCTCTGTCGTCGGGACGGACGTGCAGATCAAGAACGACTACTCGGGCGGCAAGGTGTTCTTCGACGCGCAGATCCGTCTCGCGGCGGACGTCTCCGCGTATGAAAACCGGCAGACGACCGTCGTCACCGACGCGTACTCAAAGAAATACGAGATGACGCTCGAGTTTCAGCAGCGGAGCGTCGAGGAGCTTACGGAGATTTTCCGCGACAGCATGGTGACGAAGTTCTCCTATCCGATGGAGCAGGAGGCGGCGAAGATCCTCGACGTGTGGAGCGAGCTGTGCTCCGTCTCCCCCGCGCGGGAGGCGGACGGCCTCGCGCTCGACGGGAAGCTCAGCGTCTGTATGCTCGCGCTCTCCGCGGATGGAAAGCCCTTCTATCTCGAGCGCGTGTCGGACTTCCGCTACCAGCGCCCCTGCTCGGGGGAAGGCGAGCTGCGCTGCGACCCGGACGCCTCCGTCACGGGCCTGAGCTACCGTATCGCCGGGAACGAACTCGAGGTGAAGGCGGAAATCAGCGTGTGCGGCTCCGTGTTCGCGCGGCGCGCCTGCCGGATGGTTGAAGCGGCCTCGGCGGACGAGTCGAAGCCGCGGGACAGCGATCCCTCCGCCGCCCTCGTCCTGTACTACGCGCAGGCCGGGGAAGCTCTCTGGGACATCGCGCGCCGCTACTGCACCTCGCCGGAGGCCATCCAGCGGGAAAACCATCTGGACTGCGAAAAAATGGAAGCAAAGGGAATGCTTCTGATTCCCATGCAGTCGAATTGAGGGGGGAATGAAAATGGAAGATCGCAGCATCTACCGCGACATCGCGGAACGCACCAACGGGGACGTGTATATCGGCGTCGTCGGCCCCGTGCGCACCGGCAAATCAACCTTCATCAAAAAGTTCATGGACACCATCGTGCTGCCAAACATGGAGGAGGAGCACCGCAAGGGGCGCGCGGTCGACGAGATGCCGCAGTCCGCCGCCGGGCGGACGATCATGACCACCGAGCCGAAGTTCATCCCGGAGCAGTCCGTCAGCGTGAAAATCGACGACTGCGCGGCATTCTCCGTCCGGCTGATCGACTGCGTCGGCTACATCGTGCCGAGCGCGCTCGGGTACATCGAGAACGACCAGCCGCGCATGGTCCTCACGCCGTGGTATGAGGAGCCTATCCCCTTCAACATGGCGGCGGAGATCGGGACGAAGAAGGTCATCACGGAGCACTCGACGATCGGCCTCGTCGTCACGACGGACGGCTCCATCAGCGACATCCCCCGCGAGGAGTACGAGGAGGCGGAGGAGCGCGTCATCAATGAGCTCAAGGAGATCAACAAGCCGTTCATCGTCATCTACAACTGCGTCGAGCCCGCGTCGGAAGCGGCCCGAACCGAGGCGGCGGCGCTCTCCGAGCGGTACGGCGTGCCCGTCCTCCCCATCAACTGCCTCGACGCCGAGGAGGCGGAGATCCGCTCGATTCTCGCGCAGATCCTTTACGAGTTCCCGCTGCAGGAGATCCGCATCGAGATGCCGCGCTGGATCACCGGCCTCGAGGCCGATCACTGGCTGCGCACGTCCGTGTACGGGGCGATTCAGCAGGCGGCGGGCAAGATCCAGCGCATCCGGGAGCTGAACGACGCCCTCGCGCAGATCGGGCGCTGCGAGCACATCACAAGCGCGCAGACCGTCTCCATCGATCTCGGCAGCGGCAGGACGCGGCTTGCCGTCTCCCTACAGCCCAACCTGTTCTACCGCGTCCTCGGCGAGCGGACGGGGCTGAACATCAGCGACGAGGGCGAGCTGCTCAGCTGCATGATGGGCTTCTCCCGCATGAAGAAGCAGTACGACAAAATCAAGGACGCCTACGAGGAGGTGCAGAGCACCGGGTACGGCATCGTCATGCCCGGCCTTGAGGAGCTGAGTCTCGAGGAGCCGGAGATCATCCGGCAGGGCGGGAAGTACGGCATCCGCCTCAAGGCGAGCGCTCCCTCCGTCCACATGATGAAGACGCAGATCACCACCGAGGTGACGCCAATCGTCGGCTCGGAGCAGCAGTCGCAGGAGCTTGTCGAGTACCTGCTGCGCGAGTTCGAGGAGAATCCGGCGAAAATCTGGGAGTCAAACATCTTCGGAAAGAGCCTGCACGAGCTCGTCAACGAAGGGCTCCACAACAAACTCTACCGGATGCCGTCCGACGCGCGGGATAAGCTGCGCGAGACCATCGAGCGCATCATCAACGAGGGCTGCAGCGGCCTGATTTGCATTATTCTGTAAAGGAAAAGGAGCCCGGCGAAACGCCGGGCTCCTTTGCGTATGCTGTAGGAAAAGGGCTGCGTGAAACGAGTCCGGACAGGAAAGCGGCCGAGTCGCGCCGGCTTCCTCAAACGGGCGTCTTTGTCACGAGGACGAGCGCCAGGCCGCTGTGGACGGCGACGGACGCCGGGGACTCCTCCGCGACGTTGCTCACGCCCATCGGAAGGACGGCGAGATCGGAATAGAGATCGCCGTGGTCGAGCGGATATCGCATCCCCGTATAGCTGACGGTGCACACCGGGCAGGCGAACGGGAAGACCGAGACGGTCGTCCCCGCGGGGCAGTCGAGGCGGCGGGTCTCCCCCGCCCCGACGAGATACGCGTCCTCGTCCTCCCCGAGGAGGACGGCGTCGCAGCCGAGCGAATGCAGATGGTGCAGGACGCACAGGTTGCCGTAGGAGTGGTCGAGCCGCCCGCCGAGGCTTCCCGCGAGCAGGAAGCGCCGGCAGCCGTGCGCCAGCCCCGCGTTCACCGCGGCGAGCATATCCGTGTCGTCCTTGCGCGGGTTGAGCGGAATCACGGGCACGCCCTCCGGCACGCTGCCGGAGAAGGAGTCGAAATCGCCGACGGCCAGGTCGGGCCGGATGCCGGCCTGTTCGGCATGGCGCAGTCCCCCGTCGGCGCAGACGACGTAGCAGTCAGGCCGGTAGGCGCGCAGAAGGCTCTCAGCGTTTCTGAGCGGCGCGGCGCCGATGATGAGGCACGTCTTTACTTCTTCCATTCCTTTAAGTCCTTTACCTCCTGATAGAGCGCGACGTAGCTCTCGTGGCGGGAGCGGCTGATCTTCCCCTCGCGCACCGCCTCGAGCACCGCGCAGCCCTTCTCGCAGGTGTGCGAGCAGGACGGGAAGCGGCACTCCCCGAGGTACGGCTCGAATTCCCTGAAGCAGTACGGCAGCTGCTCCTTGCGCACGACATCGTACCGCTCCATCTGAATCGCGGAGAAGCCGGGCGTGTCCGCCACATAGCCGCCGCCCTCGAGGGGCAGCAGCTCAACCTGCCGCGTCGTATGTCTGCCGCGCCCCAGCTTCCTGCTGATTTCGCCTGTCTCGAGCCGAAAGCGCGCGTCGATCCGGTTGAGCAGCGTGGACTTCCCCACGCCGGAGTTGCCCGTGAAGGCAGTGATCTTCCCGGGCAGCAAAGCTTTGACCTGCTCCACGCCCTCCCCTGTCTCGGAGGACACGGAGATGACGGGGAAGCCGATCGGCTCGTAGATCTCGCGCAGCCACTGCGCCTGCTCGAGGTCGATCTTGGAAATCACGAGCACAGGCGCGATGCCCTTGTCCTCCGCGGCGGCGATGATCTTGTCAATCACAAGCGTGCTCGGCGTCGGATGGCAGGTGGCCGCCACGAGGACGAGCTGATCGAGGTTCGCCATCGGCGGGCGGACGAGCGAGTTTTTCCTCGGGAGAATCTCCGCAATCAGCGGAGACTGGTTCTCCTCGAGGAGGAGCCTCACCGAGTCGCCCGGCAGCGGGGTGATGTCGTTCTTGCGGAACACGCCCCGCGCCTTGCACTCATAGAGGGTATCGCCGCTCTGCACATAGTAGAAGCCGCCGATCCCTTTCAGAATCAGTCCCGTTGTCTCCATCGCCATCTCACTCGTCCGACGGCGTGATGGGGAACAGCGGATCCGGCTCGCTCTCGAACGGATCCTGCGAGGAGGCGGGCGACGAGGACACAGGCCCGGACGGCTCCTCATAGAAATACGATTCCTTGATATGGTACTCGCCGGCGTCGAAGTCCAGGGTCACGACGCGGTACTTCACGCCGTTGAGCTCGACCGTGAGCTCCTGCTGGCCCTTTCCGCTGAAGGTCAGGACATAGCTGCCGCTGCCGTACGTCGGATTGACGACGTCCTCCTGGACGAGCGTGCCGTCGATATATGCCTTGAGCGTCAGGTCGTAGGAGATACCGGCGGGCATATCGATGGAGACGGAAAGCTCCTTCTCCGTCGTCTCGCCGGAGCTGTACGTCAGATCGACGGCGGTGCCCTTCTCGACCTTGTTGCCGGGAAGCGGCGAGCAGTCGACGACGACGCCCTTCTCCTTGCCCGTATCGTCGCGCGGCGTGGTTTCGCCGACGGTGAGGCCGGCGTCGACGAGAATCTGTCTGGCTGTGTCGATGTCAAGGCCGATGATGTTCGAGGGAACGGTGACCGTCGTGTCGGCCGGTCCGCTGCTGATGAAGACGGTGACGGTGGCGCCCTTCGCGATGGAGGACTTCGCGGCCGGATCCGTGCGGATAACCTTGCCCTCCTCCACCTCGTCGTCGGCAATCTCCGTAAAGCTCGGAGCGAAACCGTAGCTCATGAGCGTCGACTCGGCGTCCGTGCGGGTATAGTTCGTCACGTCGGGCACCTCGGCCATCTCTCCGCCCGCGTTGACGTAGAGCGTGACCGTCGTGCCGACGCGCACCTTGATATTGCCCGCGGGGTTCTGGTCGAGAATCTGGCCGATCGGCTCGTCGCCGCTGCTCTGGATCTCCTGCTTCTCGAAGACAATCATGCCGCTGTATTTTTCATCGTTGACCACGTCGTTGTACATCTGTCCGACGAGGTTTTCGAGGTAGAATTCCGTAACCTCCTCCGACTCGCAGCCTCTGAGCACCGTGGAGATGCCGAGCGCAATCGCGACAATCAGGAAAGCGGCGACGATGCCCGTGATGATGAGGGGCGCGACGCTCTTTTTCTTCTGATCCTTCTCCACGACCTCCTCGTACTCGTAGTTGTCGTTGTACGCGGGGATCTCGGAGCCCTTGACGTTGTTGATGGCGTCGATGTACTTCGTCGGCTTCTCGTCGACGAAATACTTGTACTGGAAGCTGACGCTCGGGTTGCGGCGGAACTCCTCAACGTCGCGCAGCATCTCGGACGCGGACTGGTAGCGGTGCGCCGGATCCTTCTGCATCGCGCGCATCGTGATTTCCTCGAGCCCTTCCGGGATGGAGGGATTGATCTCGCGCGGCGGCTTCGGGTCGGCCTGCAGCTGCATGATGGCGACGGAGACCGCGTTGTCGGCTTCAAACGGCAGGCGGCCGGTGATCATCTCATAGAGCATCACGCCGACGGAGTAGATGTCCGCCTTCTCGTCGGTGAGGTCGCCGCGCGCCTGCTCGGGCGCGATGTAGTGCACCGAGCCGATCGTCTTGCCGGTCATGGTGCGCGTCTCGCTGCGGGAGAAGCGCGCGATGCCGAAGTCCGTCACCTTGATGGTGCCGTCCTGCAGGAGCATAATGTTCTGCGGCTTGACGTCGCGGTGGACAATCCCCTTCTCGTGCGCGTGCTGCAGAGCGCGCAGAATCTGCACGGTGAAGTGAATGGCCTCCTTCCACTTGACCTCGTGCTGCTGGCTCAGGTAATCCTTGAGGGTGATGCCGTCGATGTATTCCTCCACGATGTACTGGATCCGGTCGCCGAAGCTGACGTCGTACACCTTGACAATGTTGGGGTGGGAAAGCACGGCAATCGCCTTCGACTCGTTCTTGAAGCGGCGGATGAACTCCTCGTTGCCGAGAAACTCGTCCTTGAGAATCTTAATCGCGACGATGCGGTCGTCGATCGTGTCGCGCGCGCGGTAGACGTACGCCATCCCGCCGACGCCAACCAGCTCATGAATCTCATAGCGCCCGTCGAGGCGCTTCCCGGTATATTTATCCATTCTCAGTCACTCCCATCAAAAGTCAGTTTTTTACGGCGACAACGGTGATATTGTCGCCGCCGCCGCTGTCCTTTGCCATGGAAACCAGAACGCTGCAGCAATCCTTCGGGGACATGGCGGACGCCTTGAGAAGCTCCCTGTCCTCCACATAGTTCGTCAGGCCGTCGGTGCACAGGAGCAGGCAGTCGCCGGGAAGAATCTCAAACTCCTGGTAATCGATCTCCACGGTGGGCTCCACGCCGAGCACGCGGGTAATGATGTTCTTCTGAGGATGCACTCTGGCCTCCTCCTCGGTGATGTCTCCATGGTTGACCAGCTCCTGCACGATGGAGTGATCCGTCGTGACGCGGGTCAGCTTCGATCCGGAGGCGAGGTACGCGCGGCTGTCGCCCGCGTGGGCGAGCGCGACGCGCCCTCCCCGCACGATGGCGGCGACGACCGTCGTCCCCATCCCGCGCAGCGACCGATCCGACTGCGCCTCCTGGTAAATCGCGCGGTTCGCGTTGTAGACCGCCGTGATCATGATGTTTTTGATACCGTCGTCTGATATGTTTTTCCAATAGGTGGACTTGAACTGCCAGGAGATCCGGTCCACGGCGATTTTGCTCGCCACGTTCCCGCCGTTGGCCCCTCCCATGCCGTCGCAGACGACGACCCAGGCGCCTTCCCCGGGCAGTTCGCCGAAAGCGAAGCCATCCTGGTTCGATTTTCGGACCAGGCCGACGTCACTCATCCCGTAAAGCAGCATGCACAGACTCCTCCTCTTCCATCCGGCGGCGAAGCTGACCGCAGGATGCGTCTATATCGGAACCAAGGGTACGCCGCACGGTGGCGGGGATGCCCTTCTTCTCCAGAATGGAAATGAAGCGCTGCTGGCGCTCCGCCGGGCTCTTGTGAAAGCTGTTCCCCGTCACGTCGTTGACGGGAATCAGATTCACATGGCACAGCATTCCCTCGAGGCGGGAGGCGAGCTCCCGGGCGCAGGCGTCGCTGTCGTTGACGCCGCTGATCATCGCGTATTCAAAGGAGATCCGCCTGCCCGTCGAGGCCGCGTAGGAGCGGCACGCCTTGAGCAGCGTCTCCACGTTCCACTTTTTATTGATCGGCATGGTGCGGCTGCGGATCTCGTCGTTCGGCGCATGGAGGGAGACGGAGAGCGTAAGCTGCAGATTCTCCTTCTCGAGCTGATAGATGCGGTCGACGAGGCCGCAGGTCGAGAGGGAGATATGGCGCATCCCGATGTTCATGCCCTCCTCGGAGGAGACAAGACGCAGAAAGCGCAGGACGTTGTCATAGTTGTCGAGCGGCTCGCCCATCCCCATCAGAACGATGTTGGAGATCCGCCGCCCGGCGTCGCGCTGCACCGTCTGCACCTCAGAGAGTATCTCCGAGGCCGTCATGTCGCGCGCATAGCCGCTCTTTCCCGTCGCGCAGAAGGCGCAGCCCATCCGGCAGCCCACCTGCGTTGAGATGCAGATGGAAAGACCGTGGCGGTATTCCATAAGGACGCACTCTACATACTCGCCGTCCGGAAGGCGCAGCAAATACTTTGCCGTCCCGTCAATTTGGGAGGTCTGCTTTCTGGCGATGGCGGCGGAGGCGATGGTATACCGCTCGGCGAGCCGGGCGCGCAGGTCCTTCGAGAGGTTCGTCATCTCGTCGAAGGAGGCAACGCCGCTCTGGTGGAGCCAGCGGTAAATCTGCCCGGCGCGGAACGCAGGCAGACCGAGCTCCCGCACCGCCTCCTGCAGCTCGGGGAGCGTTTTCGATTTGATGTCTTCGGGCACGTTCATCTTCCTTTATGTGTGTTCAAACCGGGACAGGAAAAAGCCGTCCGTCCCGTGGACGCCGGGGAACAGCGTCAGCTGATGCTCCGGCTCGGGCGCCGTGCGGACAATCCCCTGCGGCAGCCGCAGCGGCGACGGGGAGAACGCGGGGTGCTCCCGCAGGAACCGATCCGCGACGCCCCCGTTCTCCGCCGGGTTGAGCGTGCAGGTCGAGTACAGCAGCACGCCGCCCTGTTTGACCAGCTTTGACGCCTCACAGAGAATACGGTACTGCAAATCGGGCAGGCTGTCAAGTGCGGATTTCTCCTTGTAGCGGATCTCGGGCTTTCTGCGCAGGATGCCGAGACCGGAGCACGGCGCGTCGCACAGCACGCGGTCGGCGGGCGCGAGGGGCTCCGCCGGCCGCTCAGCGTCGCGGACGGCGGCGCGCACGGCGGTCAGGCCGAGCCGCTGTGCGCCGGAGGCAATGAGGCGAACCTTACCCTTGTACTTGTCGAAGGCGAGGATTTCACCGCGGTTCTGCATCTCCTCGGCGATGGTGAACGTCTTGCCGCCGGGCGCGGCGCAGACGTCAATCACCCGCTCCCCCGGCTGCGCGCCGAGCGCGTGGGCGGCGAGCTGCGAGGAGAGGTCCTGCACATGGAACAGTCCCTCCGAAAACGCGCGGAGCGACGCGACAGAGCCTGGCTTTTCGAGCACCAGCGCGTCCGGGAAGCCCTCGCGCTGACTTGCCGCGACGCCCTCCTGCGAAAGCTGCCGGAGGAGCTCCTCCGCGCTCGTCCTGACCGTGTTCACGCGGATGGCGACGGGGGCCGGCTCGGAGAGCGACCGCAGCAGAGCGGAGACGAGCTCCTCCCCATACGACGCCCGCCAGAGCGAAAGGAGCCACGCCGGGCAGGAATACCGTACCGCGTCATCCGGCCAGACGAGCGTCTCCTTTCCGCGCAGGAGGCTGCGCAGGACGCCGTTGACGAAGCCGGACGCCTTTCCCGCGCCGTTCTCCTTCGCGAGCTGGACGCTCTCGTTAACGGCGGCGGAGTCTGGCACGCGGTCGAGGAACAGGATCTGATAGACGCCGAGGCGCAGGATTTCGAGCACCTTCGGCGTCAGGGCGGAAAGCTTCCGGTCTGAAAACCGGGAAATGGCATAGTCGAGCGTCAGCCGGCGCTCGAGCACGCCGTAAAAGAGCGTCGAGGCGAAGGCGGCGTCCAGGCCGGACAGGCCGCGCGTTCGCAGCGTCTTGTCGAGCACGATGTTGGAGTAGCCTTCGTTGACGTCAACCTGCAGCAGCGCTTCGAGCGCCGCGTTTCTCGCAGCATCCATCTCAGTCTCGCCTCCTGCGGCTCCCGACGATGGCGAGCAGGCGCAGCAGCGACATCAGGGAGGTGAACGTCGCCGCAAGATACGTCAGCGCGGCGGCGCGGAGCACCTTCTCCGCCCCGGCCAGCTCGTTCGGATAGAGCACGCCCGCCTGGTCGAGCGCCCGCACGGCGCGGCGGCTCGCGTTGAACTCGACGGGGAGCGTCACAAGCTGGAAGAGCACCATCAGGCTGTAGAGCGCAATGCCGATGAGAACGACGAAGTCGTACTGCACCGGCAGCAGCAGGCCGATGAGAATCAGCGGCATTGAGAGTCTCGAGCCGAAGTTCGTCACGGGCACGAGAAAGCTGCGGATGCGGTTCGGCAGATAGCCGACGGCGTGCTGAATCGCGTGCCCCGCTTCGTGGGCGGCGACCCCGACAGCGGAGATGCTGCTCACATTGTACACCGGCGCCGAGAGGCTGATGACCCCGGTCCGCGGGTCGAAATGGTCTGTCAGGCTGCCGGGAATCTCCCGTACAGAAACGCCCCGCACCGAGCCGAAGCGCAGCACGGCCTCGGCTGCCTCGCGGCCCGTGAACCCGCGCGACGAACTGACGCGCGAATACTTCTCAAACGTCGCCTTCACCTTAAACTGCGCGTACAGAGACAGCAGAAGCGCGGGCAGCATATAGAGAAAGTAGGTGTAATCGAAATAGTAATATCCCATAGAGACGCGTTATCCTCCTGAGGCGGGAGTCTCCTCCCCCAGTCGTTCGTCCTCGTGCAGCGGGTGGCCGCGCAGGAAATCGCTTCCGCTCATGCGCTTGCCGCCCTGATACTGCACCTCCTCGAGGCACAGAGCGCCGTCCCCGCAGGCGGCGAAGAAGCGGCCGCCCTCCTCCCAGACGCTGCCGGGTGCGCGCTGCGTCTTCCCGCAGAGCGAAACGCGGAACAGCTTCATCTGCTTGCCGCGGAACGTCGTCTGCGCGACCGGCCAGGGATTCAGGCCGCGCACGAGGTTGTGAAGCTCCGCAGCGGTACGGCTCCAGTCGACGCGCGCCATCTCCTTCGACAGCTGGGACGCGTACGTCCCGCCGTCCGCCGGCTGCGGCGTGCGCGGAGCTGTGCCGTCCGCAATGGCGGCCATCGTGCGCACGAGCAGCGAAGCGCCCATCGCGGCAAGGCGGTCAAAGAGCTCGCCCGCCGTCTCGTCGGGGCCGATGGGCGTCTCCTCGGCGAAAATCACGTCGCCCGTGTCGAGGCCCTCCGCCATGTACATCGTGGTCACGCCGGAGACGGCGTCGCCGTTGAGCACCGCCCACTGAATCGGGGCCGCGCCGCGGTACTTCGGCAGCAGCGAGCCGTGGACGTTCACGCAGCCGAGGGGCGGCACGGCGAGGACGTCCGGCGGGAGCAGCTTTCCGTACGCCACGACAACGATCGCGTCCGGATGATACGCGCGCAGGGACTCGAGCGCCTCGGCGGTGCGCAGCGTCGCGGGCTGCAGCACCGGAATGCCGTGGGCGAGCGCGAGCTCCTTGACCGGCGGGGGCGTCAGGACGTACCCTCTCCCCTTCGGCTTATCCGGCTGGGTGTAGACGGCGCAGACCTCGTGTCCCGCGTCGAGCAGCGCCTGCAGGCTGGGCACGGCGAAATCGGGGGTTCCCATAAACACGATACGCATTATTTCATATTCTCCAATTCTTCGTCGGTCAGCATCCGGATGCAGTGCGCCTTAAAGTTGATGCCGTTAAGATGATCAATCTCATGGCAACAGGCGTCGGCGCGGAAGCCCTCGCTCTTGAGCTCGAACGTCTTGCCGTTCCGATCCTGTGCGCGCACGACGACGCGGTACGGGCGCTTCGTGACGCCGTACTCTCCCGGGAAGGAGAGGCAGCCCTCCACGCATTCCTGCTCACCGCTCTGCTCGACGATTTCCGGGTTGACCATCTCGATGACGCCCTCCCCGATGTCGACGACGGCAATGCGGCGCAGAATGCCCACCTGCGGCGCGGCGAGGCCGACGCCGTCGGCATGGTGCATCGTCTCGGCCATGTCGTCAAGCAGGACGCCGAGCTTGGAGTCGAACTTGTCGACGGGGCGGCAGACCTTCGTCAGAATCTCGTCGCCGTCTTTTACAATATTGCGAATCGCCATAGTAATCCCCACTTTCTGTGCTGATCATATTATAGAACGGAATCCGGGTTAATATCCGCGAAAACCGAAACGCCGGAAAAGCGGCGCTCCTGCGGAAAGGCAATCAGGAGCCGCGAAATGAGCTCGCGGAAGTCCCGGCTGTTTCTGCACTTGATTAAAATCTTGTAGCGGTATTTTCCGCTGACCTTGACGACCGCGGCCGGCGTGGGCTTGAGCACGCGCATCGGCAGCGCCGCGTATTCCTTCGCGGCGAGCTCCTGCAGAAGGCCGAGGAAATACGCGCTCGCGAGGCGCACCTTGTCCTCCGTGAGACCGGAAAAGCCAATCATGCAGATGTCTACAAACGGCGGATAGAGCAGCGCCTGCCGCAGGCGAACCTCCTCGCGGTAAAACGAGAGGTAATCCTGCGAGGCCGCCAGGCGGAAAATCGCGTTTTCCGGCGTGAACGTCTGAATAAGCGCCTTGCCCGCATACCGGCCGCGCCCCGACCGCCCGACCACCTGCGTCAGCAGGCTGAACGCGCGCTCGTAGCTGCGGAAATCGTCGCTGTAGAGCGTCTGATCCGCCGAGAGGACGGCAGCGAGCGTCACGTTCTCAAAATCAAGTCCCTTCGCCACCATCTGCGTGCCGACGATGAGGTCGTATTCGCCCGCGGCAAAGCGGGAGAGCTTTGCCTCGTACGAGCAGCGGGACGACGCCGCGTCCGCGTCGAGGCGCAGTACCCTCGCCTGCGGGAACAGGGCGGCAAGCTGCTCCTCCGCGCGCTGCGTGCCGAAGCCGGAGCTGTAGAGCCGCTTCTCACCGCAGGCGGGGCAGGCCTCCGGCATCGGCATGGAGAAACCGCAGTAATGGCAGACAAGCCTGCCGTTGTCGGCGTGGTACGTCAGGGAAATGCTGCAATTTGGGCAGGAGAGCGCCTCCCCGCACGCGCGGCAGCTCACGAAGGTGTGGTAGCCGCGGCGGTTGAGCAGCAGAATCGCCTGCTGCTTTTTCTCGAGGCACAAGGCGATCGCATCGCAGAGCCGGCGGCTCAGGACGGAAATGTTCCCCTCCTCGATCTCGCGGTTCATGTCGACGATCTCGACCTGCGGCAGGGAGGCCGGGCCGTACCGCGAGGGCAGCTGCGTCAGAAAATACTGGCCGCGCTCGGCGGCGCAGTACGTCTCGACGGAGGGCGTCGCCGAGGAAAGCAGCAGCAGCGCGCCGTGCTGCGCGCAGCGGAACTTCGCGACGTCCCGCGCGTGGTAGCGCGGCGAGGACTCGGACTTGTAGGTATACTCCTGCTCCTCGTCGACGACGATGAGCCCGATATGCGAGAGCGGCGCAAAGACGGCGGAGCGCGTCCCCACGGCGATGTGCGCCTCCCCGCTGCGGACGCGCTTCCACTCGTCCATCCGCTCGGCGAGCGTCAGGCCGCTGTGGAAGACGGCGACGTCCGCGCCGTACCGGCGGTGGAAATGGGCGACGGTCTGCGGGGTGAGCGAGATCTCGGGCACCATCACGATGACGTCCCTGCCGTCGCGGCGAACCTCGTCCGCGAGACGCATGAACACGGAGGTTTTGCCGCTGCCCGTCACGCCGTACAGCAGCCCGGCGCTCGCGCGGCCCGTGCGGTAGCGCTTCAGAAGACTCTGGAACGCGTCCTCCTGCTCCGGGGAGAGCACAGCGGACTCAGCCGCAGGCTGGGCGCAGCCGTCCGCGTACGGATTGCGGAAGACCTCCCGCTCGTAGAGCTCCACCGCGCCGCGCCGCTCGAGCGTCTGCACGACGGCAGGCGTCACGCCTGCAAAGTAGCAGACCTCCTTGAGGGAGAGCTGCCTGCCCTCCTCGAGGAGCGAGAGCACCGCTCTCTGTTTCGGCGTCGGCTTGGCGGGCGGATCCCCGCCCGTGAGACGAACCATCTTCTGCATGGCGTCGCCGATCTGCCGCAGCGGGATCTCCTCGCGGACGACGAGACCCTTCTGCTCCATCGCGTCAAGAAAGCGCGGGGCTTCAGAGAGCCAGGGGAGCTTTTGCGCGAGCTTTTCCGGCAGAACGGGATCTTCGCTGCTTCTGAGGATGCGCAGCACCTGCTCCTCCCCGTCGGAAACGGGCGCAGCCTGTTCCGCGCAGCAGCGGTAGCCGGTCCGAAGGCGCAGGTGCATTCCGGCAGGCAGAAGCAGGCGGGCTGCCTCAAACAGGGTGCAGAAATACCTCTGCTTGAGCCAGAACACGAGCCGGATTCCCTCATCCGAAAGCAGCGGTGCCTTGTCAAGCACCGCTGCCAAAGGTTTGAGCTCTTTCGTTTCGTCCGCGTCCCTGATACCGAGAATCATCCCGAGCCGCCTTCCGTTCGCGCTGCCGAA
>CASFAA010000083.1 GCA_949292505.1 uncultured Oscillospiraceae bacterium
GCGCCTGAAACAGCAGGAGGGAAGCCGATGAAAACGAAACAGGATTTCACAGCATGGATGAAGCGCCGCCTTGATCCGATCCGGGGCCTTTACTCGCCGGGACGCGCGCGCCTGCTCCTCGGGGACACGGGCGCGACGTACCCGCCCGCGACGATCGGCATGGAGGCGTTCTCGCGGCCCTTGTGGGCGCTCGTTCCGTTCTGGGCGGGCGGCGGCAGCGATCCGGAGTTTGAGGCGATTTACCGGGACGGGCTCGTCCACGGCACGGATCCGGCGGATCCCGAATACTGGGGCGTCTGCGGCGACTACGACCAGCGCTTCGTGGAGATGGCGGCGATCGCGTGCGGCCTGCTCTTCGCGCCGGACAAGCTCTGGGAACCGCTCACGCAGGCGCAGCGGGAGAATTTGGCCGCGTGGCTCAGGCAGATCAACCGCCATACCCTCCCGGCGTGCAACTGGCTCTTTTTCCTCGTTCTCGTGAACGCGGCGCTGCAAAAGCACGGGATGCCGTACGACGCGGCGCGCACGGAGGAGTGCCTCGCGCAGCTCGAGAGCTTCTACCTCGGCGGCGGCTGGTACCGCGACGGCTCCTCCGACCAGAAGGACTATTACATCTCCTTCGCGTTCCATTACTACGGCCTGCTGTACGCCGCCGCGATGGAGGGGGAGGAGCCCGCGCGCTGCGCCCTTTACCGCGAGCGCGCCGGGCTCTTTGCGCAGGATTTCATCTACTGGTTCGCGGAGGACGGCTCCGCCCTGCCGTACGGCAGAAGCCTCGCCTACCGGTTCGGGCAGGCGGCGTTCTGGTCGGCGTACGTCTTCGCCGGGCTGACGGGCTTCTCCCACGGCGTCGTCAAGGGGCTCCTCTCGCGTCATCTCGCGTGGTGGGACGAGCAAAAAATGACGGATCGGGACGGCGTGCTCACCATCGGCTACGCCTACCCGAACCTCATCATGGCGGAGCGGTACAACGCGCCCGGCAGCCCGTACTGGGGCATGAAGACGCTCCTGCTCCTCGCTCTCCCGGACTCCCACCCCTTCTGGCAGGCCGACCCGGAGCCGCTTCCGCCGCTCGAGAGCCTGCACGCGATTGAGCAGGCAGACCTGCTCATCCAGCGGAAAAACGGAGACGTCACGGCGTACGCCGCGGGCGTGTGCGAGCGGTACGGCCACGGCCACGTCCCGGAGAAGTACGCGAAGTTCGCCTACTCGACGCGGTACGGCTTCTCCTGCGCCCGCAGCCAGCTCGTCCTCCACGAAAACTGCCCCGACAGTATGCTTGCCTTCGTCCCGGACGGCGGCGACGCGGTCTTTGTGCGCCTCTCGTCAAAGTCCTGGCGCGTGACGGGGACGAGCGTCGAGGCCGAGTGGTCGCCGTTCCCCGGCATCGAGGTCAAAACTGTCCTCGAGCCGACGGAAACCGGCTGCCGCCGCACGCACACGGTACGCACCGCCGTCGCCTGCACGGCGTACGACTGCGGCTTCTCGGTGCAGAAATTCGTCCCGGGCTTTCATGCCGAGGCGGGGGACGGCTTTGCCCTCGCCGCAAACAATGACCAGTCCTGTACCGTCCGCGGCGAGGGCGAGGGCTGCCTCGTCGGCGCCGACCCGAACACGAACGTCCTCTACCCGAACGGCGAAATCCCCGCCGTGAAGCTCCGCTTCGCCGCCGGGGAGGAGCGGACGGTCGTGACGGTGGTGGAGATGGTGTAATTGAAAGAATCCCGCACGCGGCTTGGCGTTTTTTAAACCTCCCTTGGTGGAAGGGGGGTGGCGCGAAGCGCCGGGGGGATGCTTCCGACGGCTCATTTTAGAGCGCGGTGCAGAGCACCGTCTCGGCAGCCTTTGGCTTCCCCCACGAGGGGGAAGCTGTCAAGCCACAAAATTGAGCGATAAGTGATTTGTTTTCAACTACTTTCTGTAGAAAGATAATTTTATTATACGCATAGGCGTGACTGATGAGGGTTGCTGCCCTCTTACCGCGAGCAAAATTCAAATGCACTCAGTTCATTTTATCTATCCCTCAGTGCGCCCGCCAGCACTGGTTTTTAATCGGCCTCGCAGTAAAATTCCTCCGGGCTTCTGACCTTCACTCAGCTGCTGAAACGTCAATTTCCGGTTTTTCAAACCGCAAATTGATGTTTCACGCGCCATTCTCCGGTGTCACCGGAGAATGGTATGCGGCCGGACAGATACGTCTCTTGAGTGCGGGG
>CASFAA010000084.1 GCA_949292505.1 uncultured Oscillospiraceae bacterium
AACGACCGCTTCATCCGCACCACGGACGACTATCACGTCAAGGCCGTGCAGAAGATTTTCCGCGAGCTGTATGACCGCGGGGACATCTATAAGGGAAAATATGACGGCTGGTACTGCACGCCGTGCGAGTCCTTCTGGACGGAGACGCAGCTCAAGGACGGCAAGTGCCCGGACTGCGGCAGAGAGGTCAAGTGGGCCGAGGAGGAGGCGTATTTCTTCCGCCTCTCGAAGTACGCCGACCGGATCCTGAAGCTCTATGAGGATCACCCGGAGTTCATTCAGCCCGAGAGCCGCAAGAACGAGATGATCGCCTTCATCAAGCAGGGCCTGCAGGATCTGTGCGTCTCGCGCACGAGCTTCACCTGGGGCATCCCGGTGGACTTCGACCCGAAGCACGTCGTGTACGTCTGGGTCGACGCGCTGACGAACTACATCACCGCGATGGGCTACGGCTCGGACGACGACTCCGACTACAAGAAATACTGGCCTGCCGACGTGCACTTTGTCGGCAAGGAGATTGTGCGCTTCCACACCATCATCTGGCCGGCGATGCTGATGGCGCTCGACCTGCCGCTGCCGAAGCAGGTGTACGGGCACGGCTGGCTGCTGTTCGGCGACGGCACGAAGATGAGCAAGTCGAAGGGCAACGTCGTGGACCCGAACATCCTGTGCGAGCGGTACGGCGTAGACGCGATCCGCTACTTCCTGCTGCGCGAGATCCCGTTCGGATCTGACGGCGTGTTCACGAACGAGGCGCTGATCGCCCGCATCAACTCCGACCTCGCGAACGATCTGGGCAACCTTGTTTCGCGCACGACGGCGATGGTGCAGAAATACTTCGGCGGCGAGATTCCGGCGGAGCGCGAGAGCGACCCGCTGGACGACGAGCTGATTGCGATGGCGTCCGCGCTGCGCGAGAAATGCGACAAGGCGATTGACGGCTACCAGTTCTCCGCCGCGCTGACGGAGATTTGGAAGCTCGTCGCCCGCAGCAACAAATATATCGACGAGACGATGCCCTGGGCGCTCGGCAAGGACGAGACGAAGCGCGCCCGTCTCGCGGCGGTGATGTACAACCTGTGCGAATCGCTGCGCATTGTGTCGATCCTGATTGCGCCCTTCATGCCGGACACGACGCCGCGCATCCAGAAGCAGCTCGGCCTCTCCGGCGGCGCGGTGACGTACGAGTCCGCCGCCGTGTGGGGAGCGACGCCCGCCGGAACGGTCGTGGAGAAGGGCGAGACGCTCTTCCCGCGCATCGACGTCGAGAAGGAGATTGAGGCGCTCAACGCGCTGATTCCGAACCCGATGGAGCAGAAAGCGGAGGAGAAGAAGCCGAAGATCGAGGGCCTCGCGCAGATTGGCATTGAGGACTTCGGGAAGGTAGAGCTGCGCGCCGCGAAGATTTTGGCGTGCGAGCCGGTGAAGAAGGCGAAGAAGCTGTTGAAGCTCACGCTGGACGACGGCGAGGGCGAGCGTACGGTCGCCTCCGGTATAGCGAAATGGTACAAGCCGGAGGAGCTTGTCGGGAAGACGGTGGTGCTTGTCGCGAACCTCAAGCCCGCGACGCTGTGCGGGGTGGAGAGCCAGGGGATGATCCTGGCGGCAGACGCGGGCGAGGACGATGTGAAGGTTGTGTTTTTGGAGGGCGTCCCGGCGGGCGCGAGGGTAAGATAATAAAAAACGTGAAGCTATTCCCTCCAGAAAGCAAGCTTTCTGGAGGGAATAGCAGAGTTTCAGCCCGCCTTTTCAAAGGCGGCGGGGGGTCGGGGGCGCGGCGTGCCAGTGGCACGCGAATTAGCGCCGACCGAGCCGGCAGGCGAGACCAGAGCCCCCGCGCGCTGAGCCAACGGTGATCAAAAAACGCGAAGCCCTGAAATAGCCAGGGGGAACAGCGAAGCGTCTTTCCCCGGACGACTCGCGCTTGCTTCCGATCGATCCCGAACGCCTGCGATTGTTTCTGACCGTCTGCGTTCGCTTCCGATCGATCCCGACCGCTTGCGTTCGCTCCCGACCGCAACCGACCGCCTGCGAACATTCCCGTTCGCAGCCGTCCGCCCCCAAACGCCTTCCCCCATTCCCAACTTCACGCGGCGGGAGAATGCCTCCCGCCGCTTTCCGTTTTGAGAGGAGGCTTTCCATGCAGATTTTCGATTCCCATGCCCATTACGACGCGAACGCGTTCCGGATTGACCGCGAGGAGGTGCTCGCCTCCCTGCCCGAGAGGGGCGTATGCGGCGTTATCAACTGCGGCGCGAGCCTTGAGGGCTGCTATGAGAGCGTCGCCCTCGCGGAGGGGTACCCGTACATTTACGCCGCCGTCGGCCTGCACCCGGAGGATCTGCTCGAAGCGCCCGCCGATTGGCTGCACCGGGTCGAAGCCCTCCTTTCCCGCCCGAAGGTGGTCGCCGTCGGCGAGATCGGCCTCGACTATTACTGGAAGGAAAACGCCCCGCGCGAGGCGCAGCAGGAGGCGTTCACCATGCAGCTCGAGCTCGCCGCCAAGCACAATCTGCCCGTCATCATCCATGACCGCGACGCGCACGGAGACACGATGGAGCTTCTGCGCAAATACCGCCCGCGCGGCGTCCTGCACTGCTTTTCCGGCAGCGTCGAGATGATGCGCGAGGCTGTCTCGCTCGGATTGTATATCGGCCTCGGCGGAGCGGTCACGTTCAAGAACGCGCGCGTGCCCGTCGAGGTAGCCCGCGAGGCGCCGCTCGACCGCCTGCTGACGGAAACCGATTGCCCGTATATGGCTCCGGTTCCCTTCCGCGGCAAGCGCTGCGATTCCACAATGATCGCGTACACCGCCGAGAAAATCGCCGAGGCGCGCGGCATTTCCGCGGACGAGGTGCTCGAGGCGGGAAGAAGGAACGCGGGGGAGCTGTTTGGGATCTCCTGCTGACCACGGCGCGGAGCCGGAGGCAGAGCCGCCCTGCGAGGGGCGGCTTTTTTCTTTTTGCGGGAAGGAACGAGGCTGCTCCCGCCCTGCGCGGACGGAGCACAAAATTCAGATTGTTAAGAATCCGTAAACATTAGCACTCTCCTATTGACAGTGCTAAAAAACGGGCTATAATATAAGTGTACCTTGAAGGAGAGCAAAGAAACACGAGAGACAATGAGCTCTCCGGATAAGGGACGAAAATGCACAATCAGGGCAACGGTGCTCGCGCGCACGGAAGCTTCTTCCCCTACCACGAGACCCAGTTGAACATGAAATGGAGGAATGACTTATGTTGCCCAGACTTTTTGGTGAAAATCTTTTTGACGATTTCTTTGACGATGCGTTTCTGGCTCCTGTGTTCCACACGCGCAATCCGCTGTACGGCAAGAACGCCGCGCATATCATGAAGACCGATATTCGTGAGAAGGACGGCTCCTATGAGCTCGACGTCGACCTGCCGGGCTTTAAGAAGGACGAGGTGCAGCTCGACCTCGAGAACGGTTATCTGACCATCACCGCCGAGAAGAGCCTCGACCGCGGCGGGAAGGAGAACGAGAGCGAGAAGGACGAGGGCCGCTATCTGCGCCGCGAGCGCTGGGCCGGACGCTGCAGCCGCAGCTTCTACGTCGGCGAGGGCCTGCAGCCGTCGGACGTGTCCGCTTCGTTTGAGGACGGCATCCTGCGCGTCTCGCTGCCGAAGGCCGAGCAGAAGCAGCTGCCCGCCAAGACGACGGTCGAAATCAAGTAATCGCTTCTCTTCTGCAAGCCCCCAAAGCACCACAGCAAATCCCGCCCCGGCGCGTGCCGCGGCGGATGACAAAAGGCGCTCCCACTTCGGCGGGAGCGCCTTTTTGCTGCCTTTTTTCCAAAATGAGCGCGGGAAAACGCGAAAAAGCCCCCCGCGGCAGCGGAGGGCCCTTTCGTCAGAGAAAAGAGTTTCCAAAACGCGCCGCAGAGACAGGAGAGGCGCGCTGCGGGACAAGAATAATATAGCACATTTTCGGCGGACAGTCTGCCGTTTGCGCGCAATGTGACGAACCGGTGAGAAACCGCCTCAGTGCACGGTGTACACATAGTCCACTGAGAGAAGCAGGCGAACCTCCTCGCCGAAGACACTGGCTCCGAACCGGCGCACACTGCTGCGTCCGTGCCCGGAAAGGCTGCGGCCGCCGGGGAAAAAGTGTTTTTCCCGCGTGACGTTCTTCGTCCTGGCGTCGCGGTACTCCGCCCGAATGAACGGTTCCCCTAGCGTGATGCCGTCGCGCCGTGCAAGCTCCGCGAGCAGGCCGCGGAATTCGCGGAGTGCCGCAAGGTCACGGATGGTGAGAGATTGGCGGTCTGTGTCGTGAAAGCCGATCAGTCCGCCGCGGCGGCTGCCGTCGTACCCCGTCTCGGCAGCGAACAGGTTCCCGTAGGGGATGCTGTCGCTGTCGTTTCCGTCGTACGGAATGTCGTACGCTGCGCAGAGACGGCTCCCGACAGCCTCGCCCCGGGAAAGCCGGTGGAGAATCTCTCCCTTGAGCTTGTCGAGGTTCCACTCCGCAGCACTCAGAAGGATTCTGCGGCGCTTTTCCTCCTTTCCCTCGGGACTGGCGCTGCGCATGGCGTTTCTGGCTTTTTCGTGAAAATCCATGGCGTTTCCTCCTCTTTGTGTTCCCGCACGTCCCGCCGCGCGCTGGAGGCTATTCCTCCTCGAAGCGGGCGTTGTCCCACTTTTGGCTCAGGCGGGCTTCCCAGTCGAGCTCCATGCGGGGACAGCGGTACTGCGGGAAGGAGACGAGGCGCACTCCGGCCTCTTACAGCAGCCGAATCGCGCCGCCCTCGTCGGAGATCGGCAGGAACACGGGGCGCTCCTTCGGGTTCTCGTTCGGGGCGTGCAGCACGAGGCGGAGAACGCCGTCGCAGCCGCGGAAAATCATGCCGTGGCCGCCGTCCTTGCCGAAGATCGGCGCGGGGCAGGGCTTCCAGTTCCCGGAGATGTCGTTGTTGTCGGAAACGGCCGCGCCCTGGGCGTAGCCCTCGTAGCCGCCCGTCGACCAGAGCATCAGGAGCGTCCCGTCGGCGCAGCGGTGCATCCACGGGCCGTCGGTGACGTAGCAGTCGCCGTTCTCGCCGCCGCCCTTCGACCACGGCGCGTCGGACGCGTGAAACAGCACGCGCGGCTCGCCCGCGGCGACGGTGAGGTCGTCGGTGAGGGGCATCGCGCACATCTCGCCGTCCCTGACCTGCAGCCACTCATGGCAGAAGATGAGCCACGGCTTGCCGGCTTCATCGACGTACAGCGTCCCGTCGAGGCACTCCCAATGCGCCGGGGTGACGGGCCCGTCCGAAATCGGGACGAACGGCCCCTCGGGACGGTCGGCGCGCAGGATCTGCGTGCCGCGGCAGCGCTCCGGCGAATGGAACGAGGCGAAGAGGTAGAACGCGCCGTTGTAGAGGCGCACCTCGGGCGCCCAGTATTCGCGGTCGGCCCAGAACTGGCCGTCGTTGTGGAAGATCTCGATCGGCCCCTCCCAGTTTTCGAGGTCGGTTCCGACGTAGACGTCGAAGCCGTCGGCCAGGCCCCAGCACGTCTCACCGCGGGTACCGTAGAGGTAATATTTCCCGTCATAGGGAAGAATAAAGGGGTCGCGGACATTGATATCGCCAGATTTCAGCATGAAAACTCCTCCCATCGCAGATTCAGAATAGAATATAGTTCTATTGTACAGGAAGCGAGGGAAAAGATCCATCCGATTTTCACGCTTTTTCCGGGAAATTACAGGTTGAGCGTGGCGATCACCTCGTGGATCTGCGCGGCGGAGACCGCGAGGGCCTCGCTTTCCTCGGGACTCAGCGGGATCTCGAGCACCTTCTCGACGCCCGAGCGCCCTACGACGGACGGCAGGCTCAGCGCGAGATCGGAGAGCCCGTATTCGCCGCGCGGCAGCACCGAGACGGGGAGCACCGCGTGCTCGTCGCGCACAATGGCCTCCGAGATACGGGCGACGGCCATCGCGATGCCGTAGTACGTCGCGCCCTTGCGCTCGATGATCTCGTACGCGCTGCCGCGTACGGCCTCGTAGATGCGCTGCATGGAATTTTCGTGGTCGAAGTGGCCGCGCAGCTCGCAGAAGTGGTTGAGGTCGATGCCGGAGACGTTCGCCCCGCTCCAGACGGCCAGCTCGCTGTCTCCGTGCTCGCCGATGATAACGGCATGGATGCTCCGCGCGTCGACGTCGAGGTGACGGCCGAGCTCGTACTTGAGGCGCGCCGTGTCGAGCACGGTGCCCGAGCCAATGACGCGCTCCGCCGGGTAGCCGGAAATGCGCTGCGCCGCGTAGGTGAGAACGTCCACCGGGTTCGAGACGATCATCAGAATCCCCGCAAAGCCCGCCGCCGTGAGATTCGGCAGGATGCTTCCCAGAATCGCGACATTCCGTCCGATGAGATCGAGGCGCGTCTCGCCGGGCTTCTGGTTCGCCCCGGCCGTCACGATGACGAGGGCGCAGTCCGCCGTGTCGGGGTAGTCGCCGGCGTAGATGTCCATCGACGACGTGTACGGCACGCCGTGGCTCAGATCCATCGCCTCTCCCTCCGCCTTCCTGCGATTCGCGTCGATGAGCACCAGCTCCGAGAACACGCCGCGCTGCATCAGGCTGAACGCAATCGACGCCCCCACAAACCCGCACCCGACAATGGCCGCTTTTCTCTGGTTGATCATGATAATTCCTCCTTTTATGGATATGTGGATATTGTTGCCTGGTTCTGTAAGGATGATGCAAAGGAAGGCTTTCGCTGCCGCCTAAACATCACCTCCTTAGAGCGCTCTATTTCCGGCGCACGGCACCGCAGATGGAATTTCAGACGCTCCGCCGGCGCTGCACCTTCTCCACCGTTTCCGCATATTCTGTGGAAAAGGAAAAAAGGAGGACGGAGGATGAAGCGGAGTATCTTTCGCGGGGCGTGCGTGGAGATGGCTTCTCCCATGCGCGCGGACGGCTCGCTCGACCGCGAACGGACGATGGAGGCGGCGGAGGAGCTGCTCGGCGCGGGGGCGGACGCGCTGCTGCTGGCGTCGCGGATAGGGGAGGGCGCGTCCCTCTCGCCGGAGGAGAGGCTTGACCTCACGGCCTGGTGCCGCCGCGCGGCGCGCGGGAGGCTTCCGATTGTCCTCGACGTCTCGTGCAGCGCGGCGCTCGCCCTGCGCGCGAAGACGGCGGGCGCGGACGCCGCCGTGCTCTCCCCGCCGCCCGGACTTTCGCAGGACGATTTGTTCCACGCCCTCGCGCACGCCGCGCAGGAGGCCGGGCTTCCTGTGCTGGTGCGCGGGGAAGGGAAGCGGATCGGCCTGCGGACGTACCGCAGGCTATCGGCGCTCTCGAACGTGTGCGGCGTCATTGAGGACGGCTGCGACGCCGGGCGGCTCGCCCGCCTTCGCGCCGCGTGCGGCCAGCTTCCCGTCTACGCGGACGGCGACCTCGGCACGGCTGCGGCGCTGGCGCTCGGGGCGCGGGGCGCCGTCTCGCCGCTCGCGAACCTCGTCCCCGGGGACGCGCACCGGATGTGCTTCTCCTTCTTCCGGGGGGACGCCGCGCTGTGCCAGCAGGACCAGCTCTACTGGCTGCCGCTCATCCGCGCGCTGCGCCCCGGCGCGCCCGCCGTCAAGGAGGCGCTTCGCCTGACGGGGCATGACGCGGGCCCGTGCCGGGACGGAAAGGCCCTCCCACCCGCCGCGGCGAAGCGTCTGCGCGCGGCGCTGCGGGAGACTGGTCTGCTTTTAGACAGATTCGCCGAAAACGTTGGTTGAATGCTTCGATAATGTGTGGTAGAATAGACAGAGAGCGGCGCGCGCTGCTCTCTGTTTTCCATTGCGGACAAGCGCCGCGGGAGGACAGGCTTCCGAAAATCCGCGCGGACAATGCCGCGCAGCCGGGGGTGGTGTGTTGAAGAAATCGTATGAGATCGATATGGTAAACGGCCCGCTGCTCGGGAAGATGCTGCTCTTTTCCGTGCCGCTGATGCTTTCGGGCGTATTGCAGCTGCTGTTCAACGCGGCGGACGTGATCGTCGTCGGCCAATTCTCCGGCAGCGAAGCGCTTGCGGCGGTGGGGTCGACGTCCGCGCTGATCAACCTGCTCGTCAACGTCTTTATGGGGCTTTCCATCGGGGCGAACGTACTGACGGCGCGCTTTGTCGGCGCGCGCGACGCGGCGGAGCTCGCGGACACGGTGCACACATCGATCACCATCAGCCTGATTTCGGGCGTGGCGCTCATTGCGATTGGGGTGCCGCTTGCGGAGCCGCTGCTCCTTTTGATGGGGACGCCCGAGGACGTGATCGGACAGGCGACGCTCTATATGCAGATCTATTTCTGCGGGATGCCGGTCATCATGCTGTACAATTTCGGCGCGGCGATTCTCCGCGCGGTCGGCGACACGAAGCGTCCTCTCTATTTTCTGCTGATTGCGGGCTGCGTGAACGTGGCCTTCAACCTCCTGTTTGTGATAGTTTTCCACATGGGCGTGGCGGGCGTGGCGCTCGCGACGGTCATTTCGCAGTGCGTCTCGGCGGGGCTCGTGCTCCTGTGCCTCATGCGGGCGGACGGGCCGTACCGCGTCGACCTGAGAAAGCTGCGCATCCACCGCTCGAAGCTGCTGCAGATCGTGCGCGTCGGCCTGCCGGCGGGCGTACAGGGCGCGATATTCTCCATATCAAACGTGCTGATCCAGTCGTCGGTGAACTCCTTCGGGTCCATCGCGATGGCGGGGAACTCCGCCTCGTCGAATCTCGAGGGCTTTATCTACACGTCAATGAACGCCGTCTACCAGACGTCGCTCAATTTCACGAGCCAGAACCTCGGCGCGGGGAAGCGCGAGCGTCTCACGCCGATTCTGCTGCGCTGTCTCGGCGTGGTGGTCGGGATCGGGGCCGGGCTCGGCCTGATCTTTTATCTGCTGCGCTATCCGTTTTTGGGGATTTACACGTCGGATCCGGAGGTCGCGGCGTACGGCGTCCTGCGCCTCGAGGTCTTCTGCGCGACGTATTTCCTCTGCGGGATGATGGACGTCTGCTGCGGCAGCATCCGCGGACTCGGATACTCGATGCTCCCGACGATCGTCTCCCTCACCGGCGCGTGCGGGCTGCGGATTCTGTGGCTCGTCACGGTCTTCCAGTGGGATCGGACGCTCTGGATTCTGTATCTGTCGTATCCCGTCTCGTGGGCCATCACCGGCGCGGCGCATTTTCTGTGCTACGTCATCGTTATGCGGCGGCAGAAGCGCTCCGGCGGCGGACAGGCTTCTCCGGCGATGGGCGGATAGCCCGTCCTGACAATGAACGCATTTTTGGAAAGGAGAAACCATTCCTATGACAAACATCTGGCATGAAATCAATCCCAAGCGCATCACTCCCGAAGACTATATGTGCGTGATCGAGATCTCCAAGGGCAGCAAGAACAAGTATGAGCTCGACAAGGAGACCGGTCTGCTCA
>CASFAA010000085.1 GCA_949292505.1 uncultured Oscillospiraceae bacterium
CCGCCACTATACGCTCGACCGCATGAACAGCGTGCTGCATTTCGGCGACGGCGTCTCCGTTGCCATTCCGCCTGCGCAGAACGGACCGGCCTTCACCGTTCGGGCTGTGTGCTGCGACGGCGGCGCAGGCAACCTGCCTGCCGGTTCTATCCGCGAGCCTTTTTCGCAGCTGCTCTATGTCGACGAGCTTTCAAACCCGCTGCCGACGGCGTCCGGCAGCGACCTCGAGAGCGTCGACAGTGCCCGGGCGCGCGGCGCGAACCTTATCTGTTCAAAGAACCGGCTTGTCAGCGAGCTTGATTTTCTGCGGGAGGTGGAAGCCTTCTCCTCCTCCATCAGGAAGGTCCGCTGCGTCGTCGGGGAGGATTTCGACGGCGCAAAGCGTCCCGGCGCCGTCAGCATCGCCGTGATGACGGAGGATTACGAGGAAAGCGACCGGTCGTTTGCCAATCTGCGCGATCGCCTGTACAGCCATCTGATGGAAAAAAGCGAGGCCACGCTCCGCGAGCTTTTGATCGGCGAGCCTTCGTGCGTTGAGATCTCCGTCTCGGTCTGGGCGGAGACGGCCAATCTTGACAAGACGCTTGAGATTCAGGAAACGCTGCGCCGGCGCATCGCGGAGTATCTCAATCCGATGACGGGCGGCAGCGGCAGCGGCTGGCCGATCGGCGTTTTGCCTGAGGATGCCCAGCTGAGCCGGATGCTTCACTCCGTCGACTGCGGCGCAGCTGTACTGCGGTACTGCGCGACGGCACGCTATGTCGACCGCAGGGGCGTTCACGAAAAGAGTCTGAGTGAAATGCGGCCGACGCCGTTCATGATCGGCGCGAGCGGAACACATACGATTATTGTCCGGCAGACGCCGTGACGATGCCGCGGGCGGCAGTCCGCGGAAGATAACTATTTGGGTACCGGGAGGAATCGGAAATGCTCAACAGCATCAATTTAGATGATAAAAGCTACGAGGATATTCTGGCGGAGGCCATTTCCCAGATTCCTCTCTATTCGGATGAGTGGACGAACTTCAATCTCTCCGATCCCGGCGTCACTGTCCTGCAGAACTTTTCCGCTTTCGCGCTTCTGCAGCAGACGGGCATCAATGAGATCACCGAACCCATTCGGAGAAACCTTCTGCGCCTTCTCGGCTTTGAGGCGAAGCAAGACAAGCCCGCGCGGGCCTATGTTTCCTGTACGGCGTCCGAACCGGTTTCCCTGCCGGCGCACTGGAAGTGCCGCGTCGGCTCCCTTTGCTTCGAGACGGAGGCTCCCGCCCTGGTTGCACCCTGGGGCGTCTCCGCCTGCTATACGAAAAAGCCCGGCGGCGAGTATCGCGACGTCTCCTACCTTCTGGGCCGCGCCATCCCGGTGGACGTCGCAGTCTTCGGCAGAAGGCCGGAGCGCGGCAGGCTGGTGTGCTGCGCGCTCAGCGGGCGTCCTGAGCCGGGCTCTGAGAGCGTGTTCTGGGTGCAGGCGGCGAAGACGGCTGGCCGCAGCCCGTTCAGCAGGGAGTTTCCGGTGAGCTTCGCCGAACTCAAATGGCAGTGCTTCACCGCGTCCGGCTGGGTTGATTTGGAGGCTAAGGACGAAACGGGCGCTTTTCTGCAGAGCGGGGCCATTCGCCTGACATTCCCCGCCGAGCCGCTTGCGCTGTGCCCGGAGCTTCCTACGCCTGCGTACGCCGTCCGCTGCGTGCTCACGCGCGCGGAGTACGACATCCCGCCGCGCATCAATTCCCTGTCGGGAAACCTGCTGGAGCTCGTCCAACAGGAGACGCGGGCTGCCGCATTCTCTTACCCAGGCGCGCAGGAGATTGTCCTGCGCAGCGCGATGGTCTCCTACGGAAATCTGTTTGTCTGCTGCCGCGAGGAGGAGGGCGGCCCGCTCCTTGCCTACACGGCGTGGAACGGAAAGAAAAAGCGCGGCCGTTTTTATCAGGCGGAGCAGCTTTCAGACGGCTCTCTCGCACTTCGTTTTGACGCTGCCCGTTTTGGCTTCGGCCCTGCGCAGGACCTTCAGGACGCCGTCCTTGCCCTGTGCTGGGATGAGGAGATGATGTATCACCGCAGCCTCGGTCCCGTTTACGGATACGAGAATCAGATGATAGAGCTCGACCAGCTCGAGCATATCGTCGGAGATTCCTTTTCCGTCCTTGCGGAGCTGACTGACCGCGAGGGGAAGGTGACGTACCGCCTCATTCCCCCCGGTCTGGCGGATCCAGACGATCTTTGCTATGAGCTGCTCACCGCGCCGGGGCAGCTGCAGATCCGGGAGC
>CASFAA010000086.1 GCA_949292505.1 uncultured Oscillospiraceae bacterium
TCGTGATAGAACGGGACGTTCTCGTAGCAGTAATTCACGATGCGCTTGAGACGCTCGAGCTGGAGCGCCTCGAGTTCGGGACGGCTCATCGTCTCAATTTCTTTTTGAAAAAACATTCCTGCACCTCCGCGCGGCCCGGGCCGCGAGTATTGTTTCGCTTTCACACGCTGCTGTGCTGTAGTGTTGATGGTTTAGTGAAAAAACGTACCTCTATATCATACAGCAAATCGGGAGGGATTGCAATCCCGCTTTTCGTTTTCCACCTGTTTTTTGGGGGGACAGGAAGGAAAACAGAGTTTCCTGCCGGCGGAAGGGCGTTATGACTTGATATTTTCCCATATATCACATATAATAAGGGGGTTAATGCCGCGCTTTTCGTGCGGCGGCAGAACGAATCAGGGGGCAGGGCGGGCGTTTGCCCGCCCTGCTTGCGCGGCGGAGCGCTTCCGCCGGGGAAGGCGGGGTTATAAGATGGCATATCAGAATGAAAAAGCGGAGTCGTTTTACCGCTCTCTGAAGGGCAGGCGCGTGGCGTTCTGCGGGATCGGCGGCAGCAACCTCCCGCTCATCAGGAGCTTTGCGGAGAAGGGCGCCATGGTGACGGCGCGCGACAAGCGCTCCCGCGAGCAGCTCGGCGCGCTCGCCGCGGAGCTTGAGGCGCTCGGCGTCAGTCTCGTCCTCGGGGAAGGATATCTCGGCGATCTCACCGAGGAGATCGTCTTCCGCACGCCGGGAATGCGCTTCACGCAGCCGGAGCTCGAGGCGGCCCGCGCGCGCGGCGCCGCCGTGACGAGCGAGATGGAGGTCTTCTTCGATCTCTGCCCGTGCCCGATCTGGGCCGTCACGGGCAGCGACGGCAAGACAACCACGACGACCATCATCTCCGAGCTTTTGAAGGCGGCGGGAAAGCGCGTCCACCTCGGCGGCAACATCGGCCGGCCCCTGCTGCCGGTGATTGATGAGATTTCGCCGGAGGACGCCGCCGTCGTCGAGCTGTCGAGCTTCCAGCTCATCTCGATGCGGCACAGCCCCGAGACGGCAGTGGTGACGAACCTCTCGCCGAACCATCTCGACATTCACAAGGACATGCAGGAGTACATCGACGCGAAGAAGAACATCTTTCTGCACCAGAACGCCTTCGGGCGCGCCGTCTTCAACGCGGACAACGAGATCACCGCCTCCTTCGCGCCCGAGGCGCGCGGCGACGTGCTGCTGTTCAGCCGGAAAAAGCCCTGCGGGAGGGGCGTCTGGGTCTCCCCGGACGGCTGGATCACCGTCTCCGATAACGGGCAGAACTCGCCCGTGCTGCCCGTCTCCGAGATCCGCATTCCCGGCCTGCACAACGTCGAGAACTACCTCGCCGCCATCGCGGCGGTGTGGGGCTCGGTTCCGGCGGAGGCAATCCGCGCCGTCGCCCGGACGTTCGGCGGCGTCGCGCACCGCAACGAGCTCGTCCGCGAGCGCCGCGGCGTGCGCTGGTACAACGATTCCATCGGCACGAGCCCGACGCGCACCATGCGCGGCACGCTCTCCCTCTATGACGAGAAAATTATTCTGATTGCGGGCGGCTACGACAAGCACCTCGCCTACGACGAGCTCGGCGCGATGATTCCGGAGAAGGTGAAGCTCCTCGTCCTGCTCGGCGCGACGGCGGACAAAATTGAGGAGGCGACGCGCGCCGCCGCCTCCTACTGCGAGGGCTGCCCCGACATCCGCCGCGTCGGCTCGATGGAGGAGGCCGTCGCGCTGTGCGACTCGCTCGCGCAGGACGGCGACATTGTGACGCTCTCTCCGGCCTCGGCGAGCTTCGATCTCTACCGTAACTTCGAGGAGCGCGGCGACCACTTCAAGCGCCTTGTGCTGGAGCTCCCCGAATAATTCCCCCGCGAGACGAAAGGAAACTGGCATGGAAGAATTGACGAATCTGATTTTCCGCCTCTGCGCCGCGCCCGGCCTTCCCGGGGACGAGCGGGGAGCCGCCGCCGTGATCGCGGAGGAGCTTTCCTCGCTCGGGCTGCGGGCGGAGATTGACGCGGCGGGCAGCGTATCGGCCCGCTTCGGCGAGACCGGCGCGCGCGAGCGCGTGCTCCTCGACGCTCACCTCGACCAGGTCGGTCTTCTGGTGGTTCGCGCCGAGGAGAGCGGCCTTCTCGCCGCCGACCGCTGCGGCGGGACGGATCGCCGCGTCCTGCCGGGCGCGCCCGTCGTGGTGCACGGCAGGCGGGAGCTCCCCGGCTTCGTCCTGCCCGCGAAGGAGGGGGAGGAGAAGCTCCTCCTCGACTGCGGGCTGACCGGGGAGGAGGCCGCCGCCCTTGTCGCCCCGGGCGACCGCGTCTCCCTCTGGCAGAGACCGGCGGCGCTGCTCGGCAGCCGGATCTCCTGCGCCGCCCTCGACGATCGCTGCGGCTGCGCCGTCCTGCTGCGCTGCGCGGAGCTGCTCGCCGGGGAGGAGCTCTCCTGCGAGGTGATCCTGCAGTTCAGCTCACTCGAGGAGATCGGCGGGCAGGGCGCGGCGGCCGGCGCATACCGCGCCTGTCCGACGCAGGCGATCGCCGTCGACGTCAGCTTCGCGGCGCAGCCGGACATTCCGCCGGAGAAATGCGGGACGCTCGGCGGCGGACCGATGATCGGGATGTCGCCCGTCCTCGACAACGCCATGACGCGCCGCCTGGCCTCCCTCGCCGGGCGCGAGGGGATTCCCCACACCTTCGAGGTGATGGGCGGGGAGACCTCCACCGACGGCGACCCGATCGCCGTCTCGCGCGCCGGCGTGCGCACGGCCCTGCTTTCGGTGCCGCTGCGCTATATGCACACCGCGGCGGAGGTCATCGACGTGCGGGACGTCGAGCGCACGGCGCAGCTTCTCGCGGAATATCTCAGGGAGGTGCGCGCATGATCGACTGGAATCTGCTTCGGCAGCTCTCGGAGACGCCCGGCGTCTCCGGCGACGAGGACAGGGTGCGCGACCTGCTGTTCTCCGCCGTCCGCCCGCTTGCGGACGAGGTCGCCGTTACGCCGCTCGGCTGCGTTATCGCGAAAAAGCGCGGGAAGCGCCGCGCCGCCGTCCCCGTAATGCTTTGCGCCCACATGGACGAGCCCGGCTTTCTCGTCACCCGGATCGGCGAAGACGGCCTGCTTCGCCTGGCGCCGGTCGGAGCCGTTCCGCCGGGGACGCTGTGCGGCCGCCCCGTGACGGTCTGCACCGCGAAGGGGGAGATCCCCGGCGTCCTCGGGGCGAAGCCGGTGCACCTGCTCACCGCGGAGGAGCGCAAAAAGCCTGTCGAGGCGAAGGATCTGCTGCTCGACATCGGGGCGCTCGACGCCGCGGAGGCGCGGGGGGCTGCGGCTCCCGGCGACCGCGTCGTGTTTGCCGCGCCGTGGAACGAGACGGACGCGTTCGTCTCCGGGCGCGCGCTGGCCGTCTGCGCCGCCTGCGCCGTGCTCGTCTCCCTCCTCCGGGAGGAGCCGGAGACGGATCTGATTTTCGCCTTCCCGACGCTTGGGGAAACAGGGGCGGGCGGCCTGCAGACCGCCGTTTTCTCAGAGCAGCCGCGGACGGTGCTCCTTCTCGGCGCGGAGGACTGCCCCGCCGAAGGGGACGCATGCGCGCTCGGAAAAGGCCCCGCCCTGCGCTTCATGGAGGGCGGACTGCCGTACGACCGGGAGCTGTACCGCGGCGTCCTCGAAACGGCGCGCCGCGCGGGCATCGCCTGCCAGGAGCGCTGCGTCTCCGAAGGCGGGGGACGGGCGGGACGCGCCGCCGTCGGCCAAGGCGCGCGGACGCTCGCGCTCGGTATTCCGTGCCGCTGCCCGAACGGGCCTGTCTCCCTCATGCGGAAGACGGACGTCGAGGACGCGGCCCGGCTTCTGCGGGAGACGGCGCGCGCCTGTGCGGCAGGCGCGTTCTGAACCGGGCGGATGGTTTGCCGGAAACGGCAGAAAAGTAGGAACAGGGATGGAGTAGGGGTTGGAACAATGATTAGAAGAATTCAGGATGAGAAACAGCTTTTGCCCTGGGAGGGCGACCCGCTCGGCGTGCGCGCCTGCGCGGCGGCAGCATCGTACGGTATCGACGGCCACGTCTGCCAGTTCTGGCTGCAGAATGAGGACACCCTTCTGTGCAGGATCGACGATTCGATGGTGCTCTGCTCCGGCGCGCGTGCCGACTGGGACGAGCTTGCGGGCTTTCTTCCCCTCTCGGGCGCGCGCGTCGTGCTCTGCCGCCGGGAGGAGGCGGAGCGCCTTGGCTTCCCCGTCCGAACCTCCGGCTGGGTGATGCTCGGCGAAGCCGGAAGGGAGGATGGCGGGCCGTTCTGCGAGGTGGAGGAGAACCCGAGCCTGCGCGAGCTTTACGCACTCCTGACGCAGTGTGAGACGGAATCCTTCCACGCGCCGGAGTTCGAGGCGTTTTACCTTGATATGTCGCACCGCACGCGGCACGGGGAGGCGCTGAGCGTCGGCCTGCGGCGCGGGGGAAAGCTTGCCGCCGCAGCGTTCTGCACGGCAAAGACGGGCGCGCTGGCGATCCTCTCGGGCGTTGCCGTCCTGCCGCAGCTGCGCGGGCAGAGGCTCGGGGCGTCCGTGGTTCGGGAGCTGCAGCATCGCCTGCATCAGCCACGCTGCTGCGTCTACCGGGCGATGGACGAGCATCAGTCGTTTTACGAGCGGCTCGGCTTCCGCGACGCCTTCCCGTTCGCGGAGCTTATCGTGCCGTGAGCCCTTTCAACCGGGATACATACGAGAGAAACAGGAGATACAAGACACATGACAACATATCCTTCCTTCCAGATTGACAAGCGCATCCTCGAGGCCGGGGATCGCGCAATGGAGCGCATAGCCCCGGTGCTCGCCGGAATTGACGGGACGACGGACTACAACCAGCAGAAAATGATGGCCGCCTTTGCCGCTGCGCGCGTGAGCGAGAGCCATTTTGCCGCGTCCACGGGCTACGGCTACGGCGACCGCGGCCGCGAGGCGCTCGATCAGGTGTACGCCTTCGCCCTCGGCGCGGAGGACGCCCTCGTGCGCCACAATTTCGTCTGCGGCACGCACGCGCTGACGGTCGCGCTGTTCGGCGTCCTGCGTCCCGGCGACACCATGCTGAGCGTGACGGGCGTCCCGTACGATACGCTGCAGGGCGTTATCGGCCTGACGGGCGACGGCAACGGCTCCCTGCGCGAGTTCGGCATCCGTTACGAGCAGGTCGACCTCACGCCGGACGGCAAACCTGATTATGAGGAGATTGCCCGCCGTGTGCAGCCTGGCCTGAAGATGGCATATATCCAGCGTTCGCGCGGTTACAGTCTGCGTCCGTCGCTGTTTGTCGAGGAGATCGGAAGGATCGCCGCTGTGGTCAAGGAGAAAGCGCCGGATTGCATTGTTATGGTGGACAACTGCTACGGCGAGTTCGTCCAGCGGGAGGAACCGCTGGCCTATGGCGCCGATCTGATGGCCGGTTCGCTCATCAAGAATCCCGGCGGCGGCGTCGCCCCGACGGGCGGCTACATCGCGGGACGAAAGGATCTCGTCGAGAGCTGTGCTTACCGCCTCACGACGCCCGGCACGGGCCGCGAGGTCGGCGCGACGCTCGGCACAAACCGCGAGCTGTTTATGGGCGCGTTTCACGCCCCGCACGTCACGGGGGAGGCGCTTAAGACAGCGGCCTTCACCGCCGCGCTGTTCAGCGAGTTCGGCTACGACGTCACCCCCCGCCCGGACGAGCCGCGCGCCGACATCATCCAGACGGTCATGCTCCGCCGCGAGGAGGCGCTCGTCGCGTTCTGCCGCGGCGTGCAGAAGGGCGCGCCGGTCGATGCCTTCGTTACGCCGGAGCCGTGGGATATGCCCGGCTATGACTCGAAGGTCATCATGGCTGCGGGCGCGTTTACGCTCGGCGCGTCGATTGAGCTTTCCGCCGACGCTCCGCTCCGCGAGCCCTACGCCGCGTGGATGCAGGGCGGCCTCAACTTCCACAGCGGCCGCCTCGGCGCAATGCTCGCCGCCCAGTCCATGCTCGACGAGGGCCTCCTCGGAAAATAAGCGTTGCTTTTTTCCGCGCGGTTTCCTATAATGAAATCAACCTCTCCCCGGGACGCCCCGCCGCGTCCCATCTACGCGGGTATGGCGGAATTGGCAGACGCGCTGGATTTAGGCGCTGTCACCTCAGTGAAAAAAGTGCAGGTGTGATATGGAAAGTCAGATGACAAAAGGGCATTGCTATCTCTGTGGCGCAATCGTTGCAAAATCGGGTTTTTTGAAGCATTTTTCCTCCAGGCATTCTGGCGGGGAGGAAGCGGAGAACCAGAAATGTGTGCTTCTCAAGGTGGAGGACGCCGAGGATAAGGTGTATTGGCTGTATCTTGATATGCCGTTGACTTCCACGCTCAAAACGCTGGATACATTTTTACGGGAGATTTGGCTGGAATGCTGTGGGCATATGAGCGCATTTTCTCAACGCGGCGGGGTGGAGATAGGGAAGAGTACAAAGCTCGAGAGCATTCCGACCGGTTCCGTTCTCTTCTACGAGTATGATTTCGGCAGTACGACAGAGCTTCGGATAACGTTTCTGCATCCTGTGTCCCGTCCCAAACAGCGCAAGGCTGTCCGTTTGCTGGCTCGGAATCTGCCTTTGCCTTTCGAGTGCGGACAGTGCGGCGAGGCGGCGGATTACATCTGCTGTGAATGTGACGCGATGGAGGAGTACCCATTTTTCTGCGAGAAATGTCTGGCATCCCACGAGCACGAAGGATGCGCCCTGCCCGTGGTCAATTCCCCGAGAATGGGCGTATGCGCGTACTGCGGGGAATACGATGGATACGAGTATTCGGACAGCGCCGAAAAAGAAGGGTGACAGAGCAGAGCAAGCAGGATGTACTGTCTGCATCTATCCTTCTCAAGCAAAGACGAGACATCAAAGGCGGCAGGCCCCTCTGGCGCTTCCATATGCGGGTTTGGCGGAATTGGCAGACGCGCTGGATTCAGGTGCTGTCACCTCGGTGAAGTATTCTTTATCAATCAGGTAAAAGCAGGCATGGCCTGTTTTTACAGATGCGGGTCAAGCGCAACGCTCCGCCTCGGGTATTCTTTTTCCGAGTAAAAAACAGAGGAAAACAAAATAGCGACAGGAAAAACTCCTGTCGCTCATATAAGCGGGTATGGCGGAATTGGCAGACGTGCTGGATTTAGGTTCCAGTGGAGTGATCCGTGTGGGTTCGACCCCCACTACCCGTACCAAGTTGGAAGCTACATTTCAGCCTTGCAAATGAGGCTGGAATGTAGCTTTCTTTCTACCATTCTTCCTTCGCGAAGAAACCTCCATGTTATACTGCTCATAAACGCATG
Organism: uncultured Oscillospiraceae bacterium; assembly: GCA_949292505.1. Classification (GTDB taxonomy): domain Bacteria; phylum Bacillota; class Clostridia; order Oscillospirales; family Acutalibacteraceae; genus Caccousia. The sequence continues at coordinate 7,342 of CASFAA010000086.1, forward strand.
AGCAAAAAAACATGGAGGTTTTGTCAGAAAGCAAATGGTTTAGGATAAAATCGGTAAATTTTCTTTCTCCTTCGGCTTCCAGAGCAATTCGCTCCTCATCAGACAATTCGTTGTAATATCTTCCATCCTGCGTTTGAGAAATGACGTCCAATGGATTCCCACGATGGCGGCGGTTTGCGTTCGGACTCGCAGACAGTTTCAGGGGTGCGTCCTGGATCTCGGTGGTGAACATGCCGTTTTCCGTGATCAGCGCTACCCCTGTGACGTAATGAAGAAAGCAGTCCTGAGACGCTTTTCTTGCGAGTCCCGAATAGTACTCTATCATTTCGTCGTCTGTAAGTGCAGCGCCGTTTACCCGTCGGACATATAACCCCGGCTGCTCACTTTCCGGAATTCCACTGATTGTTAAACCGGTGTCGCCCGCGATTACCGGAAAAGATATCTTTTCAGAATACGCTTTTGCCTTCAGTGTTGCGTTTTCTACAGCGGAGCTGCCGCTTTCCTCAACCTCCAAATGGATTGAGAGGTCGGTGGGACAGATGATGTGGATGGGGTAATTACGCAGTCGATACCGCATATTGTGGAGCTTCGATTTGTTGCCTGTAGCATAGAACAAGGTGATTTTGTCCATGAGGCTCCTCCATTATTTTTCGTTCGCTTCAATTTTTCCAAATTCTTTTTCGTATTCCGCTACACGTTTTTTGAGGTATTGCTCAATCTCTTTGTTCGCGGAGCGACCTTCTGCTTCCGCGATATAGCGGAATTTCTGAAAGAGGATACGGTCGACCCGCAGCGTGTATCGCAAAAGCTTATCGCCCATTTTTAACCTCCGATACGCCACTCTACTGACGATCTTCCAACGACGGATTCTCATCCGGCATCACGATTTCTCCGTTCTGGCTTTCAAACTCCTTGATGCACTGTCGAATCAGATAGAGAATCTGACCGTTGGCAGAACGTCCCTCATATTTGGCAATATAGCGAAGCTTATAATGAAGCACAGGATCAACTTCTATCCCCAGGTGCTTATTGTTTTTGTTGCGCATAGAATTCCTCTATCGATCCGAAAAATGGATCAACGTCTTTCTTATTCCCGACCAAACAAAAAGTCCAGGGATACATTCAAAATTTTTGAAATGGCGTCAATCTCAATGTCGGTAATAGCCCGCTTGCCATTTTCAATTCTGGAAATAGAACCCCGGCAGGTATAGACCGCCATCAGTTCCAGCTTCTCAGACAATTCCTTCTGGCTCATCCCGGCCTCGACTCGTGCTTCCTTGATCTTCGGCCCTATGATGTTGATATTCTCTGTATCAATAATCCGTTTCATAGTAAACACCTGAATGTCTTGATTTAGGACATTTTTAGTGTATACTAGGAAACAAGAAACTATG
>CASFAA010000087.1 GCA_949292505.1 uncultured Oscillospiraceae bacterium
TCCGTCACGCGGGACGGCGTCTCCGTGCGCCTCCTGGCGAACGTCGGCTCGCTCGAGGACTGCGAGGCCGCCGTCGAGAACGACGCGGAGGGCGTCGGCCTGTTCCGCACGGAATTTCAATACCTGAGCGCCTCCACCTGCCCCGGTGAGGAGGAGCTGTTTCGGATGTACCGCTCCGCGCTCGAAAAGCTCGGCGGACGCACGGTCGTCTTCCGGACGCTCGACATCGGGGCCGACAAATCCGCCCCCTATTTCGGCCTGCCGCCGGAGGAGAACCCCGCTCTCGGAATGCGCGCCGTGCGTCTCTGCCTGACGCGCCGGGAGCTCCTTCGCACGCAGCTGCGCGCGCTGTACCGCGCGTCCGCGTTCGGAAAGATGCAGATTATGATTCCGATGATTGCCTCCGTCTGGGAGCTGCAGGAGGTGCGCAAGACCGCGCAGTCCGTAAAGCGCGAGCTGGCCGCGGAAGGCGCTGCCTGCGCCGAAAACGTTCCGCTCGGCGCGATGATCGAGACGCCCGCCGCCGCGATTCTCAGCGGCGAACTCGCGAAGGAGGCCGATTTCTTCAGCATCGGCACGAACGATCTCACGCAGTACACCCTCGCCGCCGACAGGCAGAACGGCGACATCCATCTGTTCTACGACGCCCGGCATCCCGCGGTGCTGCGCCTCATCCGGATGACGGCGGAGAACGCGGCGAAGGCCGGAATTCCCGTATGCGTCTGCGGAGATCTCGCCGCCGACCTCACGATGACTGACTTTTTCCTCTCGCTCGGCGTCGATTCGCTGTCCGTTCCGCCCTCGATGGTGCTTCCGCTGCGCGAGCGCGTCCGCCTGATGACGCTCGGAGCCGGTCAATCCGCGCGGGAGAACGGGGAAGGAGAGAAGGAAAATGCCTGATATGAGCTTTGAAACAGTGCTGCAGAAAATCGCCGAATGGCTTATTGCCCTGCTGCCGCGCCTCGGCACGGCGGCGGTGATCTTCGGCGTCGGCTGGTGGCTGTCGAACCTCGTCACGAAGGGGCTGCGCCGCGCCGTCACGCGGGCGAAGGGGGATTCCGGCGCGACGAGCTTCCTCTCCTCGCTCATCAACGTCCTGCTGAAAATCATCATCTCCATCATGGCGATCGCCCAGCTCGGCGTCGACGTTACCTCGCTGATCGCCGCCATCGGCACGGCGGGGCTCGCCGTCGGCCTCGCGATGCAGAACAATCTGAGCAACGTCGCGAGCGGCGCGCAGATTGTCCTGACGAGTCCGTTCCACGTCGGCGACTATCTCTCCATCCCCGGCGAGAACGTTGAGGGGACCGTCTCGCGGATTGAGATGATGTTCACCGTCCTGCGCACCTTCGACAACAAGGAGGTCGTGCTGCCGAACACGACGATCACGAGCAGCACCGTCGTCAATTTTACCGCCATGAAGACGCGCCGTCTCGATCTGAGCTACTCCGTCTCCTACGGCGCCGATCTCGAAAAAGCAAAGGCAATCCTCAGCCGCCTGTGCGCGGAGGAGGAGCGCATTGAAAAGGAGCCCGCGCCGTTTGTGGCTGTTGGAGCGCATAAGGATTCCTCCGTCGCTCTGGACGTCAAGGTCTGGTGCAAAATCGAGGTGTACTGGGACGTTTACTACGCCATGCAGGAGCGCGTAAAGCTTGAATTCGACAAAGCGGGGATTGCGATTCCGTTCCCGCAGCTCGACGTCCATTTCCCCGGGCCGAAGCCCTCCGGCGAAAAGAGCGCCTGAACAATCAAAA
>CASFAA010000088.1 GCA_949292505.1 uncultured Oscillospiraceae bacterium
AACCTCGTGCGCGGCGTGAAGCTCCTGGGCGTGGCGCTGCTCGTCACGCTCGCGACGGCCATAGCCGTCCCGCAGGAGCTGATTGTCTTCGGCATCCTGCACTTTCTGAGTGTGTGCATGATTGTCTTCGGCCTGCTGCAGCTGCTGCGCAGCCGCCTCGGGAAGACGGAGGAGATGCCGTTCCGCCTGTGGCCGGTGATTTTGTGCGTCGTCCTCTTCGCCGTGACGAGGTTCGTCCCGAACGGGTACCTGCAAATCCCGTTCGTGCTGCGCGTCCTGGTGCCGCGCGAGTGGTATCAGCCGTGGCTCGCGCCGCTGGGCCTGCCGGGGGCGGGCTTCTCGTCGGCGGACTATTTCCCGCTCATCCCGTGGTGCTTTGTCTTCGCCGCCGGGACGGTGCTCGGCCGCCTCGCGAAGGCCGGGCGCTTCCCGAACTGGATGGTCCCGTCCCGCGTGCCGTTTTTCTCGTTCCTCGGCCGGCACGCGCTTCTCATTTATATTGTGCATCAGCCCGTCATCTACGGCGCGGGGCTGCTCATCCAGCTTCTCGTTTCCCATCCCTGAGAGAAAGGTTCTGATACAGATGAAAAAACGATTGATTCGCGTCCGGGAGGAGGACGCCGCCGCCCTTGCCGTCCTCGGCAGGGAGATCTGGGAGGAGCATTATACCTCCATCCTCGGCCCGGAGCAGGTCGCCTACATGGTGCGCGAGTTCCAGTCCGAGCCCGCCGTCCTGCGCCAGATGCGCGAGGAAGGCTACGTCTACTGGTTCTTCACCGTCGACGGCGCGCGGGCAGGCTACCTCGGCGTGCAGCCGCAGGAGGACGGCTCGCTCTATCTGAGCAAGCTCTACATCGACCGCCGCTTCCGCGGCCTCGGCCTGTCGCGCCTCGCCCTTGATTTCCTCATGGGCTGGTGCGCCGGGCGCTGCCTTCGGAAAATCTGGCTGACGGTTAACAAATACAACGACGGCTCCATCGCAGCCTACGAGGCCCTGGGCATGACGCGCGTCCGCGATCAGGTCGCCGACATCGGCGGCGGCTTCGTGATGGACGATTACGTCTACGAGATCGACGTGCCGGAAGGAGGAGCCGTATGAATTACGCGCAAGCGCTCGCCGAGCAGTTCTCCCTCAAGACGTGGCAGACGGAGAAGGTGATCGAGCTGATCGACGAGGGGAACACCATCCCCTTTATTGCCCGCTACCGCAAGGAAGCGCACGGCAGCCTCGACGACCAGACGCTCCGCGAGCTTTCCGAGCGTCTCGAATACCTGCGCGGCCTCGAAAAGCGCCGCGAGGAGGTGCGCGGTCTGATCGACGCGGCCGGGGCGCTGACGCCGGAGGTGGAGGCCGCGCTTGCCGCAGCGTCCACCCTCGCCGAGCTCGACGACGTGTACCGCCCGTTCCGCCCGAAGCGCCGCACGCGCGCCTCGATCGCGAAGGAGCGCGGTCTCGAGCCGCTCGCCGAAGTGCTGCTCGCCCAGCAGAAGGGCGTCGACCCGATCGCGGAGGCGGAGCGGTATGTGGACGCCGAAAAGGGCGTGGAAACGGCGGAGGACGCGCTCGCGGGGGCGCGCGACATCCTCGCGGAGTCCGTCTCCGACGACGCGTCCCTGCGCAAACGGCTGCGCGTCGTCGCGATGGCGCAGTCGGAGCTGGTGTCGAAGGCCGCGAACCCCGACGAGGATTCCGTTTACGCCCAGTATTACGACTTCCGCCAGCCGGTGCGGCAGGCTGCGGGCTTCCGCGTGCTGGCCGTCGACCGCGGCGAGCGCGAGGGCTTTCTGAAGGTCTCCGTCGCGTTCGACCGGGAGCGGGCGCTGCCGATCGTCGAATCCGTCTGCGTGCGCGGGGACAACGCGTGCAGCGAACAGGTGCGCCTCGCGGCGCAGGACGCGTACGACCGCCTGATCTTCCCTTCGCTCGAGCGCGAGATCCGCGCCGCCCTGACGGAGCAGGCCGACGAGGCCGCTATCAAAGTGTTCCGCACGAACCTGCGCCAGCTTCTGATGCAGCCGCCCGTGAAGGGCAAGGTGGCCGTCGGCCTCGACCCCGGCTACCGCACGGGCTGCAAGGTCGCCGTCGTCGACGCGACGGGCCGCGTCCTCGACACGGGCGTCATCTACCCGACGCACTCGCAGGCGAAGAAGGACGAAGCCGCCCGCACGCTCCGGCAGCTGATCACAAAGCACGGCGCGCAGGTCATCGCCATCGGCAACGGCACGGCCTCCCGCGAGACGGAGCTCTTCACCGCCGAGGTGCTCGCTTCGCTGCGCGCCGAGGGGAAGGAAGCGCCGTCGTACATGGTCGTCAGCGAGGCGGGGGCTTCCGTCTACAGCGCGAGCAAGCTCGCCGCCGAGGAGTTCCCCGACTATGACGTGACGCTGCGCAGCGCCGTCTCGATCGCCCGCCGCCTGCAGGACCCGCTCGCGGAGCTTGTCAAGATCGACCCGAAGGCCATCGGCGTCGGCCAGTATCAGCACGATATGCCGCCGAAGCAGCTCGGCGAAGCGCTCGGCGGCGTGGTCGAGGACTGCGTCAACAGCGTCGGCGTCGACCTGAACACCGCCTCCCCGAGCCTGCTCGAGAAGGTCGCGGGCGTGACGGCGGCGGTGTCGAAGAACATCGTCGCCTACCGCGAGGAGCACGGGGCGTTCCAGAGCCGCGCCGAGCTCAAGAAGGTGCCGAAGCTCGGGCCGCGCGCGTTCGAGCAGTGCGCGGGCTTTCTCCGCGTGCCGGAGAGCAGGAGCGTCCTCGACAACACCGCCGTGCATCCCGAGAGCTACGACGCCGCGAAAAAGCTCCTCTCTCTGTGCGGCAGGAGCCTGGACGACGTGAAAACAGGCTCCCTCGGCGACCTCATGGGAGACGTGGAAAAGCTCGGCTTCGCAAAGGCGGCGGAGCAGGTGGGCGTGGGCGAGCCGACGCTGCGCGACGTGGTCGCGGAGCTGCTGCGCCCGGGACGCGACCCGCGCGACGAGCTGCCCCCGCCGCTGCTGCGCTCCGACGTCCTCTCGATGGAGGATTTGAAGCCCGGCATGGAGCTGACCGGCACGGTGCGCAACGTCGTCGATTTCGGCGCGTTCGTCGACATCGGCGTCCATCAGGACGGCCTCGTCCACATCTCCCGCATCTGCAACCGCTTCATCAAGCACCCCGCCGACGTGCTCAAGGTCGGCGACGTGGTGCAGGTGCGCGTCCTCGAGGTCGATTTGAAGAAAAAGCGCATCTCGCTGACGATGCGCAGGGAGGGAAACGCATGAGAAAGCCCAAAATGATCCTGTTCGACTACGGCCAGACGCTTTGCACGGAGCGCTGGGACGATCCCCTCGGCGGGCACCGGGCCGTGCTCGCGGCGGCGGCGGAAAACCCGCGCCATATCACGCCCGAGCAGCTCGACGCAGCCTTCCGCGCGATGGACAAGACCGTCTCCCGCCTCACGGACGATCCGTGGGACACCGGCCCCGAGCTGTGCTGGCACGCGTTCGCGCGCGCCGTCTTCGAGTCGCTGGAGCTCAAATTCGACCTCGACTATCAGGAGCTCGAGGAGCTGCACTGGTACGAGCGCACCGAGCCGACCGTCGCGGTGGACTATATGCCGGAGCTTCTCGCGTATTTGAAGGAAAACAGCATCCGCACCGGCGTGGTGAGCAACCTGTGCTTCAACGAAAAGACGCTGCGCAAGCGCATCGACAAATGCCTGCCGGAGCACCAGTTTGAGTTTATTATGGTCTCGAGCGAGTATGTGTTCCGCAAGCCGATGCCGCAGATCTACGAGCTGGCGCTGACGAAGGCGGGCCTCGCGCCGCAGGACGTGTGGTTCTGCGGCGACAACGCCGTCTGCGACGTGGACGGCCCGATGGCTGCCGGCATTCAGGGCGTCTGGTACACCGGCGCGATGCTCAATCCCGAAAGCCAGCGCCTGCGCCCGCAGAGCGAGGGCCACCTCGAGATCGCCGACTGGCGGGAGCTTGTCCGCCTGCTCGAGGCGGCGGAATAAAAACAGAACGAGCGCCCGCCGGGCGCGCGGTCTGTTTTTTCTTACCCCTGCATCCGGAAATCAAACACGGCGGGGACGGGCTTTCGGCGCTCGGCCTCCTCCTCGGAAACGCCCAGCAGGCGGCTCCACAGCAGAATCCACAGCGCGGAGGTCGTCTCCTCCCCCTCGCGGACGTCGGGGACGACGAGCCCGCCGTCCCGTGTGAGATCCTCGAGCGCCTCCTCCGGGCGGCCCGTCTCAATCAGCGCGCGGATGCGGTGCAGGCGCACGCGCGGCAGCGCAGCGATCGCGGGGGAAAGCCTCTCAAACGAGGAGAGCACGTCCGCGAACGCTCCAGCCTCGCTCAGGCAGCCGAGGCAGCGCGGCGCGGCGCACGGATCGTCCGGGCAAAGCGAGAGCGCCGTCAGCGCCGCGCGGCGCACGGCCTCCCGGTCGCCCTCGGCCAGGAACAGGCGGCTCAGCGCGTACGACGCCCACGCGTTCGGCGCAAGCGAGCAGGAGCGCAGCAGCGCGCGTTTTGCCTCCGGAAGCCGGCCGGCGGCAAACTGCGTCACGCCGAGCTGCAGGTGGACGTACCAGTCGTTCCCGCCCGCGCCGCGCGCCGCCTCCTCCAGCAGGCGCAGCCAGTCCTCGCCCCAGCACCAGGACGGCGGCGCTTCCCTCGGGTCATGATGCCCGAGCGTTCCCGTTTCGAGCAGCAGCGCCCATTGGGCCTGCCCGGCTCCGCATTCGCCGAAATCGAGGTGCGGCGAGAGTCCGCGCTCCCCCCTGTGCGCGCGGCGGCGGTTTTCGAGCGCGCCCCAGCCGGAGCCCTGCTGCAGCAGCGCCTGCGCCGGGCGGCGGGCAAGGGAATCGCGCGTCGACGCGAGCAGCTCCTCGAGCGCCTCGCGGGAACACCATGCGTCCAGCTGCGCTTCCACCTCGCGCTGCGCGTCCTCCCACGCCCCGTGGACGGCGCGCGGGTCGGCGTGCATCGGGCCGTACGCCTCGAGCCACTCCCACGCCGTGCGCGGCGGCATCGGCACGCACTCATACTGCGTCTGGGCGAGACCGGCCTGGATCTCCACATACCGCTTGTCCGGCGCGCCGGAGAGGAATTCCTTCCAGCGGCGGCCGCCCGCCGTTTGCCCCCAGACGAACAGCTTCCTGCCGCGCAGACGGCTTGTGGACGTCTGCGCAAGGCCGTATCCTTCGCCGTCGAGGTGCGCGATATATGGCCGCGCGCCGCGGCGCAGCTTCCAGAAATGGTCGATGGCCTTGGGGTTGCGCACGGGGTACGTCACGTCCGCCCCCGTCGCGTCGACCGGCACCGGCTCCTTCCGGACGCCCTCGCCGCGGTCGACGTACGCCTCGTCCGCCGGGATGACGACGCGGCTGTCCTCCCGCTCCGGGACGGCAATGTTGCTCCACCAGTACGTCGGGACAACCTCCTCGTTCTCGTTCACGAGGCGCATCCGCGCAAACAGCACGCGCGAGCCGTCCGGGAGGAAAAAGTCCATCTGGTACGTCACGCCGCGCCGCCGCTCGTACTCGTACATCCGCAGCACCGGCGTCCCGTCCGGCAGACTCGTCCGCGCCGCGAACAGCGGCGCGCAGGTGAAGGGGCTGTGCCCGATGATCGAGGCGTTCCACTCCACACCGCCGGAAAACCACGCGCTGCGCAGGGCAAGATTCCCCACACGCAGCACGTCGTTGTGGAAAAGCAGCTCGCGTCCCGCTTCCTTGTCAAACAGCGAGATCAGACGCCCGCCGAGACCGGGCAGAAACCACGCGCGCAGGAATTCGTTCTCGAGGACGTACCCGTCGAACGATCGCTCGCGCAGCTCCCGGCCGTACCGTTCCTGCTGGCGGTACGGGAAACAGCCGCGCAGGAAACCGTACCCGACAAAGACCTCGTCGTCCTCGTCGAGTTCCGCCCGCGCCCGCTGCTGCACGTTGCCCAGCTCCCCCAGGGAGGGCAGGCTGCTCTCCTCCTCAAAATCCGCCGCCTGAATGGTGTATGCCTCATACCGAAGCTCGCTCATCGCGACTCCTCCTCTCCCGTTTTGTCCAGTATACCGGATCGCGCCGGCGCGCCGCAAGGCACATATTCCAAAAAAATTGAGCAAAAGAAAAATGTCTGTCGTTTTTCTGGTATAATATCCGCAGAGAATCGCAGCGCGGGCACTCCGCTCCCGCAAGCACACAGCCCGGCGACCGGAGGGAGCGTGCGCGAAGTGTCCGCCGCAGGCGCGAGGAAAACTGAAAACTGCAGGAAGGCCAATAATCGCGGGCATCCCCGCTCCCGCAAGCACACAGCCCGGCGACCGGAGGGGGCGTGCGCGACACGCCCGCCGCAGGCGCGAGGAAAACTGAAAACTGCAGGAAGGCCAATAATCGCG
>CASFAA010000089.1 GCA_949292505.1 uncultured Oscillospiraceae bacterium
TGTAGAAAGCGTTCCATTTCTGCGGCTCCTTTATTCCATGAAATCAAATTCCAGATCGTACATACTGACCGTGTCGCCCTCCTGGACGCCGGCCTCCCGCAGCGCGTCGATAACGCCGGAGGAGATGAGAACGCGCTGGAAGTACTGCAGCGACTCGTAATCGTCGAAGTTGACCGAGCGGATGAACTGCGGCAGCCAGTCGCCTTCAACGAAATACACGCCGCCACGCTCCGTCACCGTCACGCGGCTGCCTGCGAAGGCGTCCTCAGCAGGCAGGACGGGCGCTTCCGGCTCGTAGCGCCGAATCGGCGGGAGCTTCGAGAGCAGCTCGGAGATGCGGTTGAGCAGCGGCTGAACGTCGTACGCAATCGCCGCCATGATGGGGAAGAACTCATAGCCCTGCTCCTCGACGAAGCGGCGGAACTCCGCGACGGTCTCGTCGTCGGTGAGGTCGCACTTGTTGCCCGCGACGAGCATCGGGCGCTCGGCCAGATCGGGGTCAAACTTCTTGAGCTCCTCGTTGATGATGCGGAAATCCTCCTTCGGGTCGCGGCCCTCGCTGCCGGAGACGTCGACGACGTGCACGAGCAGGCGGCAGCGATCGACGTGCCGCAGGAACTGGTGGCCGAGTCCCGCGCCGTCGCTCGCGCCCTCAATGAGGCCGGGGATGTCCGCCATGACGAAGCTCCTCCCCTCGCCGAGGCGCACGACGCCGAGGACGGGCGTCAGCGTGGTGAAGTGATAGTTCGCGATGTTGGGCTTGGCCTCGCTGACGACGGAGATCAGCGTCGATTTGCCGACGTTCGGGAAGCCGACGAGGCCGACGTCCGCGAGCAGCTTGAGCTCCAGCGTCAGCTCCATCTCCTCGCCGGGCGTGCCGGGCTTCGCAAAGTTCGGCACCTGGCGGGTCGGCGTCGCGAAATGGCTGTTGCCCCAGCCGCCGCGTCCGCCGCGGGCGACAATCTGGGGCTCGTCCCCGGAGAGGTCGGCCACGAGCCGGCCCGTCTCCGCGTCGCGCAGCAGCGTGCCGCGCGGCACGCGGATGACGAGATCCTCGGCGCTTTTGCCGCTGCACCGCTTGCCGCCGCCGTCGCCGCCGCGCGCGGCGGTATACTTGCGCTTGTAGCGGAAGTCGACGAGCGTGGAGAGGTTGTCGTCGACCTGAAAGACGATGTTGCCGCCGCGCCCGCCGTCGCCGCCGTCCGGGCCGCCCGCGGCCACATATTTCTCGCGCCGGAAGGAGACCGCGCCGTTTCCGCCGTCTCCCGCCTTGATTTTGATTTTCGCGCTGTCGATAAACATGAAGCGTCCCTTCCTTTCCGGGCGTTTTCAGGTAAAGTCAAAAAAACCCGGGCAAACCTGCTTGCCCGGGTTTTCGTGCGTCGGATGATTACTGCTCAGCGTAAACGCTGACTCTCTTGCGATCGCGGCCGTAGCGCTCGAACTTGACCTTGCCGTCCACGAGGGCGAACAGGGAATCGTCGGAGCCTCTGCCCACGTTCACGCCGGGATGAATGTGCGTGCCGCGCTGCTTGACGAGAATGTTGCCGGCCAGAACGAACTGACCGTCGGCACGCTTGACGCCGAGGCGCTTGGACTCGGAATCACGGCCGTTCTTGGTGGAGCCCATACCTTTTTTATGAGCGAACAACTGAATATTGATCTTCAGCATTTTCTTACACCTCCAAATAACTCACTTGAATGTTCTTCGGATACTGCTCTTCCAGCCCCAGCAGGTGGAGCTTGAGGCCTTCGAGGAGAACGCGGCAGCCGCGCACGTCGCGATCGGCAACCCGAACGCTCATATACCCCTCGTCGGCAGTGATGCGCGCTTCCGCTCCCAGAACGTCCGACACGGTGTTGGCGACGAGATACGCCGCGGACGAAACCGCCGCGCAGACGATGTCGCTTCCCGCTTCCGCCGCGCCGGAATGCCCGGTGATGCGAAAGCCCGTCAGCTCCCCGGAAGCGTTCACGAAAAAGTCAGCCTGGATCATCGCGGCACTCAGCCGTTGATGGCCTCGATCTGAACCTTCGTGTAGGGCTGTCTGTGGCCCATCTTGCGCTGCTCGTTCTTCTTCGGCTTGTAAGTAAACACCGTGATCTTCTTCGCCTTGCCGTTCTTGAGCACCTTGCCCTTCACGGAAGCACCCTCGACATAGGGAGCGCCAACCTTCAGGCCGTTCTCGTCGTTCAGGGCGATCACCTTGAACTCCACGACGGAGTCCTCGTCAGCCGCAAGCTTCTCGACGTAAATCACGTCGCCGTACTGAACCTTGTACTGCTTGCCGCCGGTTTCGATAACTGCAAACATGGTAAAGTCCTGCCTTTACTGTAAACTCGCTATTTCCGGGCGGAGCCGGGGCCCGCTTGAAGAGCCCGTAATAAGCGGCTTAAATAGCATAGCACAAAGCGTCAAGCTTGTCAACAGAAATTTGCGCACCTCACAGGGCGGAGAGAAGGACGTTATAAAACGCCGCGGCGCCCCAAAGCGACTCGAGCGTGATGAACTCATCCGTGCCGTGGACGCCTCCTCCCTGCCCCTGCCCGCCGAGGACGGGAGAAAAGCGCAGAGCGTTCTCCGCGAGGGGAAGAAAATGCTTCGAGTCCGTCCCGCCCGCGAGGAGGAACGGCACGGCGGGAATCTCGCCGAAGACGGCCCGCGCCGTCTCCGTGAGAAGGCGGAAGGCCGGGCAGTCCGGGGCGGCGTAGGGCGAGGCGTCCGCTCCGCCGGCGAGCGCGCATTCGACGCCGTACCGCCGCGCGCGCTCCGTGAGGAGAGCGGTCAGCTCGCGCTCTCCCTGCACGTCGGAGGGACGCACATTCGCTGTGAGGACGGCCTTTTCCGGCAGCACATTGAAGGCCGTGCCGGCCTCCATTTCGGTGAAGGCAATCGTCGCGCCGAGGAGAAGGGGCGCGTCCTGCGGCAGGAAACGCCGCAGCCTCGCGAAATCGCCGGAAGCGTCGGCGAGGGCCTCCTCGAGCTCGTCCCGAGCCGGGGCGGGGAGAGCCTGCCCCGCGGCGCGCAGGACGCGCACCGCGCCGGGTGAGAGCGCATGGCGGAACAGCGTCCCCGCGTTCTCCTCCAGATCGGCGACGAGGCGGGCAAGGCGCACAATCGCGGTATCCGGGGGCGGGTTCGACGCGTGGCCTCCCGCCGCGCGGGCGGTAAAGCGGTATTCGAGCGAGCCCTTCTCCGCGACGCCGATCATCGCGCAACGGCCGGGAAGCTTGCCCCAGAAATTTTCCCCAATGACGCCGCCCTCGTCGATCACCGCCTCGAAGCGGACGCCGCGCTCCCGCAGCCAGGCGGCTGCGCGGGCCGTCGTCGGACCGCCGATCTCCTCGTCGCACGAGAGATAGAGCCAGACGCTCCGGCACGGGCGAAACCCCTCCGCAAGAAGGCGGTCGAGCGCCTCGAGCAGCGCGCACTGCGCGCCCTTCATATCCTGCGCGCCGCGGCCCCAGACGCGCCCGTCCCGGATCTCTCCGGAGAACGGCGGGACGCTCCACGCCTCCTCCCGCGCGTCCACGACGTCCATGTGGCCGCTGAGCAAATACGGAAGCCTGTCGGGGAACGTCCCCGGAATCCGCAGCAGAAGCGCCTCGCCGACAGGCGTTTCCTCCGCGGCCGAAAAGACGTGCGGGAAAAGCTCCCGCAGCGTTTCCCGATAGCAGGCGATCGCATACCGCGGCGTGCCGCAGACGGTCGGGATCCGCACCATGCGGCTGAGCTTTTCCTCCAGGCCGCGGAACGCGTCCGCCGCGCGGGGCGCGCCGCTCACAGCGAACGGGCCGCTTCCACGACCCAGCGGATGCGCTCGTGGTCGAT
>CASFAA010000090.1 GCA_949292505.1 uncultured Oscillospiraceae bacterium
CGATGACGGAGGAGTCCGTCAACTACGGCCCGATCGCCGCGGCGGTCGCGCACAGCGTGGCGGGCGGCGAGTGCGAGAAGGGCATTCTCTGCTGCGGCACCGGCATCGGGATGAGCATCGCGGCGAACAAGGTGAAGGGCATCCGCGCCTCCGTGTGCACGAACGAGTTCTGCACCGAGATGACGCGCCGCCACAACGATTCCAACATTCTCTGCCTCGGCGGACGCGTCATCGACGAGACGATGGCCGTGAAGCTCGCGGAGATCTATCTGAACACGCCGTTCGACGGAGGCCGCCACGCCGTGCGCGTCGGCCAGATTGCGCAGATCGAAAACGGCGAGCTGTGACGCGCCGCACCGGGAGAGGAGATCTTGCAAAATGGACAACCAGGTTTTCGTAATGGATCATCCGCTGATTCAGCATAAGCTGACGTTTCTGCGGAAGAAGGAGACGGGCTCGAAGGAGTTCCGCGAGCTCGTGAGCGAAATCGCCATGCTGATGTGCTACGAGGCGACGCGCGACCTCCCGCTCGAGGACACCGAGATCGAGACGCCGATGGGCAAGGCGGTCACGAAGGTCATCGCGGGCCGCAAGCTCGCGTTTGTGCCGATTCTGCGCGCCGGGCTCGGGATGGTCGAGGGCGTGCTGACGCTCGTCCCCGCCGCGAAGGTCGGCCACATCGGCCTCTACCGCGACCACCAGACGCTCCAGCCCGGGGAGTATTACCATAAGCTCCCGCAGGACATCGAGCAGCGCGACGTCATCGTCCTCGACCCGATGCTCGCGACGGGCGGCTCGGCGATCGATTCCGTCGAAATCATCAAGCGCAGCCACCCGAAGTCCATCAAATTCATGTGCATCATCGCCGCGCCGGAGGGCATCGAAGCCTTCACCAAGGCCCACCCCGACGTGCAGCTCTACTGCGCCGCGATTGACGAACGCCTCAACGACATCGGCTACATCGTCCCCGGCCTCGGCGACGCGGGCGACCGTATTTTCGGGACGCTGTGAGCCGTCCCCGACGGAAAGGACGTCCCGCATGAGGAGAAGCGACAGGGAAATCACGGACCGCGCCCGCATTGACGAAATCATCGCGTCGTGCGACTGCTGCCGCCTCGGCTTCTGCGACGGCGCGGAGGCGTACATCGTCCCGCTCAGCTTCGGCTACGACGCGGAGGAGGGGGCGTTCTACTTCCACAGCGCGAAGGCGGGAAGGAAGATTGACCTCATCCGCAGGCTCGGCCGCGCGAGCTTCGAGCTGGACACGGACCACGCCGTCAACGCGGGGGAAAGGGCGTGCGATTACTCGTACCGCTTCCTCTGCGTAATGGGGACGGGCTCCGTCGAGCTGCTCGCGGACGCCGCCGCGAAGGAGAAGGACTGCGCCTGCTGATGAACCATTACGCCGGGAGCCGCGGCTGGACGTTCTCCGCCGCGGAGCTCTCCGCCGTCGCGGTCATCCGCCTGACGGTCGAGACCGTGACGTGCAAGCGCCACGCCTGAGCCTCCCGCCGTCCCGCGCGGACGGGAGGCGGCAAAAGACAAATCGGACAGACGAAAAAGCGGAAAGGCCGAAGGGTTTTTCCGCTTTTTTGTCTCTTTTTGCGCGAGAGGGACGCTTCCCCCGGACTTCCACCAAGGGGGGCTGCCAAGCTCGCAGCAAAAAAGGAGAATATCTTCCCTCTCCGCGCAAGCCGCCAAAAAAATCCCCCGGCTCGCTTGGGCCGGGGGAAAATCAATCGCACATCCTATTTCATATACTTCCGGAAATTCCTTCTCGTCTTCCAGTACCCCATCTGCGTCTTGATATGCTTGACGGTGCTGCCGCCGAAGAAGATCACGATATTGATGAGGGAGAACACGATCGCGATCCGGTCGCTCCAGCCGCCGAGGACGAAGCTGACGGCGAGGAGGAGGACGTCGAGGAGGGCGAGGTACTTGACCTTGATCGGCAGGAAGAAGAAGAGCATGAGCTTGTAGTCGGGATAGAAGGCCGCGAAGGCGAGGAACAGCGAGAGGTTCAGATAGTAGTTCGTCCCGGAGCCGATAAGCAGGGCGGAGACGATCGCGCCGAGCGCGCCGCAGAAGTAGAACAGGTTAAAGCGGAACACGCCCCACTGCTGCTCGAGCGCCCGGCCGAGCAGGCAGTAAAAGTAGAGGTTGAAGAAAATCCAGATGGGAGACGACGACGGCGGCAGGAAGAGGAAGGTGACGAGCCGCCAGACCTGCCCGCGGAACAGCATCGCGCGGTCAAGGGAGAGCATCATCGGGAGCATCGGGAAAAACAGCTCGAGCAGATAGACGAGCAGCATCGCGCCCGAGAGGATAAACATCAGGTTTGGGACAGCCAGCCTGCGCGCCCTTCGCTCGAGGCGGTCGATCCAGTTCATAGTGGAAGGCTCCTTTCCGTACTGCGCCGCATGACAGAAAATATTGTCCTTATTATACCCGATCCCCTGTGAATTTGCAAGAATCCCTTGACAAGTAAGGAGGAACGGCGTATACTAATTCTCGCTGATTCTATCTAAAAACACTACGCAAAAAAGAAAGGAGGCGGGCACGATGACCAAGAAGCGTATTGACAACCACATGAGTTTTCGAGCCGAAGGAAAGAACTGCCCGCGCCCCCGTTCCGCCTGACGTGACAGGCGGGCTTTTGTGCGGTTCATTCGACGCCTCCGGCTTTTGGCCGGGGGCGTTTTTTGTTTACCAAAAGGGAGGGAATTGCTTGAAACAATCGAAACGGGCGCTGATTTGGAGATTCCTGCGGCCTTATCTCTGGATCTTCGCGCTCACGCTCCTGTTTTCCATGGGAAACACGGTGCTCGGCTCGCTCACGCCGCAGGTGGTGCGCGTGGCGGTCGACTCCATCCTCGGCGGGGAGCCGTTCCCCGACGTCGTGACGGCGCTGGCTCCGCAGGCGCTGCTCCGGGCCGATCCGATGGCGCAGCTGATCGCGGCGGCGGGCTTTCTGCTCATCGTGGCGGTGCTGTCGGGGCTGTGCACCTACGGCAGCCGCATGGGCACGGCGAACGGGTCGGAGAGCTTCGTCAAATCGCTGCGCGACGCGCTGTACCGCCACATCCAGCGGCTGCCGTACGCGTGGCACGTCCGCCACAGCACGGGCGAGATCATCCAGCGCTGCACGTCGGACGTCGAGGTTGTGCGCAATTTTGTCACGAACCAGCTGCTCGAGGTGTGCCGCATCGTCTTTCTCGTCGGCTTCTCGCTCGCGGTGATGTTCTCGATGAACTGGCGCACGACGCTGATCGCCGTGGGCTTTCTGCCGGTCATCCTGTTGTATTCGGGCTTTTTCTTCTCGAAAATCGCGAAGCGCTTCCTGACGGCGGACGAGGCCGAGGGCGCGCTCTCGGCGACGGTGCAGGAGAACCTCACGGGCGTGCGCGTGGTGCGCGCGTTCGGCCGGGAGAAGTTCGAGGTCGAGCGCTTTGACCAGAAAAACGAGCGGTTTGCTTCGCTGTGGATCCGCCTCGGGCGGCTCATGAGCGCGTACTGGGGCATCGGCGACCTCATCACCGGACTGCAGATCCTGACTGTGATTTCCGTCGGCGTGCTGCAGGCGGTGAACGGGGAGATCACGCTCGGCGAATTCCTCGCCTTCGTGTCGTACAACCAGTCGCTCGTGTGGCCGGTGCGCGGCCTCGGCAGAATTCTCTCCGAGATGAGCAAGGCGGGCGTGTCGATTGAGCGTCTCGCGTACATCCTCGATTCCGAGCCGGAGGAGGAGCCGAAGGACGCGAAGACGCCGCCGATGGACAGGGATATTGTCTTCGACCACGTCTCGTTCGCGTACGGCGAACAGCCCGTCCTGCGGGACGTGAGCTTCACCATCCCGGCGGGGAAGACGTTCGCCGTCCTCGGCGCGACGGGCAGCGGAAAGTCCACGATGATGCACCTCATCGACCGCCTGTACGATCTCCCGCCGGAGGGCGGGCGCATCACCGTCGGCGGGGTGGACATTTCGGAAATCAGCCGCCCGTACCTGCGGCGGAACATCGGCATTGTGCTGCAGGAACCGTTTCTGTTCTCGCGCACCATCCGGGAGAACATTGCCGCGGTGCGCCCCGGCGCGTCGATGGACGAGATCCGCCGTCAGGCGGGGACGGCGCACGTCGACGAGGCGATTCTCGAGTTTGCGGACGGGTACGACACCATCGTCGGCGAGCGCGGCGTGACGCTCTCGGGCGGTCAGAAGCAGCGCGTCGCGATTGCGCGCACGCTGATGCAGGACGCGCCGATCCTGATCTTTGACGACTCGCTCTCCGCCGTTGACGCGGAGACGGACGCGCAGATCCGCGCGTCGCTGCACGACGCGAAGGGCTCTTCGACGGTCATCCTCATCTCCCACCGCGTCACGACGCTCATGCAGGCGGACCTGATTCTCGTCCTGCAGGACGGCCGCGTCGCGGAGCTGGGGAGCCACGACGAGCTGATGGAGAAGCACGGCCTGTACCGTGAAATTTACGATTTGCAGATGACGGGCGAGGACAGGGATCTCCTGTTCTCCGACGAGGAAGGAGGCGAGAGCCATGGGGTATGACGAGCAGGAATATACCAAATCGTTTGACATCCGCTCGTGGAAGAAGCTGCTGCCGTTTCTCCGGCCGTACCGCGGGCTGATTGCGATTGTGCTCGCGCTCAACGTGGTGTGCGCCGTGATTGACATTGCGCTGCCGCTGTTCCAGCGGTACGCGATTGACGAGTTCATCGAGACGGGGGACGCGTCCGGCCTGCCGGGCTTTGCGCTCCTGTACGGCTGCGTGATTGGCATCCAGGCGCTGGCGGTCATTCTGTTTGCGCGGCGCAGTATGCGCATCGAGATGCAGATTGGGCGCGACATGAAGCGCGCGTGCTTTGTGCATCTGCAGACGCTGTCGCTCTCGTACTACAACGTGACGCCGGTCGGCTACCTGCTCTCGCGCATCATGAGCGACACGAACCGCATTGCGGGCATGATTGCGTGGAACTCGATCGACATTCTGTGGGCGGTATTCTACGTCCTCGGCGTGTTTGTGATGATGTTCCTGCTGAATCCCGGCCTCGCGGCGGCGGTCGTCCTGATAGTGCCGGTGATTTCGCTGCTCACGGCATATTTTCAGGACAGGATTCTGCGCTGGAACCGCCGCGTGCGCAAGATGAACTCGCGCATCACGAGCGCGTACAATGAAGGCATCATGGGCGCGCGGACGTCGAAGACGCTCGTGATTGAGGAGCAGAACAGCCGCGAATTCGAGGAGGTCACGCAGGATATGCGCGTCTCGTCGGTGCGTGCGGCGCGGCTCTCCGCGGTGTACATTCCGCTCGTGATGTTTTTCAGCTCGCTGACGACGGCGATTGTGCTCGCGCGCGGCGGCGCGCTGGCGCTCGACGGCCTGCTTCTGATCGGCACGCTGTCGGCGTTCACGTCGTACGCGGTGGGCATTTTCGAGCCGATCCAGCAGATTGCGCGCAACATCGCGGACATTCTCTCGCTGCAGGCGAACATTGAGCGCGTGATGGGCCTGCTCGAGCAGGAGCCGCTCATCACCGATACGCCCGAGGTGATTGAGAAATACGGCACGGCGTTCGAGGCGAAGCGGGAGAACTGGGAGCCGATTCGCGGCGACATTGAATTCCGCGACGTGTCGTTCCGCTATCCGGACGGGAACGAGAACGTCCTGACGCACTTCAACCTCAGGATTCCGGCGGGGTCGACGATCGCCATCGTCGGCGAGACGGGCGCGGGCAAGAGCACGCTGGTCAACCTCGCGTGCCGCTTCTTCGAGCCGACGGAGGGGCAGGTGCTGATCGACGGCAGGGACTACCGCGAGCGCAGCCAGCTCTGGCTGCACAGCAGCATCGGGTACGTTCTGCAGAGCCCGCACCTGTTTTCCGGCACGGTGATGGAGAATATCCGGTACGGCCGTCTCGACGCGACGGACGAGGAGGTCATCGCGGCGGCGAAGGCCGTGTCGGCGGACCAGGTAGCGATGAAGCTGGAAAAGGGGTATGAGAGCGACGTCGGCGAAGGCGGCGACCGCCTGTCGACGGGCGAGAAGCAGCTGATTTCGTTTGCCCGCGCGGTGCTGGCGGACCCGCGGATCTTCGTGCTGGACGAGGCGACGAGCTCGATCGATACGAAGACGGAGCGGCTGATCCAGGACGCGACGGAGCTTCTGCTCAAGGGGCGCACGTCGTTCCTGATTGCGCACCGGCTGTCGACGATCCGCCGTGCGGATCTGATTCTGGTGGTGCGCGACGGCGCGATCGTGGAGCAGGGTACGCACGAGGAGCTGATTCGGAGGAAGGGATATTACAGGGAGCTGTACCGCAAGCAGTTTGAGCAGGAGAGGATGCAGGCGATGTAGCAGTCAGCTGCCGGGGAGCGAAAACGTGAAAGTTTCGCCCGCCTTTTCAAAGGCGGCGGGGGGTCGGGGGCGGCGCCCCCGCGCACGCAGCCAACGGTGATCAACAGCGCGAAGCCCCACTTCGAGCTGCTGAATTTTAATTTGCCGGGACGCAACCGGCAAATTGAAATTCAGGCAACACCGCCCCAAGCGGTGTTGCAGAAACAGACGAAGCGTCTTTTCCGGACGACCCGCACCAAGCCCCAAACAGGGAGGAAAGCTCCCGGATCCCATAGATCAAGCTGAATATCACGCAAAAGAAAAAACAGAGGCAGGAAACTTTACGGCTCTCCTGCCTCTGCTTTTTTTGTGCTGTGCTGAAAATGAGCTGTTGTATCAGT
>CASFAA010000091.1 GCA_949292505.1 uncultured Oscillospiraceae bacterium
TGGGCTGACTGGCCGAGGGCTCCGCAGAGCCCGAGTCGCCCCCTTGGGGGAGATGTCAACAGAGCGTCGTCTCCCGACGACCTGTTGACAGAGGGGGTGCTCACGGGAGCTGCGAGCCTCAAATTTTCCGCGCGGTAAGAGTGCAGCGAACCTCATCAGTCACGCCTGTGCGTATAATGAACTTTTCTTTCTACGAAAAGTAGTTGAAAATAAATCACTTATCGCTCAATTTTGGGGCGTGCCAGCTTCCCCATGTTGGGGAAGCCAAGAAAGACGCTGCCGTGACGGCGTTTCACGCCGCGCTCTTAGTTGAGCCGTCGGAAGCATCCCCCCGGCGCTGCGCGCCACCCCCCTTCCACCAAAGGGGGCTAAGAACGGCGAATCGTCAGCGAAGCTCTCTGATTTTAGCGCGCAGCAGGAGGGCAGGCAGCTCCCCTCCCTCCGTCGCCTTCGGCGACACCTCCCTCGAACTGAGGGAGGCAAGGCCCGCAGCAGCGCGGAGGCTCCCTGCATCAAGGGAGGCTCCGCTTTCCCCCTTTACCTCAGCAGCGCAGAAAAGCTCAATCCTCTCTCATGGTACCCCTGTACCAAAAATCCCTCCTCCGTCTCTCCCCCGCGGATCACAAGCTCCTCGCCGAGCAGCGCCTCGCTCACATAGTCGATCTGCTCATACGAGAACTGCTTCTCCCACAGCGATTCGGGAAGGTAGTCCATGGTAATATCGCCGTAAATGGTATTGTTCAGGTGATGGTTATAGTCCACGTCCGAATAGCGAATCACCCTCCTGCCGAGCTCCGGCAGGTCGCGCGCGGCGATCTTCTCCACCTTCTCCTCCCTTGGCACCTTCTCGTCAAAAAAGACGCCGTAGGAGAGGAACACCTTCGGGCGCAATATCTTATGCTCCGCCGGGTCGACGGAGACGCTCGTCTGCATCACACGGATCAGAAGCTCGTCCCCCGACCAGAACTCATAGTCGCGATAAAACTGCACGCCCATCGTCCCGCGCGGGTGGGTACGGAGCACAAGCTCCTCCCCCAGCACGGGAAGACGGTAAATCTTCGCCGCGTTCGAGATGATGAGAAAGACGAGCCCCTTCTCCTTCATAACCGTATAGCCCATATGGACCGACTCGAGATGCCGCTCGCTGACCTCCTGACACACGCGCAGCAGCGCCGAGAGCTTCAGCCGGCTGTTCGGGTCGACGTCGTACGTCTTCACGCGCATCGGCAGCGCGTATTCGCGGATCTGTTCCTCTGTGTATTCCATTTTTCCACAAACACTTCCTTTCGAGTGGAAAAAGCCGGGCCGCAATCAGGCCCGGCTTTGTGATTCCTGTGGTTATTGTGAACGGTTTCAGCGCGGGGGACGAGCAAAAAGCGCCGGGGACACGGAAGCTCCGTGCGCCGGAAAAGGCGCGGCGGAGGCCGGTCGGGGGCGGGGCTTCATGCGGGAAAGGGATTGGGTGCGCCGCCGGTCGGGGAAAGACGCTGCGTCTGTTTCTGCTTCATCCGGATACATCCGGATGAAGCGTCTGAATTTCAATTTGCCGGTTGCGTCCCGGCAAATTAAAATTCAGCTCTCCTGGGCGGGGCTTCGCGCGATGGGAGACGAGGGGTACGCGGCCTTTTGAAAAAGGCCTGGCTGAAAACATGGGACTGCAATGCAGTCCCGTGTGAAGCATCAATTTTCGGTGCTACACACCGAAAATCGACGCTTCAACTGCTGCGGTACGGCTACGCCGCAAAACCCTTTGGCTGCTGCTTATTCCTGCGGCTTAATAACCTCCTGGCCGCCCATATACTTCCGCAGCACCTCCGGCACCGTCACACTTCCATCCGCATTCTGGAACTGCTCCACAATCGCCGGCATCACGCGGCTCGTCGCCAAGCCCGACGCGTTCAGCGTATGCGCAAAGTGCAGCTTCTTATCCTCTCCGCGGTATTTGATATTCCCTCTCCGCGCCTGGTACGCTCTCGCATTCGACGCCGAGCTGACCTCTTTATAGATCCCCATGCTCGGAATCCAGACCTCAATATCGTACGTCTTCGCCATGGAGAACGAGCAGTCGCCCGCCGCCAGCTTGCTCAGACGATAGTGCAGGCCAAGCTCCTGCACAAGGCGCTCCGCTTTCCCGACAAGCTCCTCAAATGCCGCGTCGGAGCCGTCCTCCGTCGTGTACTGCACCATTTCGACTTTATTGAACTGATGGCCGCGGATCATGCCGCGCTCCTCGGAGCGGTAGCTGCCCGCCTCGCGGCGGTAGCACGGCGTGTAGGCGATATATTTCTTCGGCAGCTCGTCGAGCGTCAGAATTTCATCTCTGTGCAGGTTGACGAGCACCGTCTCCGCCGTCGGGAGCATGAACTTCTTATCGGCGGACGTCGGGTTCTGGATCCAGTACACCTCGTCGGAGAATTTCGGGAACTGGCCTGCCACATAGCCGCACTCGTAGTTGAGCATATGCGGCGGGAGGATCAGCTCGTACCCGTCCGCGAGATGCTCGTTGACGAAGAAGTTGAGCAGCGCCCACTCGAGTCTCGCGCCCGCGCCGCGGTAAATCCACGCGCCGTTGCCGCCGACCTTCGCGCCGCGCGGATAGTCGATCATCCCGAGGCTCTCGCACAGGTCGACGTGATTCTTCGGCTCGAAGTCAAACTTCGGCTGCTCGCCGAAATAGTGCACCGGCACGTTCTGCTCCTTGCCGCCCGCCGCGACGTCCTCGTCCGGCATATTTGGCAGACTGAGCATCAGCTCCTTCTGCTTCTCCTCCAGCTCGCCGAGCTCGGCGGCGGCGGCCTTGATCTTCTCGGAGAGCGCCTTCATCTCGGCCATCACCGGCGCGACGTCCTCCCCTGCCTTCTTCATGGCGGGGATCTTCTTCGTGCAGGCGTTCTGCTCGGCCTTCATGGCCTCCGTGGAACCGGTCAGCTCGCGGCGCTTCGCGTCGACCTCAAGAATCGCGTCGACCACGTCGTCGAGGTTCATTTCACGCTTTTTGATGTTGGCCTTTACCAGGTCGGGATTGCTGCGGATCAGGTTAATATCAACCATGTCTTTTCTTGTCTCCTTTATCTTGTTTCACGCGGCTCAGCGATCGCCGAACAGCTTGAGAAGCTCCGCGAGATCGTCCTCACCGTAGAACTCAATCTGGAGCGTTCCTTTCTTTTTATTGCCCTTGACGGCCACGCGCCGCCCGAGATGCTCGTTGAGCGCGAGCTCCACCTCGTCGAAATACGGAATCCGCCGCTTCGGCGACTCGCGCTTTTCCTCCTGCTCCTCGAGCTGTTCCTTCGCGCTCTGCGCGAGCTTTTCCAGCTGACGCACGGAAAGCTCCTGCTCGACGGCCAGCTTCGCCGCGCGCCGCATGGACTCCTCGTCCGGGAAGGCGAGCAGCGTCCTCGCGTGTCCGGCGGAGAGCACGCCCTCGCTCACCAGCTCCCGCAGATCCTCGGGCAAAGCAAGCAGGCGCAGCGCGTTCGCCACGGCAGGACGCGATCGTCCCACGGTACGGGCGACGTCCTCCTGCGTGAAGCCGTATTCTTCAATGAGCGCCTGATAGCCTCCCGCCTCCTCGAGCGGGTTGAGGTCCTCGCGCTGCAGATTCTCAATCAGGGCGAGCTGCATGACCTCGCTCTCGCTGAGATCCCGCACCACCGCGGGAACCTCCTTGACCCCGGCCATGCGCGCCGCGCGCCAGCGGCGTTCGCCCGCGACAATCTGGTACCCTCCCCCAATCAGGGGACGCACCAGAAGCGGCTGCAGCACGCCGTGCCGGGAGATGGAGTCCGCGAGCTCCGCGATGGACTCATCGTCAAAGCTCTTGCGCGGCTGCGCGCGGTTCGGCTCCAGCTCGTCGATGCGGATCGCAACGGCGGTGTTGCTGTCTTCCATATCGTTTTCCGAAAAGATGGCGTCCAGGCCCTTGCCCAGACCGCCCTTTTTTGCTGCCATTCGATCTCCCCTCTCCGGTTCGTCGGTTTACTGGTTTCGCAGAAGCTCGTCGGCCAGGCTGTCGTACGCCGCGCTGCCCTTGCCCGTCCTGTCGTAGTACTGGATCGGCTTGCCGAAGCTCGGAGCCTCGGAGAGCCGGACGGTGCGCGGGACGACGGTCGAATACACCTTCCTCGGAAAATACTTCTTCACCTCGTCGACCACCTGCTGCGTGAGATTGAGCCTGCCGTCGTACATGGTGAGCAGCACGCCCTCGACGTCGAGCTTGTCGTTGTACTGGCGCTTCACGCGGCGGACGGTGTTCATCAGCTGCGAGAGTCCCTCGAGCGCGTAGTATTCGCACTGGATCGGGATGAGCAGCGTGTCGGCGGCGCAGAGCGCGTTCGTCGTGATGATGGACAGCGCCGGCGGACAATCGATGAGGATAAAGTCGTACTGGTCGCGCAGAGGCGCCAGCGCCGAGCGCAGGATCGACTCCCGGTGGTCGCGCTCAATCAGCTCCACCTCCGCGCCCGCGAGATCCATGCTGGAGGGAATGAGATCGAGATTTTCAAATCCGGTCTTGACGACAACGTCCTGCGCCTTTGTTTCCCCGAGCAGGACATGATAGACGGTCGTCTTTTGCCTGCGGCGATCCACGCCGACGCCGCTCGAGGAGTTCCCCTGCGGGTCAACGTCCACAAGGAGCGTCTTTTTTTTCTTGAGACCGAGCGCCGCCGCGAGATTGACCGCCGTCGTCGTCTTCCCCACGCCTCCCTTCTGGTTGGCGATTGCAATGATTTTTCCCATCCATTTCCCTCCTTCCGCATTATTATATCACGCTTTCCCTGGAGAATAAAGCTTCTTTTCATGGTTGACGGAAAAAAGGAGAGGAAATATGGAGTGTTTCACGTGAAACTGCAACACCCGGCGGTGCCGGGTGTTGCGTCTGAAACATCAATTTGCGGTGCGCGGCACCGGAAATTGACGTTTCAGCGGCTGGGTGTGAACCGAAAGCCCGGAACTTGACGTTTCAGCAGCCTATCGCATCGCTGTAGCCTCGCAGGAGGGATCGCTCTATTTTTCCCTCGGGGGAAGTGGGTTTCCACTCGCAGGGAGCTTGGCAGCCCCCTTTGGTGGAAGGGGGCTAAGAACGGCGAATCGTGAGCAGAATTCTTCTGATTTTCCTGCGCGGTAAGAGGGCAGAATCCCTCCCTTCGTCGCCTGCGGCGACACCTCCCTCGTTCTGAGGGAGGCTGAAAGCACGGCGCTCCAATGAGCGGAGCTCTCTGATTTTCCCACGCAGCAAAAGAAAAAACACCCCCACAAAAAAACAGGCTCTCCTCGCGGAAAGCCTGTTTTCGCAATCTATCTCTCAAAGCACACCCCGCACGGACGCCGCGCCGCACTCTCGTTTGGCTTCATCCTTGGGGATGCGGATCGTATACTCGACGTAGTTCTCCGACTCGCGCTGCAGGGTCTGGGCGGTGATGCCGTTCTGCTTCATGAGGTCGACGGCATGGCGGATGGTATTGAGAAAGATGCGCACATCCCGCACAAGGACGGACCGCTTCGGTTTAGCCGCCTCGCGTGTTTCGAGAAGCTGCGCAATGTACCGCTCCGCCTGCGCGACGTTCAGTCCGCGCTCGATGATGACGCGCAGCGCCTCCCTGCGCTCCTCCCCGTCTCCCAGGCGGAGCAGCGCCCGCGCGTGACGCTCTGTCAGCCCGTTTTGGGTGATTGCCTTTCGCTCGTCCTCGCTCAGGCGCAGAAGACGAAGCTTGTTCGCGACGCTCGACTGGCTTTTTCCGAGACGCGCCGCGGCCTCCTCCTGCGTGACGCCCCACTCCTCGACGAGACGGCGAAGTCCCTCCGCCTCCTCGAACACGCCGAGGTCGTGCCGCTGCAAATTCTCGAGCATGGCGAGGATGGCGCTCTGCCGCGCGTCGACGCCCATGAGGATACACGGAATCTGCCGCAGACCGGCCAGCCGGCACGCCCGCAGCCTCCTCTCCCCCGCTATCAGCTCATACGCGCCGTCCTGCGTCTTTCGCACGGTGATCGGCTGCAAAAGGCCGTTTTGCCGAATGCTCTCCGCCAGCTCCTCGAGGCGGGCAGGCTCAAACTCGCGGCGCGGCTGCGCCGGATTGGCGCGAACGCTCTCCGCGTCGAGCAGGACGAGCTTCTTTTTCTCCTGATGATTCCACATCATGACCCCTCCTTGGTGGGAAACTTCCTTCGTTTTCTCCATTATAATCCGGGGAAATGGTAAAGTTTGTCATTTCCTGTGCGGAAGAGAAATTTGACAAAGGACGAGATCTTTCCGTTAAGAGGAAAGCCTTCTGCCTCCCTTTGGGGCAAGGCGGTTGCCGTTCTTTAAACCTCCCTTGTTGGAAGTCCGGGGGTGTGCTCCGCCGCAGTGGCGGCGGAGCGTCTGAAATTCAATGTGCCGGGTGGCGTCCCGGCAAATTAAATTTCAGCGCCGGGGGGATGCTTCCGACGGCTCATTTAAGAGTGCGGCGTGAAACGTCGTCTCGGCAGCCCCTTGGCTTCCCCCACGAGGGACGGAAGCTTACAATTGACCACACGGTGGTCAATTGTCTGATGAGGGTTGCTGCCCTCTTGCTGCGCGGAGAAATCAGAAGAATTCCGCTCACGATTCGACGTTCTTAGCCCCCTTTG
>CASFAA010000092.1 GCA_949292505.1 uncultured Oscillospiraceae bacterium
GTGCGCGCTGTCATGCAGCGCCAGAGGCCAGACCGCATCCCCGCCGCCTTCGAGGCCGTCGGCACGGTCACCGGCCGCCTGATGAAGGAGTACGGCTTCACCGAGTACGACCAGCTGCTCGAGAAATATCAGATCGACATCGTCGGAGCCGGCCCGCGCTATATCGGGCCGGAGCTGCCCGTGCGGGCCGACGAAAAAGGAAGGGAGATCCGCCGCTCCTTCTGGGGCTATGAGCAGACCGTCCATGTCACCGAGCTCGATTCCTATCCTGTCACGACGTACTTCCCTCTTTCGGGCGTCGAGACGGTCGAGGAGGTCGACGCGTACCATTGGCCCGACCCGGACTGGTTTGACTATTCCGCCATCGGCGAGACGATCGCCAGGCACCCCGACAAGGCGATCATCATCGGCCACGAGGGGCCGTTCCAGATCGTCACCTATCTGATTTCCATGGAGGAGTTCTTCATCCTCATGGTCGAGGAATCCGAGGTCGCGAAGCGCATCCTCGACAGGATGGTCGAGTTTGAGCTCGAATACTACCGCCGCTGCTTCGAGGCCGGCGGCGGGAAGATCGACGTGCTGCGCCCGCACGACGACTACGGCACACAGATCTCGATGCTGTTCAGCGTGGAGATGTGGCGTGAATTCTTCAAGGAGAACACGAAGAAGCTCGTCGGCCTCGCGCATTCGTACGGCGCGTTTTACCAGCAGCACTCCTGCGGCGCGGTGGAGCCTGTCATTGAGGATCTGATTGAGTGCGGCGTCGACGCGCTCGAGCCGCTGCAGAAGGTCAAGGGCCTCGAGGCCGACAACCTTCTCCGAAAGTACGGCGGCCGGATCACCTTCCACGGCGGCATTGACACGCAGGACATCCTGCCGCACGGCACCCCGGAGGAGGTGGCCGCCGAGACGAACCGCTTCCTCTGCACGCTCGGCCAAACGAACGGCTACATTCTGATGGCAAGCCAGGGCTTCGAGGGCGACGTCCCCACGGCGAACATTGAGGCCGTTTACGCGGCGGATCGCTCCGTCCCGGTGTGAAATCATTTGGCGAGACAGCGCGCGCCCGGTGCTTCCGGGCGCGCGTTTTTCATGCCGTTTTTCTTCATGACGCGATTTTACACTCCCCTTCCGATATTGTAAATTCGCGCAGCCGCGCGTCCCGTTTCGGCAAAGCGCAGGATAAGAAACTGACAGGAAAAGGATAAGATAGCGAATTGCACAAAGAACCTCTCCTTGGTATACTGAAACTGTCAAAAAGAAACGCATTTGCAAAAGCGCTTTGAAAAACAAGAGAAGGAGGAGACGAACAATGCGTGCAAAAGCGGCGAAGCTTCCGCGAGGCTATTGGAAGCGGAACTTCTGGCTGTATCTGTTTCTGGTTCCCGGTCTGATTTTCTTTCTTGTCTTCTGTTACGCGCCGATGTACGGCGTATCCATCGCGTTCCAGGAGTACAGCCCGGTGCTCAGTTTTTCGGGGAGCCCCTGGGTCGGGTGGAAGAACTTCGAGTATCTCTTCACCTCGGAAAATTTCCTCAAGGTGTTCGGCAATTCCCTGACCATCAGCCTGCTGCGGCTCGCGTGGGGCTTCCCGGCCCCGATCCTGCTGGCGGTGCTGATCAACGAGGTCAAGCTTCAGCGGTTCAAAAAGGCCTCGCAGACGATCCTGTATCTGCCCCACTTCATTTCCTGGGTCGTCCTGTCCGGCATGATCATCAACCTGCTCTCGCCCTCGAGCGGCGCGCTGAATTACCTGATTGAGCTGTTCGGCGGCGAAAAGCACGCTTTCCTGCAGGATCCCGCGTGCTTCCGTACCATCCTCGTCGCAAGCGACATCTGGAAGGAGGCCGGCTGGGGCACCATCGT
>CASFAA010000093.1 GCA_949292505.1 uncultured Oscillospiraceae bacterium
CCCCTTCGTCCCGACAGGCGGGACGCTGCGCCGCATCGCCTCCGTCTCGCTCGACGGCGTGCAGGCACGGCTCGCGGGTGTGACGGTGGAGGCCATGTGCGACGTCGACTCCCCGCTCTTCGGCCCCGCGGGCGCGGCGTACGTCTTCGCTCCGCAGAAGGGCGCGGACGAGGCGGCGGTGCGCCTTCTCGACGACGGGCTCCGCCATCTCGCCGCCGTGCTCTCCTCGTTGCCGGGCGGCGCGGACGCCGCAGGAAAGCCGGGCGCGGGCGCGGCGGGCGGCATGGGCGCGGGCGTGCGTGTTTTTCTGGGCGGGACGCTGCGCATGGGCATCGAGACGGTGCTCGACGTCACGGGCTTTGCCCGTCTCCTGCCGGGCGCTTCGCTCGTTCTCACCGGTGAGGGGCGGCTTGACGGCCAGTCCCTGCGCGGAAAGGTCGTCTCCGGCGTGGCGGCGGAGGCCGCGAAGGCCGGCGTGCCGGTCATTGCCGTCGCCGGCGACATTGGCGGCGGGATCGAGGAGATCTACAGCCGCGGCGTCTCGGCGGTGCTGAGCATCAACCGCGTGGCCGTCCCGTATGAGCAGGCGCGTCTGCGCGCCAGAGACGATCTGTTTTTGACCATCGACACACTGATGCGCCTTCGCGCGCTGTTTCAGAGAGAAAAAGGAGGTCATTCGGATGCCGAAATGTAAACTGTGCGGAGAGAAAAAAGAATTTTACAGCGAGCTCGGTTATTGCGACGCGTGCACGCAGGAGCTGCGCGCCTTTCTTCCCATGAGCAAAAAGCGCCTCGCGCAGTGGCAGGAGGAAAGTCTTGAGGCTGATGAGGAGCGGCGGCGGGAAATCGGAGAGCAGGCGCGCGCCCTCGAGGAGGCGCTGCACCGGTACGAGAAGCACGGCGTCGTCTTCAACCGCAGCGAATACCGCTCCCGGCTGCGCGCCATCTACGCGCACTGCGGCATCCCGACGAAAACGGGCGCGAAAAAGTCGCTCCCGATTCTTATCGGAGGCGGCGTTCTCTGCGCGGCGCTCGCGGCGGCGGCTGTAGTCTTCGGCGTGCTCTGGCAGGGCGCACAGGGGCAGTGCGCCGAGCTGCAGACCCAGAACGAGCAAATGACCATGGCGCTCTCCGACCTGCAGATGCAGCTCGACGCAGCGCTTGCGGGCCAGGGCGGCATGGACGGCGGCGCTGTGAACGGAGGCTTCACGGACGGCGGCTTCTCTGACAGCGGCTCCTCCGACGGAGGCTTTGTCGACGGGAACGCGGGCGGCATTGCCGTCGACGGCGGCGGCGTCATAGTGGACGGCGGCGCAGTCGCCGTGCCGATGCCTGTGGGCTGAGCCGTCACGAACGCGAGGAATGCCCGTCCTCTGCATCGCACAGCGTGAACTTGCTGCGGCGGGAGATCAGGACGCCCTCGCGCCGCAGCCTCCCGATCTCGGCGGACAGCGCGCTGCGGTCGACGCTGAGGTAATCGGCGAGCTGCTGTCGGTCGAACGGGATGGTGAAGCTGCGGCTGCCCGCGCGCAGCGACTGGTCGGAGAGGTAGGAGAGCAGCCGCTCCCGGACGGTCTTCGGCGCGGTGTGCAGGATTTTTCGCGAGAGGATGAGATTCTTCCGCGCGGAGAGGGCGAGCAGGCTGCGGATCAGCGCGGCGTGGCGCGGGCAGGCGCGCGGGCACGGCGTGAGGATGCGCTCCGCCGTCAGAAACAGGATCTCCGCGTCCTCCCCCGCCGTGACGTCGACGAGAAGCGGCTCGCCGGGGAGGCAGGCGTACGTCTCGGCGAAGATCTGTCCCGGCCCGACGCGGTCGAGGACAGCCGAGCCGCCCCTAAGCCCGGCGCTCTCGATGAGGACGCCGCCCGAGAGGACGAGGCCGAGGGAGGTTACCGCCTCCCCCGCGTGCAGGACGCGCTCGCCTCTGCGGTACCGCCGCACCGACGCGCCGAGGCAGGAAAGGAGCGGTTCCAGCTCCTTTGACGGAACGCCCTGAAACAGCGGAGCCTGGGAAAGCGCGCTGACGTCCATGATGGTTCCCCCTTTTCCGATAGAGTTTCCGCCGAAAGGGCGGATATTCCGTTTCCCGAGAGCAGGACGGCTCCCCGCGGCGCGCACCGCGGGGAGCTGTTTTGCTCAGTCCGGAAGATGCAAGCCGCCGTCCGGCGCTTCGGCGATTCTGCCGTCTTCCAGCGCAAGGCGGATGCCCGACTCGGCCATAGCCGTCACGACGGGGCCGGTGCGCGTAAAGCCGAACAGCTTCGCCGTCTCGCGCACGAGATCGGCGCGCGGCAGGCCGATCTGCTCGCGCAGCACGAGGACGGCGGCGTTGGCCGCCTCCTGCGCCGGGATCTCTTTTGCCTCGCGGCCTCCCGCCTCACGGACGCCGCGGTACGACTGCGGATCCTGCGAAGAAAGCCAGCAGAAGCGCCGACCGTCCTCCTCCGTCCACCGCGCGCCGAGACCTTCGAGAAGGCTCTCGGCGTACGACTGGATGCGCGAGCCGCCGCGGGAGATACCGCAGCACTGCAGGACGCGCCTGAGGAGCACACTGCCGCTCACGGGAGCCTCGGCGGCGAGCGCCTGCGCAAAGCGATCGCGCAGCGCCTCTGCGTGTCCGGGCAGAAGGAATTCCTCGGCAGAGAGGGAAAGCGGCTCGAGGGCCGCCGTGCAGTAGGCGGCGACGCGGCTTTCCGGCGCGGGGGCCGGGCGCTTCTCCGGCGCGGGCTTTGTGGGTTCGGCCTTCGCGGCGAGCTTCGGCGCGGGCGGCGCGGCGGGCGCGTCGTCCCGTTCGCGTGCGGCGGCCTCGCGGACGTGCTTAAGCAGCCGTTCAAGCTCGCGCTCCCCGGAATCCCACCAGTCCGCCGTCCAGATGCGGTGCAGCTCCCAGCCGAGGCCCTCGAGCACGGCGCGCTGCGCGAGCTCGCGATCGCGCGTCGTCTTCGCCGCGCCGTAGAAGGGGCCGTCGAGCAGAACGCCGAGGAGATACCGGCCAGGCCGCTTCGGGTCGAGCACGCCGACGTCGACGCGGCAGCCGGAATGGCCGACCATGGCGCGGCTCTCAAAGCCTGCCTCCGCGAGGGCGCGGCGGATGGACGCGCAGACGCCCTGCACCCCGCCCTCCCGCGTTCCCGTCCCCGCGAGGCGCGCGCCGCCCGCGTACTCGAGGAAAGCGCGCAGCGCGGCGACGCCCTCGCTCGAGGTGCGGGACAGATCGATCTGATCCGGGCGGAGCGTCGAGAAGACGACCATCTCGCACCGCGCGCGGGAGACGGCGACGTTCAGACGCCGCCAGCCGCCCTCGCGGTTGAGCGGGCCGAAGTTCATCGAGACGCGGCCCGTCTCGTCCGCGCCGTAGCCGACGGAGAACAGAATCACGTCGCGCTCGTCGCCCTGCACGTTCTCGAGATTCTTGATGAAAAGGGGCTCCTCCCGGTCATACGCCCAGGCCTCGAGCGTCTCGTCCGTGCGGCACGCCTCCTCGAGGAGATCGTCGATGAGGTTCTGCTGGTGGATGTTGAACGTCACGACGCCGACCGTCTGCCCGGCGAGGAACGGCGTGTGCGCCCTTCGGTGAAGCTCCGCGACAATCGTCTTCGCCTCGGCGGGGTTGCGGCGCGTCCTGCCGCGGTCGAAGAAGCCCTCGACGGGGACGAGCGTAACCTTCGACTCGAGATCGTTGACCGACGGGAAGGTGTAGAGGCGGTTTTCGTAGAACTGGCTGTTGGAAAACGCGATGAGGCTCTCGTGGCGGCTGCGGTAATGCCACAGCAGGTGCGTCTGCGGCATATTCAACGCGAGGCAGTCCTCGAGGATGCTCTCGAGATCCTCGTACTCGGGGGCGTCCTCGTCTGTCGTGACGCCGGTGAAGAACGTCGTCGGAGGCATCTGCTTCGGGTCGCCGACGACGACGGCGCTTCTGCCGCGCGCCAGCGCGCCGACCGCCTTGCACGTCGGCAGCTGAGACGCCTCGTCGAAGATCACGATGTCGAACGGCTCGCGCTTCGGGTCAAGGTACTGGGCCGCGGAGATCGGGCTCATCAGCATACACGGGCAGAGGCGCGGCAGGAGGTTCGGGATCTCCTCAAACAGGCGGCGGATGCTCATCCCGCGCCCGCCGCTGCGCACGGCGCGCTGCAGAATACCGACCTCGGAGCTCTGCGCGGCCTCGCGCTGGAAATTCGGCACGCGGGCGGCGAGACGGCAGAAGATCTCCTCGCGGGCAAGCTGCTCGAGCTCCGCGTCAAGCCGCCTGAACTGGGCGATCGTCTCGTCGAAGACGGGGCCGGAGAACGTCCGCAGCGCGCCGTCCCCTTCGATGACGCCGAGAGCGAGCGCGTGGTACAGGCCGCGCAGATACGCATCCTCCAGCTGCTCGTGGGACAGGCCGCCCTCGTACGCCTCGACGACGGGGGCAAGCCCCTCGGCGATCGCCTGGGCGCGCACCCGCCTCCACAGCGTCCATTCGCGCAGGGAGCCGAGTCCCTCGCCGAGCTGGCCGCACAGGCGGCGTTGACCGGAAAGCCACTGCGGCGCGTCGGCGTCCCCCTCATCGATGGCGAGAAGGGCAAACAGCGCGCCGCGCGTTTCACGCACGGCGGCGTACGACTGCCGGAACGCGGCAAGAGACGGGGCAAGATCGGCGCGGCCTGCGAAGGCGCGGCGGAACGCGCCGCCGTCCGTGAGGGCGGAGAGGCTTGCCGCGAGCTGCGACGCCTGCTCCGTCATCCGCAGCAGCCGCGTCCAGTCGCCGCTCTGCCCGGCCTCCGCGGCGCGGACGGCGGACTCGAGTCCGGAGAGGCAGGCGCGTCCCTCCGCAAGCTCGCTCTGCAGGGAGGCAAGCGTTTCGAACTGGCCCTCGAGCGCGTCGTCGCCGACGTCGTGCAGGGCGAGGGGCAGCAGGCGCTTTTTGAGCTTATTCCGGCCGAGCAGCCGGGGAAGGAACCACTTCTCCCCCGCCTCGCGCCACTCGCGCAGCAGCGCAGCGCCGTCCTCGGCGAGAAAATCCTCCCGCCACGACGAGAGCAGAGCGGCGCGCAGCTCCCCGGCGCGGTGGAAATGGCGGGAAAGCGCCGCGATCCCGCCCATCGCGGCTTCAAAGTCCTCCAGCTCCGCCCAGGCGCGCGGCAGGGAAAGCCAGCCCTCGAGAGCGGCGGCAATCCCGTCGAAGCGCTCCCACTGCGCGAACGAGTCGGGCGCGCCGAGGCGCAGCACGAGAGCCAGCGGCCTGCCCGTCTGGTCGAGGCGCGCGAGCGCCGCGCCGTACGCCGCAAGGGCCTCCGGCGCTTCCCCGCTCAGGTGCAGCGCATACTCCTCCAGCCCGACGGCGGAGAGCGGGTGGCCGTGCGGATGCCCCACGGCCCTTCCGGCGGCAGCAAGCCGCCCGACGAGGACGCGGCGGCGCTCCAGCGCCGCGCCGGTGAGGGAGTCGACGTCCCCGGCGGCAAAACGGACGGCGTCCGGCGCGGCGCGATACCGCTCGAAGCCGTTGACGAGCTCATAGAGCGTCATCCCGCTCGGACGGCTTTGGTGCAGGGCGTGCGCGTACGCGTCGAGCTCGGCGCGCACGGCGCGGATCTGCTCCGCCTTTTCCGTGTAGCTTGTCCCGTCCTGCGGCGCGCCGGCCTCCGCCGCCTCGCGGAGCTGCTCGAGGACGTCGCGCTTGCGGGATTTGTTGGAGTGCAGCTCGAGGCAGAAGCGGCCGATCCCCATCGCGTCGAGGCGGCGCTGCACGACGGAAAGCGCCGCCATCTTCTCCGCCACAAAGAGCACCGTCCTGCCCTGGGCGAGGGCGTTCGCGATCATCGCCGTGATGGTCTGCGATTTGCCCGTCCCGGGCGGGCCGTGGAGGACGAAGCTCTCGCCGCGCTGCGCCGCCTCGATGGCGAAGAGCTGGGAGGCGTCCGCCGCGATCGGCAGGAGCACGCCGTCCTCTGGCACGCGGCTTCCCGGCTCCATGGGCTGCGCGTCCCACATCAGCCTGCCCTCCACGAGGCTTTGGACAATCGGGCTGCGCAGCAGCTCCGCGGAACGGCTGCGCAGATCGTTCCACATCACGAACTGGGAGAACGAGAAGATCCCGAGAACGGCGCATTCCAGCACGTCCCAGCCGCGCTGCTCCATCACGGCGCGGCGCATGGCGGTGAGCACGGCGCGCAGATCGACGCCGTGCTCGTCCTGAGGAAGCGGTTGGAGGCTGGGGACGTCGATGCCGAAATCCTGCCCGAGCATCTCGAGGAGCGTCACGTTCATCTGCGGCTCCTCGTCGCGCAGGCGCAGAACGTAGCCCTTGAGCGCCGATTTGCGCACGAGCTCGACCGGCAGCAGGAGGATCGGCGCGTACCGCGGCCTGCGGCTCGACGGCGTCTCGTACCAGCGCAGAAGGCCGAGCGCGAGGAACAGCGAATTCGCGCCGTTCTCCTCGAGCGTCGTCCGCGCGGCGCGGTACAGGTTCACGACGGCACGGGTCAGCTCCGCCTCGCCGAGGGAAGCGCGCAGGCGGCGGCTTTTGAATTCCGACTGGATGAGCGCGGCGCGATTGCCGACATCCGTCGCCTTCTCGACGTCGCGGAGCGCCTCCTCGCTGAGCTCCCACTCCGCGGGGCGCGGCGCGATGCGGTACTCGCCGCCGTCGGCAAGCGCGTCCTCCAGCTCGCCGAGCGAGGGCGAGAGAATCGGGATGACGCTGCGCGTCAGGCGCAGGTTGACGAGCGTGTTGCGCAGGCCGAGCTCGAGCAGCCGCCGCTCCCACTGGGCGAGCTTGCCCGCCGGCTGCTCCGGCCCGGCTGCCCTCTCCTCCTCGCGGGAGAGGGCGGCGGGCGCGGCCGTCACGGAGGGGACGTGCGCGTCCTCCCGGGAGACGCAGGGCACGGCGTCGCGCACGGAAAGCGGCAGCGGGCGCACGCCGGAGAGGCGCGCCCGCGCGACGTCGATCAAAAGGTCGAGCGGGCGGTCGGTAAGCTCCCGCGCGGCGGTATGGCACGCCTCCTCAAAGCTCACGGCCTTGCCGGCGGTGCAGCAGGTGCACTCCACGACGAGCAGCTCGTTCACTCCGTCCGCCAGGCGCTTCGTCACGAGGGAGGGATCGTCCTGCAGCGTCTCGGGGAAGGTGAACTCCTCGAGCCAAACGCCCGCGAAGCAGTGCCCCGGCTGCAGAAGCAGCAGCGGATGCAGCCCCGCCGCCTCGAGGCAGGAGGCGTAGAGGAGCGCGAGGTCAAGGCAGGTGCCCGTCCTGGCGGAGAGAACGTCGCCGCACAGCCGCACGCGCTGGCCGACGGCCTCGAAGCTCGCCGGAGGCGCGGCGTAGACGAGGCTCTCCGCCTGCAGCGCACCGTAAATCGCCGCCGCCTGCTGCTTGACGCGGTTCGGATCCTTCGTCTGGTAGCTGTCGAGGGAGGGGTCGCCGCTCCACCCGCCGAGAAGCTCCGCCGCCTTCGCAAGCACGCCGGCGAGGGCCGGATGGTTCGGCAGGACAAAGGCGGCAAGCAGCTCGGGGTACACCGAAAGCCCCGGCCACTCGCTGAAGGCCAGGGCGGTGAACGGCCGCTCGAGCGAGGCCGCCGTCTCCTCCCCGCGGGACAGCGTAAACGTGATCGTCCCCGTCACGCGCTCCGTCAGGGCGGAGAGCATCGCGTGGTCCATGGACGGCTCCACGTTCCGCAAAACGACAGTCTCCCCTGCCGGAATGTCCGGCGCCGGCAGCGTCAGACTGTGAAAGATCGGCGGATCGCTGGAAAGGGAGAGCGAAAGGCCGCTCTCCCCGCGCTCCGACAGATTCTCAATCGCAATTTCCCGAATCACCGGCAGCCGGTTCTGCTGCACCGCGTAGTTGACGACCGCCGTCATGTCGGCGCGGAGCCGCAGCGTCTGCACTTCCTCGGCCATCGTGGATCACTTCCCCGTCTCGAAATAAGCGCCCCGATCGGGACGCCGTAACACTTCTATTATACCGCACGGCGCGGCGTGTGTCAAAGCGGGCCGATCCGTGCCGGGGGTTGACAATACAGCGATCGCCGTCTATAATATCATTAGATGATATCATAACATGATATTGAGGTGAGGACGTTGCCGAAGAAATCGCTCGAAAATCTGACGGACTCCATGTTTTATGTCCTGATGGCGCTGCGGCGCGGGCCGATGTGCGGCATCGACGCGGCGGCCTTCATTGAGGAAAAGACGAAGGGCGCGCTGCGCCTCGGCCCGGCGACGCTCTACACCATCCTCGCGAAATTCGAGAAGGAGGGCTATCTGCGCGAGGTGGCCGTCGACGGCAGGAAGCGCACCTACGCCATCACCGACAAGGGCGAGGCCGCGTATCAGGAGGAGGTCTGCCGCCTGCGGCGGTGCGTCGCGGACGCGGACAGCGAAGGGAGGCGATGGAATGAGCAGCACAACGCAGGAAGTGAAGTACGCATGGCGGTTCCCGCCCTGTCCGGGGTATGACGTCGAGGCGACGGAGAGCTGGCTGCAGGAGATGGCGGCGCAGGGGCTGATTCTGAGCACGGAGGGCTTTTTCGCGGGCCTGGGCTGCTTTGAGCGCGGCGAGCCGAGGCGGCTGCGCTACCGCCTCGAGGCCGCGCCGAAGAAACCGCTCGACGAGGACGGCCCCGACGAGGAGGCGCGCTCGCTGAGCGAATCGTACGGCTGGCAGTACGTCGCGCGGCGAGGCGATTTTCTCATCTACGCCGGAGAGGACGACGGCTCCCTCGAGCTGCACACCGATCCGCGCGTGCAGGCAATCTCCATGAATCTGGTGCGCCGCCGCGCGCGCGGGAGCCTGTTCTCCTTTGTGCTGTGGCTCGTCCTCTACCCGCTGGCGCTCGGGAATTTCATGCCGCTCGCCTCGTTTCTGACGATCGGGACGCCCGTATCGCTGCTCGGGAACGTCATCGTCTTATGGAGCATCGGCAGTTCGGCGGCCTCGTTTCTGAGCCTCCACCGGCTTTGGAAGCGGCTCCGGGGCGGCGAACCGCTCGACCACCGGAAGGACTGGCGGCGGCGCGCGCGGCGGTACCGCGGGTCGCTCGCTGTGTATTTTCTGCTCCTCCTCGTCTTTCTCGGCAGCCTGCTCGCCCTGTGGAATGCCGACGCGCGCGGCGGCTTCACCGAGCCGTACGAGGACTGGCAGGGAAAGCTGCCCTTCGCGACGCTTGAGGATTTCTTCCCCGGCGCGGAGTTTTCGCCGCGCGACGGCGGGCTTCTCGAGAGCACGGTGGACGTTCATTCGGACATTCTCGCTCCGCAGATCTTCTCCGTCCACCAGACGGGCAGCCTCCGCCTCCCGGACGGCCGCGTCTTCACCGGCGGGCTGACGGTCGACTACTTCGAGACCGCCGCCCCGTGGATGGCGCGCGAGCTCGCGCGGGAGTATGAGTGGTACGACTGGCGGCGCAACCGGGAGCATTACACGCCTCTCGCTCTGCCGGACGGCCTGGACGCCG
>CASFAA010000094.1 GCA_949292505.1 uncultured Oscillospiraceae bacterium
TTCCTCTTGAACTTTTCGTCAGAGCGCAGGCCGGTCTTTTTCCCGGCGCGCGCCCGCCTCGGCAGCGTTTGGGCGCTAATAGGCATTATATTTTATATGATAGCACATTCTCCGTGCTTTGACAAATCTTTTCCACAGAAAAAAAGTGGGGAGAGTGGAATTTGGGGAGAGGAAACGAAGGACGGCGGCTTGCGGGCGGGATTCCTCTGATATTCCCGCTCTGCACCTCCGCACCGAGCCGCTGAAATTTAATTTGCCGGGACGCCGCCCGGCAAATTGAATTTCATACGCCGCAGCGCTCGCGGAGGAAACAGGAGAAAATTCGGGATTTGTGCGCAAAAAACGGATTTTTGTGCGCTGTAAATCAAAAAGATCAGGGAAAACCTTTATTTTTCCGGGTTTGGGCGGCAAAAATAGGTTGACAGGGAAAGGCACAATACGATATAATGCTAAATTGCAAGGTTGTCCATAATAGCCTCATTTTCATTATTTGGCAAGTCGCCCGAAAGGAGGGTTTTTCCATGCTGAGAACGTATCAGCCGAAGAAGCTCCACAGAAAAAAGGAGCACGGGTTCCGCAAGAGAATGTCCACCAGCAACGGCCGCAAGGTTTTGGCCCGCCGCCGTGCCAAGGGCAGAGCACGCTTAACCTACTAAAGTGCAGGGCCACCGTTTGCGTGGCCTTTCTTTGTATGCACGGGCACAGGCCCCCTGACCCGCGCCAGCGCCGGACGGGAGGTTGTGAGTTTTTAGATAGATGGACGTTATCGTTTCGCTCAAGGAAAACAGGGATTTCCGCAGACTGTACGCGCGCGGCCGCTCCTTTGTGAGCGCGTCGCTCGTGACGTATGTGATGAAGAATAAGAAGGGCGTCAACCGCGTGGGCATCACCACGAGCAAGAAAATCGGCAACGCCGTCCTGCGCAGCCGGAGCCGCCGCGTCATTCGCGAGGCGTACCGGCAGGCGTTCCCGCGCCTGAAAACGGGCTATGATTTCGTCTTCGTCGCGCGCGGAAAGACGCCGCATCTCAAAAGCGGCCAGGTGTACCGCGCCATGGCGGCGCAGCTCAGAGAGGCGGGCGTGCTCGAGTGAAACGGGTGCTGATTGCCCTTGTCCGCTTTTATCAGCGCGCGATCTCCCCGTACAAGGGGGGCTCGTGCTGCAAGTATATCCCGACGTGTTCAAACTACGCAATCGAGGCCATCGAGCGCTTCGGCGCCGTCAAGGGCTTTTTTCTCGCGGCATACCGCATTCTGCGCTGCAATCCCTTCTCGCGCGGCGGGTACGATCCCGTCCCCGAAAAGAAGGAGAAGAAGCGTTCACCACGATAGAGGAGTTTTGCGCCTATGTTTGATATTTTTAATTGGTTCGGAAGCCTTCTCGGCTACCTGCTCTGGTTCCTGTACGAGATCGTGCGCAATTACGGCGTCGCGATCGTTCTGTTCACCGTCATCGTCAAGGTTCTGGTCTTCCCGTTCTCCATCAAGCAGCAGAAGTCCATGGCGTCTCAGGCGAAGGTGCAGAAGAAGGTGCGCGAGCTCCAGAAAATCTACGCCAACGACAAAATGAAGCTCAATGAGGAGACGCAGAAGCTCTACCAGAAGGAGGGCGTCAGCATGACGGGCGGCTGCCTGCCGATGCTGATTCCGCTGCCGATCCTCTTCGGCATCTATTATTCGGTCATTTATCCGCTGAGAAACGCGCTGCACATCGACGCGAACGTCGTCAATCAGGCGACGCAGATGCTCAGCAAGATCCCGGGCGTGAGCTCCACGTTTGTCTCTCAGTACGGGGAGATCGAGATCATCAAGCATTTCTCCGAGCTGCGCGATTATCTCACCATGTTCTCCGCGGACGACGTGGCGAAGATTGAGTCGTTCAGCCATGGCTTTACTCTCTTTGGCCTTGATCTGCTTGCCACGCCGCAGAGCAGCGCGTTTGCGTCGATGATGTGGCTTATCCCGGCCCTGTGCCTTGTGACAAGCCTTCTCATGCAGTTTCTTATGACGAAGCTCCAGCCCGGCGCGGCCGCGGCGCAGCAGCAGCAGCAGGGCTGCATGAAGTATTTCTTCTACGGTATGTCGCTTTTTACGGCGTATCTGGCTTTTACCATGCCCGGCGCCGTTGGCTTTTACTGGATTATTCAGAACCTGCTCGGTATCCTGCAGAGCTTCATCACCTACAAATTCTTTGGCCAGAACGACCTGGTCGCCCGCGCCGAGGCTGCGCGCGTCGCGCGCCGCGAGCTTGAGGAGGCGAAGGTCAAGGAGCTTCCCGCCAATCAGCAGATGGAGATCCGCAGAACGCTTGAGGCGAAATTCGCCGCCTCAGCCGGAAAGAACGCCCAGAAGGCCGCCGCGAAGCAGCTCCCCGCTGCAGACAAGAAGGGCGGCGCCCAGCCGAAGCAGAAGGCCAAACAGAGCCGCAGCGGCTCTGACTATTTAGGCCAGAAAAAATAACCGTTCCAAGAGGGCAAGGAGGTTGGTCCCGATTATGTTGAGAGAAGCCATTGCTACCGGCGACACCATTGAACAGGCGAAGGAGGCCGCCTGCCGCGAGCTCGGCGTCGAGTCGTATGAGGCGCAGTTCGAGGTCCTGCAGTTACCCGTCAAGAAGACGTTCGGTTTGTTCGGGGGAAGCCCCGCGAAGGTGCGCGCCTTTATCCGCACCAGCCCGGCGGACGCCGCCGTCGACTATCTGAGAAATATTCTCGAGCTCATGGGCGTTCACGACGCCGAATTCTCCGTCAAGGAGGAGGAAAACGGCGCGCTGATTGCCATCACGGGCGACGACGTGGGCTTCGTCATCGGCCACCGCGGCGAAACGCTCGACGCGCTGCAGTATCTGGCCGGCCTCGTCTCCAACCATGTGGACAACTCGTATTACCGCATTACGCTCGATATCGGCAATTACCGAGAGAAGCGCCGCGAGACGCTCGAGGTGCTCGGGAAGAAGATTGCCGCGAAGGCCGTCCGTACCGGGAGAAATTCGTCTCTCGAGCCGATGAATCCCTACGAGCGCCGCATCATCCATACCGCCGTGCAGACCGTCGAGGGCGCGAAGTCGTGGAGCGAGGGCGAGGATCTGGCCCGCCACGTCGTAATCGGCCCCATCGAGGGCGAGCGTCCGCAGCTGCAGCGCCGTCCGCGCGGGAGAAAGCCCTTCCCCGGCGACGCGAGAGGCGGCAGGCCCCAGCAGGGCGGCAGACCGCCCCGCCGCGACGGCGGCTCCCGTCCTCCGAGAAGCAACCCCGCGCCGAAGCCGCAGGCCGCCCCCCAGCAGCCCGCCGCTCCCCGCCGCGACGATTCCGCCGCCCCTCTGTACGGCAGAATCGACGTCAAGAAATAAGAAAAATTGTCAGGAGCCGCCGCAGGTTTGCGGCGGCCTTCTCTTTCTGTTTTGGTTTTGTTGTGTGAAGGGTTATTTT
>CASFAA010000095.1 GCA_949292505.1 uncultured Oscillospiraceae bacterium
TGCAAAACTGGAATATTTCAACCCGCTCTCCTCCGCGAAGGACCGCGTCGCCCTCGCCATGGTGGAGGACGCCGAGCGCCGCGGCCTGCTTGGGCCGGGCGGGACGATCATTGAGCCGACAAGCGGCAACACCGGCGTCGGCCTTGCCTTCGTGGCCGCCGTGCGCGGCTACCGCATGATTCTCACCATGCCTGACACGATGAGCCTGGAGCGCCGCCGCCTTGCCGCCGCGCTTGGCGCCGAGGTCGTCCTGACCGAGGGGGCGAAGGGGATGGCCGGGGCGATTGCGAAGGCGGAGGAGCTCGCCGCGCAGATCCCCGGCGCGATTGTGCCGGGACAGTTCTCGAACCCCGCGAACCCTGACGCGCACCGCCGTACGACGGCGGAGGAGATCTGGCGCGATACCGGCGGCGCGGTCGACATCTTCGTCGCCGGCGCGGGGACGGGCGGTACCGTCACGGGCGTGGGGCAGGGTCTGCGCGCCCATAATCCGGCGGTGCGCCTCGTGGCGGCGGAGCCGGAGGGCTCTCCCGTCCTCTCGGGCGGCGAAGCCGGCCCGCACAAGATTCAGGGAATCGGCGCGGGCTTTGTCCCGGAGATTCTCGACCGGTCTCTCCTCGACGAGA
This sequence comes from uncultured Oscillospiraceae bacterium, assembly GCA_949292505.1. Taxonomy (GTDB): domain Bacteria; phylum Bacillota; class Clostridia; order Oscillospirales; family Acutalibacteraceae; genus Caccousia. The sequence goes on from CASFAA010000095.1 coordinate 627, forward strand.
TCGTCCGCGTTCCGGACGAAGCCGCGATCGAGACGGCGAAGGAGCTCGCGCGGAAGGACGGCCTGCTCGTCGGGATTTCCTCCGGCGCGGCGGTCTGGGCAGCCGCGCGCGTGGCCGAGAGGCCGGAGAACGAGGGCCGGCGTATTGTCGTCCTTTTGCCTGATACGGGAGAGCGCTACCTCTCCACCGGCATCTACGACGGCTGAGCATCTGGCCCGGAAAGGGAGGCTTTGCGAATGTATCAGATTCTTGTGGTCGACGATGAGGAGAACATCAGGAGCCTCATCAAGAAATACGCCGTCTTCGAGGGCAACGTCGTCTTTGAGGCGGAGGACGGGATGCAGGCTGTCGAAATGTGCCGCATGCATCCGAACGAGTACGACATCATCAGCATGGATGTGATGATGCCGGAGCTCGACGGCTTCTCCGCCGTCAAGGAGCTGCGCAAATACTGTCAGGCCCCCGTGCTGATGCTCTCGGCGCGCGGGGAGGAGTATGACAAGATTCACGGCTTCGAGCTCGGCGTCGACGATTACGTCGTCAAGCCCTTCTCGCCAAAGGAGCTGATGATGCGCATCAACGCGATTTTGAAGCGTGTCCGCCCCGCCCCGGAGGAGCAACCCAAGGAGATTGTGCGTTTTGAGGGGCTGACCATCGACTTCACGGGCCGCATCGTCACGGTGGACGGGAAGAAGGCGGAGCTCTCCCCGAAGGAGTACGACCTCCTGTTTTATATGGTCAATAACCGCAACATTGCCCTCACGCGGGAGAAGCTCATCACGAACGTGTGGGGCTATGATTTCTACGGCGACGACAGAACGCTCGACACGCACATCAAGCTGCTGCGCAGGAGCCTCGGCCCCTACAGCAAATTCATCGTGACGCTTCGCGGCGTGGGGTACCGGTTTGAAGCCTAAGGAGGAGCGGCGCGCCCCCGGCGTGCAGTGGAAGGTCTTCGGCGGTTTCGCTGTGTTTACCGCTGTTATACTCGCTCTGCTGTGGATTTTTCAGATTGTTTTTCTTGACACTTTCTACAAGGCGATTAAGGTCAACGAGATCAAATCTGCCGCGCAGAGCGTGTGCGGACGGATCAACTCCTCTTCGCTGCAGGAGGAGCTGCAGAGCATCGCGCTCAATAATCAGATCTGCATCATTGTCTGCGACGGGCGGGGCAACCGTCTTTATTCGGAAAATGCCGTCCCGAACTGTGTGATTCATCGTCTGAGCGCCTGGGACCTGGCGATGGTTTACACGCTGACGGCACAGAATGGGGGCTCCTATTTTGAGCGCTTTCCGCAGGAGGTGAGGCAGACTATTCTCCTGCCTGGCGGCGGCGGATCGATTTCCTTCGCCGAGGAAAGCCCGGAGGTCATGATTTACGCGCAGCTCGTGACGCGCGCCGACGGCAAGCAGCTGCTCGTGCTGCTCAATTCCGTGATTTCACCTGTGGGCGCGACGGTCGAGACGCTGCGTATCCAGCTTTTGACGGTGACGGCCATCATGCTCCTGCTCGGCCTGCTGCTCGCGTATCTTCTGTCGCGTAAAATCGGCAGGCCGATTGAATCGCTCAATTCTGCGGCCAAAGCGCTCGCAACCGGCGACTACGAGGTCAATTTTGAGGCCGAGGGCTACCGCGAGGTGCACGAGCTTTCCGACACGCTCAACTACGCGGCGCGCGAGCTTTCCAAGACGGAGCAGCTCCAGCGGGATCTCGTCGCGAATATCTCGCACGATCTCCGCACGCCGCTCACACTCATTACCGGTTACGCCGAGGTCATGCGCGATCTGCCCGGCGAGAACACACCGGAGAACGTGCAGATCATCATCGACGAGGCCACCCGCATGACGACGCTCGTCAACGACGTCCTAGACCTCTCGAAGCTTCAGGCCGGCGTGGTGCAGCTCGAGCGCAGCGTGTTCAACCTGACGGAGAGCGTGCGCGGCATTCTGCTTCGCTACTCGAAGCTGACGGATTACCACATTGCGTTTTACGCGGATCGGGATGTTTTCGTCGATGCGGACGAGCTCAAAATTTCCCAGGTCGTGTATAATCTTGTGAACAACGCGCTGACGTACACAGGGCCGGACAAGTCCGTCATCCTACGCCAGACAGAGTCGGACGGCAAGGTGCGCATCTCCGTCACCGATACAGGGGAGGGAATTCCGTCCGATAAGCTGAACGACATCTGGGAGCGCTACTATAAGGTTGACAAGGCGCATAAGCGGGCGCAGGTCGGCACCGGACTTGGTCTGTCGATCGTCAAGATGATTCTCGATATGCACGGCGGCGAGTACGGCGTGCAGAGCAGGGAAGGCAGCGGCTCGACCTTCTGGTTTGAGATGGAGTCTGCAAAGCCGGACAGTGCGGCGGAATAAACAAAAAAGTCCCCCGATGCGGCGGGGCAGGGAGGAGAAATACGATGCGAATGCTGTGCCTTGGCTCCATGAATCTTGATTATGTGTACGGCGTGCAGGATTTTGTCAAAGCGGGGGAAACGGTCAGCGCTCTGTCGCGGGAGGTCTGCTGCGGCGGCAAGGGACTCAACCAGTCCATTGCCCTCTCAAAGGCGGGAGCGCCCGTCTGGCATGCCGGCCTTCTCGGGGAGGACGGCGGCCCGCTGCGCGCTGTGCTTGACGAAAACGGCGTCAACACGGAGCTGGTGCGCGAGGTGACCGGCCCGTCGTCCCACACCGTCATTCAGGTCGACAGGAACGGGCGCAACTGCATCCTTTTCTACGCGCATGAAGGGCTGCGGATCACGGACGCGTATCTCGACGAGATTTTCTCCTGCTTCGGCGAAGGCGACGCGCTGCTCCTGCAGAACGAGCTCGACAACGCCGCCGGCGCAATGCGCAGGGCGAAGGCGCGCGGCATGAAGGTCGTGCTCAACCCCTCTCCCGCGGATGACAGCCTTCTCCCGCTTCCGCTCGAGCTTGTCGACTGCTTCGTGCTCAACGAGCACGAGGGCGCGTTCCTGACCGGCGAGGAGGATGTGTCCCGCGTTCTCGACGCCCTGCACGCGAAATACCCCGCCGCCATGCTTGTGCTGACGCTCGGCGAAAAAGGCTCCGTCTGCCTCGCGGACGGCGTGCGGGTCGAGCAGGGAATTTTCCCCGTCCGTGCGGTGGACACGACGGCTGCGGGCGACACCTTCACGGGCTTTTTCCTCGCCGCGTTCCTCGCGGGGGAAAGCGTGCCCGACTGCCTGCGCCGCGCGGCGATGGCCTCGTCCATCGCCGTTTCCCGTCCCGGCGCGGCTCCGTCCATCCCCAGCCTCGACGAGGTGGAGCGCGCGCTCAAGGCAGGGAAGGCGTAAGGCGGTTGACCCACATAAAAAACGGATCGCCGGCATGGGCGATCCGTTTTTCAAATCAGCTCGAAGGAGGAAAGCGGTATGGAGAAGAAAACCGGCGCGCCGGGAAATCCCCCCGCGCTGCTCACGCCGCGTCTGATTCTGAGAAGCTTCACGGAGGACGACCTCGAAGCTGTCTATGCCATTTTCAGCGACGAGGAGACGAACCGGTTCCTGCCCTGGTTCCCTGTGAAAAGCATGGAGGAGGCGCGCCGGTTTTACCGGGAGCGCTATGCCGCCGCATCCGGGCGGGAGCAGGCGTACGCCTACGCCGTCTGTCTCAGGGAGGACAACCGGCCCATCGGGTACGTCAACGTCTCCCCGGGGGAAGCGCACGACCTGGGCTACGGCCTGCGCCGGGAGTTCTGGGGCAGAGGCATCGCCGCGGAGGCCGGGCAGGCCGTGGCGTCGCAGGCGCAGCGGGACGGCCTTCCCTTCCTCACGGCAACCCATGACAGGAACAATCCGGCAAGCGGCGGCGTGATGCGCAGGATTGGGATGCGCTATCAATACTCCTACGAGGAGCAGTGGCAGCCGAAAAATATCCCGGTCACGTTCCGGATGTATCAGCTGAATCTGGACGGCTGCGCGGATCGCGTGTACCGCGGCTACTGGGAGGCGTCGGCTGTCCGCTTTGTGGAAGCGGGACTGTGAGCGTTTTCGGACAGGGCTGGAGGGCGGCGCTGTGCGCCGTTACCGCTGCGCCGCTCCGGCCAGCCGTTCGAGACGGGCGGCGTCCCGGATGGTGACCACGCCGCGGCTTGTCTCCGCGAGCCCCTCCGCCTGAAAATGGCGCAGCATCCGCGTGACGACCTCCCGCGCGCTGCCGAGATGACGCGCAATCTGATCATGCGTGAGGTGCAGCTCGTTCGACTGCGCGATGGAGCTTTCCTCGAGCAGAAAGGCGGCGAGCCGCGCGTCAAAGCTGCGGTTGAGGATCTGGTCAAGCAGGAACATCACGTCGGAAAACCGCGCCGCCATCAGCTCGTTCGTGTAGTTCGCCGCGGCAAGGGATTCGCTCGTCAGCTTCTTGTACGTCTGCGGCGGGATGAGATAGACCTCCGCCTCTTCCTGCGCCTCGACGTACAGCTCAAACTGAATGCTGTGCAGCATACACGAGGCGGAAAAGAGGCACATATCGCGCTCAAACAACCGGTAGAGCGTGATTTCCCTGCCCTCCTCGGAGGACGTGAAGACGCGCAGCACGCCGGACGAGACGAGCAGCAGCCCGACACAGTCCGCGCTTCCGCCGTGCAGCTGCGCCCCTTTTTTGAAGCGGCGCAGGACGGCGGCGCTCTGCAGCTCCTGCTGCTGCGCCGGCGTCAGCTGATTCCAGAAGGGAAACAAATCCTTGAGTTCCATTGAGCGCCTCATCCCTTTCTCATGATATCCTCCCGCTGCGGGAGAAGCTTATCCCATCATACCACAGGCCCTCCCTTCCCCGCAAGAGCGCATTTACGGCATATCGGAGCTTTCCTCTGCATACGCTTGGAGAAGGAAGGGGGAGGGAAAGTATGTTTGCCATCATTCGAAGACGTCACATTCTCGCCGCTGCGGCTGCCGCACTGGCGCTCGCCGTCTGCGCCGCGGGCGTCCGCGGCCTGAGCGCCGTGCCCGCGTCCGCGCAGGCCGACGAAAACTGGGGGCTGAGCTTTCAGCAGGAGGGGGAAGCGCCTGTCGGCAACGCGTCCGCCGGCTACCTTGCGGAGTTCGGCGCGGCGTACGTCGGCGATACCTCGCAGAAGACCATCTACCTGACCTTCGACGCCGGCTACGAGGCGGGCTACACCGCCTCCATCCTCGACACCCTTGCGAAGCACGGCGTGAAGGCCGCCTTCTTCGTCGTCGGGAATTACCTCGAGACGAGTCCCGACCTCGTCCGGCGCATGGCGGAGGAGGGGCATCTCGTCGGAAACCATACCTACCATCACTACGATATGTCAAAGATCGCCGATCTAGATTCCTTCCGCGAGGAGCTTGAGAGCGTCCGCGCGTCGTATCAGGCGATCACCGGTCTCGAGATGGAGAAGATATACCGTCCCCCGCAGGGGAAGTTCAGCGAGACGAACCTGAAAATGGCACAGGAGCTCGGCTACCATACCGCCTTCTGGAGCCTCGCCTACGTCGACTGGTATCAGGACAATCAGCCCACGGCGGAGCAGGCGTTCGACAAGCTCATTCCCCGCATCCATCCCGGCGCTGTCGTTCTGCTCCACAGTACGTCGAAGACGAACTGCGAGATTCTCGACGAGCTCCTCACGCGCTGGGAGGCGCTCGGCTACTCGTTCGGCGATCTCAGGGAGCTGTTCATATGAAACCTAAAAACGGGCAGACGCCGCGGCGTCCGCCCGTTTCGTTATGTGAGCTTCCTGTCATAGAGGAGAGCCGCTATCAGGACGACGAACACGGAGCCCGCGTTGTGGACGAGCGCGCCCGTTGTCGGCGTCAGGATTCCCGCAAGCGAGAGACCGATTGCGACGAAATTGATGCACAGGGAGAGCGTGATACTCAGGCGGATCGTGTTGACCGCCGCGTTGGAGAGCCGCTTGAGATACGGCAGCTTCGAGAGTTCGTCGCTCATCAGCGCGACGTCCGCCGCCTCGACGGCAATGTCGCTGCCCATGCTGCCCATTGCGACGCCGACGTCCGCCGTCTTGAGCGCGGGCGCGTCGTTGACGCCGTCGCCGACCATACACACGCTGCGCCCTGACTTCTGGAGCTGGTCGATGCGCTCCACCTTCTGCTGCGGCAGGAGCTGCGCGTCGATGCGGTCGATCCCGGCGTCCCGCAGCAGGAACTCCGCGGCCTCGCGGCTGTCTCCCGTGAGCAGGAGCGTTTGCACGTTCATCGAGGAGAGGCGGCGCGTCATCTCGCGTACGCCGGGCCGCAGCGTGTCGGAGAGCGCGATTGCGCCGAGGCAGCCCGATTCGTCCGCCGTCAGGACGACGGCCTTGCCCTCGCCGCGCAGCCGTTTGAGCGCTTCCTCCGCCTCCCCGGAGAGGGACACGCCGCGGCTTTTCAGGAAAGCGTCGCTTCCGCAGAGGATACGGCGCCCCGCCGCTATTGCCGAGACGCCGCGTCCCGACTCCATCTCAAACGCCTCGATTTCCGGCAGCGCCGTGCCGGCCTCCCGCGCATGGGCGGCAATCGCCTTTCCCAGCGGGTGCTCGCTGCGCGACTCCACGCCCGCCGTGAGGGCGAGCAGCTCTTCGGAGCGCAGCCCCTGCCGCAGCGGAAGGACGTCGGTCACCTGCAGCCTGCCGTACGTCAGCGTGCCGGTTTTGTCGAACGCCACAACGTCCGCCTTGCCCATGCGCTCGAGCGCCTCGCCGGACTTGATGATCACGCCGTGCTTCGTCGCTTGCCCGATCGCCGCCATGATGGCCGTTGGCGTGGCAAGGACGAGGGCGCACGGGCAGAAGACGACGAGCACCGTCACGGCGCGGACGAGCTCGCCCGTCGCGAAGTACGCCGCGACCGCGATAAGCAGCGCGACCGGGACGAGCCAGCTTGCCCACCTGTCGGCGAGGCGCTGCATCGGCGCTTTTTTCTCCTCCGCCTCGCGGACCATGCGAATCAGCTTCTGCAGCGAGGCGTCCTCGCCGACCTTCTCCGCGCGCAGCTCCATCGCGCCGAAGCGGTTGATGGTCCCGCAGAAGACGGGATCCCCGACCTCCTTGTCGACGGGCAGCGATTCGCCTGTCAGGACGGCCTGATCGACAGACGAGCTGCCGCTTACGACGACGCCGTCCACCGGGATGGTTTCGCCGGGCAGGACGCGCAGGAGATCGCCCTTCTCAATCTCCGAGACGGGGACGAGCTCCTCCTTTCCGTCCCGCAGCCTCCGGCCCTGCTGCGGCGAGAGCGAGATCAGCGCCTTGAGGCCGCGCTGGGCGCGCTCGGTCGTCTTCTCCTCGAGAATCGCGCCGATCGCCATGATGAACGCGACCTCGCCTGCGGCGAAAATGTCCCCGATGGCGATAGCCGCGAACATCGCGATGGAGATGAGCAGCGCGGACGAAATCTTGCTGATGCCGGGATTGTGCACGACGCGCCAGAGCGCGAGGTACACGAGCGGCAGCCCGCTGATGACAGCGGCTCCCCAGGCCGGGTCGACCGGAAGCGCCGTCCCCGTCAGCTGCAGCGTCAGGCTGGCGGCGAGGCAGACGCCGGATACGAGCGTCATCCACACGCCCGCAAGTACATCGTTGATTCGCGTGAGCATTGCGATCCCTCCGACTGCGCCGCCGGTCTTGCCCTTCCCACCGCGGCGCGGTATAATAAAGTACAGAACAGAAAATCCGCTACGGAACAGATTGTTCAGCTTCATTGTAGCCGCGCGCAGGCGGCGGCGCAACGGATAATTCACGCCGAATGTGCGGTACGGAACAAAGACGGAATTTTGTACGGGAGGGGATCGCGTGGACAGACGGCAGCAGCGGACGAGGACGGCGATTTTTGAAGCGTTCGGCCTACTCCTCGCGCAGAAAAGCTATTCCAAAATCACGGTGCAGGAGATCATCGACACGGCGAACGTAGGGCGGACGACCTTTTACGCCCACTTCGAGACGAAGGACGATCTTCTGCGGGAAATGTGCGACGATATGTTCCGCCACGTTTTTTCCGCGAAGCTCGGCGCGGAGCTCACGCACGATTTCTCGCTGGAGACGGGCAACCCGCGCGCCATGGTGACGCACGTCCTGTACCATCTCCTCGATCTGGGAGGCGGGCGGCTCGAGCTGCTCACGGGGGAGAGCGGCGAGCTGTTTCTCCGCTTCTTCCGCCGCCGCCTCAACGAGTTCGTCTCCCGCTATCTGCTGCCGGAAAGCATCAGCGGGCGGCGCGCGCCGCGGGACTTTCTCGTCAACCATATCGCGAGCAGCTTTGTCGGGATGGTGCAGTGGTGGGTCGCCTGCGGCCTGCGGCAGAGCCCCGAGGAGCTCGCGGATTATTTCATGGAAGCCGTCACTCCCATTCTATAACTCCCTGCAGTCCCTTGACAAAGCAACTCTAATGCGTTAGACTAAGAGTGAACTCTAATGGATTAGAGGAAAGGGGAGCATATTATGGAGACGCCGAAGATCTTTGAGAGCGAATACCGCTTCTGCCTGATTCTGTGGGAGCATGAGCCCGTGCGCAGCAGCGAACTTGTCACCCTCTGCCGGGAAAAGCTCGGCTGGAAGCCGACCACAACCTACACGGTCATCAAGCGGCTGTCGGAGCGCGGCGTGCTGAAAAACGAGAACTCGACCGTCACCTCGCTCGTGAAGAAGGAGGAGGCGCAGGCCGCCGAGATTGACGAGCTCGTCGAGCACCGGTTCGAGGGCTCGCTGCCCGCCTTTTTCGCCGCGTTCACGAAGCGCCGCTCGCTCTCCGCGGAGGAGATCGACGAGGTACAGGCGATGATCGACCGCTGCCGAAGGGGGGAGAAGCCATGACGGAGCTGTTCCTGACTGTCCTGAACCGCGGTATTTCCGCGGGCTGGCTTGTGCTCGCGCTCCTCGTCCTGCGCCTTGTGGTGCGCCGCGCCCCGCGGTGGATGTTTCCGCTGTTCTGGGGGCTGGTCGCCCTGCGCCTTTTGCTGCCGTTTTCGATCGAGAGCGCGCTGAGCCTGCTGCCGTCGGCGGAGGCGGTCAGCCCGTCCATCGTCACCGACTCCGTCCCCGCCATCCAGAGCGGCGTCCCGCTCGTCAACAGCGCCGTGAACCCCGTCCTCGGCGAAGCGCTCGCCCCGGATCCCGCCGCGAGCGCGAACCCGGCGCAGGTGCTGACGTCTGTCTTTGCCGCCGTATGGGCCGCGGGCGTTCTCGCGATGCTGTGCTATCTTGCGGTGAGCTGGCTGCGCGTCAGCCTGCGGCTGCGCACGGCTGTGCTGGTGCGCGGCAACATTTTCCGCAGCGAGTGGGCGCGCACGCCCTTCCTTTTCGGCGTGGTGAGACCCCGCATTATCCTGCCGTTTTCCCTCCCGGAGGAGGACGCCGCCTTCGTCGTCGCGCACGAGCAGGCGCACCTCGCGCGGCGTGACCATTGGGTGAAGCCCCTCGCGTTCCTCCTGCTCTCCGTGTTCTGGTTCCACCCGCTGCTCTGGCTCGCGTGGATCCTGCTGTGCCGCGACATCGAGCTCGCCTGCGACGAGCGCGTGGTGCGCGGACTCAGCCGCGAGGAGCGCGCCGGATATTCCGAGGCGCTCCTGCACTGCAGCGTGCGGGAGAAGGGGAGGCTCGCCTGCCCGCTCGCGTTCGGGGAGGCCGGCGTCCGCGAGCGCGTGAAGGCCGCGCTCTCCTACCGCAAGCCCGCCGTCTGGGTGATTGCCCTCGCGGCGGTGCTCGGCGTCTCCGTGGCGGTCTGCTTCCTGACGAACCCGCAGACGCGCGAGTCGATGGCCTGGGCGAGAAGCCTCTCGGCGGGCAGCGTCGAGCGCGTCGAGCTCGTCGTCATGCCGCAGGCGCAGGACAAGCAGTACCGCGTGTTCACCGGAGACGAGGTGAACGATGTCGTCGCGCTGATCAACGAGAGCCGCGGCTCATATGTCGCGAAGCCGGAGGCGTATGACGGCGGCAGCATTCAGTTCACCGTCACAATGGACGGCGGGGAGACGCACACGGTTTCCAATATCGGGAACGTGTACCTTGAGATCGACGGCGACTTCTATGACGCTGGCTACGAATGGCTCTCCTCCTGGGACAGCGCGTACGGCGCGGGAAACGAGCCGCTGCCGGAGACCTTCCTCGCCGACGCCTCGGGCGGCAAGGAGCCGTGGATGTGGGTCGACCTCTTTGAGGGCGATTCCCTCGACATCACGACGAAGCTCGAGACGGAGCTGCCGGAGTTTCCCGGCGTCCTTTTCCACTATTCGGCATACGAGCTCACCGCGCTCGAGGACGGGGAGACAATCACGCTCTACAAGGGAATGCCGATTTGGAACGTCTATCTCGCCGACCTGAACGGCGACGGAAAGCGTGAACTCTGCTCGAGCGCGGCATTCGGCTCCGGCCTCATCGACAACCGGATTGAAGTGTACGATTACGCGAACGGTGTGTCCTACGAGCTTGCCGACCGCGGAGAGACCGATTACGGCCTCGTCCTCGAGAACGGCGTCCTCTGCGCGACAATGACCTCCTCTTCGATTGCGAGCGAGGAGAAGGCGGATCGGATCGGCCGGCTCGTCCTCGCAAAGGAGAACGGGGAGACGTCGCTTCGGATCGAGGACGAGCGCCCGTATGAGACGGAGGACGCGTCCTCCGCCTCCGACGAGCCGGCCGGCACGCAGGACGCGCAGGCTCCCGATCTCGACGCGGCGATCGCCTCCGCCGTCCTCGCCCAATTCGCCGGAGAGAAGCCGGACGGCCTCATCCATGTGGAGAGCCACGCGATTCTCGAGCAGCAGGAGCTCAGCCCCACCCCGCTCGTCGGGGAGGATCCCCAGCCGAATCAATTGACGGTCTATCTCTGGACGCTCGCGCAAAGCTTCCGCGCAGAGGGCGGCGCGCTCTCCGAGGTAAGCGGCGTCTCGCAGCCTGCCGCCCTTACATTCGAGCTTGGAGCGGACGGCTATACCCTCACAGACTACTGGACGCCGCGCGACGGCTCCGCCTATCTGCCCGATCTGCGGGCTCGCTTCCCCGAAAGCGCGCTGGAGCTGGCGCAGGCGTATGAAGGGAACACGGAATCGCTCGCCGCCGCAAACCTTGAGAAGGCGCAGCGAGCGCTGGAGGAGACGGGCGGCGCGGATGTTCTTGTCGAGCGTCTGCTGGACGATATCGTTTCGCAGCCCCTGGCCGATTCGTCCCCTGCGGCGTACATCGAGGCGTCGCCGGAGGAATACGACGAGTTGCTCTCCCTTGGCGAGGAAGCTCTGCGCGTTTGCTTTGCCCGTTTTCTTGCGGGAGGGCAGACGGATTTGAAGGGAGCTGTCCGCGCCTGCCTCTGCCGCGAGCTGATCGCCCGGTGGGGCGAGGAGGCGGGGGAAGCCGAAAATGGGGACGGCCAAAGCTGGTTTGACGCGTTTTACGCCCGCGCGCTCGAGCTTCGGGCCGCGCACAGCCAGGAGGAGCTGGAAAAGCGATATCCCGCCAGCTGGCTCCTTCTCTCGCTCGCAGAAGGGGGAGCGTCTTAATGACTAACCCGCAGCGGCGGCGTCTTCGGACGCCGCCGCTTTCCTGTCTTCCGGGAGGAAAAACACGGAAACGCTTGCATGGAGCCGCAGGATCCGATATAATAACTATATATGTCGAAAAATCGGTGCGGCCTTTGCTTTGTCTCTCGTGGGACGCGTGCCGCCGCGCTGCGTGTTTTGCTTTCTCTGCCGCCCTCCGGCGGCGTGATTTGACAGGAGTTGACGTATTTGAACAGGCATACCAAGAGACTGCGCATCGCCGCTGCGGTGTTGTGTACGATTTCCATTCTGATGACCTCGCCCGTACCGGTGCGGACGCCCGCCGCGGCCGCTTCCACAGCGACCACTACGGTCTATCTGAACCTGCGGGACGCCGCCGGCATGAGCGGCCGCGTCCTCACGACGATGCCGAAGGGCGAGCAGCTGACAGTGCTCGATGATTCCAACGCCGAGTGGGTCAAGGTGAGAACGTCCTCCGGCCTCGAGGGCTGGTGCAGCCGCGAGTATCTTTCCCTCTCCGGCAACGCCGCCTCCGACGCCGAAGCGGCCCTCAAGGCGGGCTCCACCGCCGTGACGACGGCGTACCTGAATCTGCGCAAGTCCGCCGGGACGAGCGCCTCTATTCTCACGACGATGCCCCAGGGCGCGATCGTGACGCTCCTTGCCAATCCTTCGAACGGCTGGGTGCAGGTGCGCACCGCCTCCGGGACGGAGGGCTACTGCTCGACGGAATACCTCTCCGCGAACGCGGCCTCCGATTCCGGCAGCTCGGGCGGCTCCTCCTCCGGCAGTACGGCGACCGTCACCGTCGCCGTGACGACGGCCAACCTCAAGCTGCGCACGGGTCCCGCCGTCTCCTACACCGCGCTTTTGACCATGCCGCAGGGCACAAAGCTGACGGTTACCGACAACTCGAACGCCGGCTGGGCGCAGGTCAAGATGTCCGATGGCAAGACGGGCTGGTGCAGCAAGGAATTCCTGACCATCACGACGGAGGCTGCCCCCTCGGGTTCCTCGTCGTCCTCGTCGTCTTCCTCCTCTTCTTCGTCCTCCTCGTCGTCTTCCTCTTCTTCGTCTGCCTCGTCCGGTACGCCGCTCGGGCCGAAACCGGATTCCTCCGGCACGGTGAAAACGACGGCGACCACCACGGCGAATCTCAAGCTCCGCACCGGTCCCGGCACGAACTATGATATGATTCTCGTCCTCGCGAACGGTACCGAGCTCACCGTGACGGACAACTCCGATCCCGGCTGGGCCAAGGTGAAAACCGCCTCCGGGAAGGAGGGCTGGTGCAGCAAGGAATATTTGAAGATTGTCACGACGGGCGGAGGCTCGTCCGGTTCGTCCGGCTCCTCGAGCTCCTCTAGCTCCTCGAGTTCTTCAAGCTCCTCCTCGTCCGGTGATTCCGGCGGCGAGCATACGATTGTCGGCGCGGTTGTCAATGCCGACGCGCTCCGGCTGCGCGCGCAGAAGAGCACCTCGAGCTCGATTCTCGCCACGCTTCCCAAGGGGACGCAGGTCTCCGTCCTTGACGCCTCCGACCCCGAATGGATTTATGTCAAGACGGAGAGCGGCCTCATCGGCTACATGAGCGCCGAGTATCTGACGCTGCGCTACTCCGACGATCCGGAGGAGACGCTTCCGACCGGAAAGATTACGCTTTCCCACACGACGGGAACCGTGGCGAAGGAAAAAACCTTCTACCTGACAGCCTCCGGCGTCTCCAACGTGACGTGGTCGAGCAGCAATACCTCGGTCGCCACGGTCTCGAACGGCTTCGTCGAGGCGCTGAGCCCCGGCACCGCCGTGATCACGGCGTCCTACGGCTCCGTCTCCGCCTCCTGCACGGTGACGGTCACGGAGGCGGAGGGCATCCGCACGGCGTACACGTCGCCGAACATTGCCGCCGTCGGGCAGAGCGTCAGCCTGATTGCCGTCACCGACACGGACTGCGACGCAGTGCGCTTCTATGTCACGCAGGCGAACGGCTCCACGCAGACGGTGGAGACCACGTCCTACGTCACGGAGACGGTTACCGTGTCCGGAAAGACGTACTCCACCCGGAAATGGACGGCCTACACCTCCTTCCAGAGCACCGGCAAGTTCGCCGTGAAGGCGGTCGCGCGCCGCGGCGGCTCCTGGACGACGGCCTCGGCCACGACGAGCGCCTTCATCAATTCGACCTCCGACAAGACGGTTTCCACCTCCGAGGAGCGCCGCGCGAGCGACGAGATCATCCAGCTCATCGCGAACTGGGAGGGCTACGCCTCCACCGTCTACGCCGACACGCTCACGACAACAGGCGTTCCCACCATCGGCTACGGCTACACCTTCGGCGCGGGCTCGACCTTCTACAACCATATCTCCAAGACGGAGGCGTGGGCGCTGCTTGTGAACCGCATCAACGAGGGCTCTTACACGTCTGAGGTCAATAAGTTCATCAAAAACAACAACCTCCTGATGAATCAGAACCAGGCGGACTGCCTCATCAGCTTTGGCTACAACGTCGGCTCCGGCTACTGGAACAGCACGGCGACGATGGACGCCCGCACGATCATCCTCAACGCCGTCGTACCGCCCACCATCCCGCCCTCCGGTCTCGCCGCGACCATCACCAAGAAGACGAGCCTCTATCAGCTCAACAGCAGAAGCTCCGCCGTTCTGTCTGAGCTCGCGCTCAACACGTCGGTGACGGTGCTCGAGAGCGAGTTTTCCGACACACGGGACGGCTGGTACCGCGTCAGAACGTCGGACGGCAAAGAGGGCTGGGTCAACTCCGGCTATGTCAGATTCCAGAATCAGACGGGCCTCATCCACGATCTGAACTACACGAACGCCTACGCCTTCGGCACGGACTTGATCCGCTGGAACATGGCGGGCGGCAAGCCGTACGCGGGTCTGTTCTACCGCCGCCTGGGCGAAGCGAACGTCTACAACTACAACGATTATTCGGCGATTCGCTACAATAAGTATGGGTATACCTATCCGTCCGCCTTTGCGGGATACGCCTGAGAGATGCAAACAGGCGCGGCAGTACATTTTGACGGCTGCCGCGCCTGTTTTTTGGTGATAACAGAGAAATTAAAAAGTTGCTAAAGAATTAACCTATGTTATATCTTTTTTCGCGCGGAACCTATATACTACAGATATTACCATGTCAAATCACCAGAGAATGAGGGGTCATGGACTATGGAACGATTTGGAGTTGCGCTGCGGAAACTGCGCGAGGAAAAAGGTCTGACGCAGAGGGAGATGGCGGTGCTGTTCGGCGTCAACCGCGCGACCATCAGCCATTACGAGGGGAATCTCTCCTATCCCACGGCTGATATCCTTGTCAACATGGCTAATTTTTTTCATATTTCTGTCGACAGGCTTCTGGGACGCACAGATGGCGCTGCGGAGCTTCTCGAGGGCCTGACGGAGGAGCAGATCCAGTCTGTGAAGGAGATCATCCGCCAGTACCGTCTTCTGAACGGCGTTTCCCTTGACAGCAAAAAGAGAAATTGATTGAGCGCAGTGAAAAACGGCGTTCCTTCCGCCTGATGAGAGGGCGGAGGGGACGCCGTTTTCTGATTTCGGTTCCCAGTGCGGCGGACTGCTGCAGTCAGAGTTCACGCGTCCAGTATTTCCTGTCGAGACTTCTGTACTGCACGGCCTCTGCCGCGTGGATGGCGCCGATTTCCTCGGAGCCGTCCAGGTCGGCAATGGTCCGCGCCACCTTGAGGACGCGATCGTACGCGCGGGCGGAGAGCCCGAGCCGGTCGAAGGCGGCGTGCAGGAGGCTTTTCGCCTCGTCGGACAGGCGGCACAGATCGCCGAGGAGGTCGGGCGTGATGTTCGCGTTGCAGTTGACAGGCGTCCCCGCGAACCGCCTGCGCTGCCGCTCGCGCGCCGCGTTGACGCGCTTCTTGATCTCGGCGGAGGACTCCGCCTTCTCCGAGGAGGCCAGCTTGTCGAATTCCACAGGCGGC
Source organism: uncultured Oscillospiraceae bacterium (assembly GCA_949292505.1). GTDB lineage: Bacteria > Bacillota > Clostridia > Oscillospirales > Acutalibacteraceae > Caccousia. Next base: position 16,067 of record CASFAA010000095.1, read on the forward strand.
ACCTCGACGTGAATGTCGAGGCGATCGAGCAGCGGCCCGCTCACGCGGGAGAGATAGCGGCTGACGGATTTCGCGGAGCAGGTGCACCGCCGCGTCGGATGGCCGAAGTACCCGCACGGGCACGGATTCATCGCCGCGACGAGCATCACCGAGCACGGGTAGGAAATACTGCCGTTCACGCGCGAAATGGTCACGGTGCCGTCCTCAATCGGCTGGCGCAGCACCTCCATGGCGGCGCGGCCGAACTCGGGCAGCTCGTCGAGGAACAGCACGCCGTTGTGCGCGAGGGAGAGCTCGCCGGGGCGCGGAATGGTGCCGCCGCCGGAGAGTCCCGCCGAGGAGACGGTGTGATGCGGAGCGCGGAAGGGACGGATGCGCACGAGCGACGCGCCCGGCGGCAGCGTCCCCGCGATGGAGTGGATCTTTGTCGTCTCCACCATCTCCTCGAAGCTCATGTCGGGGAGGATGGAGGGCAGGCGCTTCGCGAGCATACTCTTGCCCGCGCCGGGGCTGCCGATCAGCATGACGTTGTGCCCGCCCGCGGCGGCAATCTCGAGGGCGCGTTTCGCCTCCTCCTGACCGCGCACCTCGGCGAAATCGGGCTGCGGGCCAAGCGGCGCAGCGGCGTCGTCCGCCGGGATGGCAGGGGAGAGCGTCCGGGAGCCGCGCAGATGCTCGACGAGCTCGCGCACATTCGCGACGGGAATCACGTCAATCCCGGTCACGACGGCGCCCTCCTGCGCGTTGCCGGCCGGCACATACGCCGCGCGGAAGCCGTCCTCCCGCGCCTTGATGACCATCGGCAGGATGCCGCGCACAGGCCGAACCTCGCCGGAGAGCGAGAGCTCCCCGAAGAAGACGGATTCAAGGTCCGGCGGGCCGAGCTGGCCGGACGCGGCCATAACGGCGATGAAGAGGGGAAGATCGTAGAGCGAGCCCTCCTTGCGCTTGTCGGCGGGAGCCATGTTGATGGTGATGCGGGCGACGGGAAAATCAAAACCGCAGTTTTTGAACGCGGCGCGGATTCTGTCCCGCGACTCCTTGACGGAGGCGTCCGGCAGGCCGACCACCTCAAACGCGGGGATGGTCGTGCTCAGATCCGCCTCGATCTCGACGAGAAACGCGTCCATCCCGAAAAGCCCCATGCTATGTATTTTGGATACCATTGCCGCTCCTCCCTGTGTCGCGTTAATTCTGTCTCATTATATCGCCGGAAGGCCTTCCTCATTGTTCCAAATCAGAATTATATTGCGCAAAATGTCGAGGTTATCTCGCACTCCCCGAAAAAAGTGATGGCCGCGCGTATGCGGCGGCGTTGATTTTCCGCAAAAGATGTTGTATGATAAATGAAATTCCAGACGGTGAGGGCCAATCGATGCAAGAGAAAACCAGCGGGAGGGAAGCTCCCTGCTCTGACGGAGAGCTCTGTACGCGCATTCAAAACGGGGATGCCCAGGCGTTTTGGGAGCTCGCGGAACGCTATATGTCTCTGATCCGGGCGAAGGCCGTCCGCCTGCGCGGCGGCGCGCTCGACGAGGAGGAGCTTTCCCAGGAGGGGCTTCTGGGCCTGCTCGCCGCGGCACGCTTTTACCGCTCGGGAAAAAACGCCTCGTTTCCCACGTTTGCCGACGTCTGCATCCGCAACAGGATGATCACCGCCCTGCGCCGGGCGGGCCGCGCGAAGCCCGCGCCGGTCGAGCACGTCTCCCTCAGCGGGGAGGACGGGCAGCTCGAGTCGCTTGCCGGCGGCGTCGATCCGCAGGAGCATCTCGCCGACAGCGAGGCGTACGAGGCCGCGCTCCGGAAGATAGCGCAGTCGCTCACATATATGGAGCGCGAGGCGTTCTTCCTCCACCTGAGAGGGTGCAGCTACGCCGAGGCGGCGCGTGAGCTTCATACGACGGAAAAATCGGTGGGGAACGCCCTGCAGCGTGCGCGCGCGAAGCTCCGAAAGCTGTTCCCGGACTGACCGGGCCCCTTTTTTCCTCGGGCAGTATTGCAAAAACCCGTTTTGGGTATTATAATTGAGAAAAGTAAACCGCCGCGGGAAGCGCGCGGAAATATGGAGGTTTCAATCGATGGCTGTGATTACGAAAGATACGCTGATCGGCGACATTCTCAAGCTTGACGAGACGACGGCGCCCTATTTCCTGGAAATGGGGATGCATTGCCTGGGCTGCCCCGCGTCGCGCGGCGAATCCCTGGAGCAGGCGTGCATGGTGCACGGCGTCAGCGTTGACGAGCTCCTGAAGAAGCTCAACGCCCACGTTGCCAACAAGTAAAAACGCGAACAGGGAGCCGTTCGGCAGCGCTGCCGGGCGGCTCCTTTCCGATAGCGAAGAAATGAGGAGGGAACCCGATTGCAGGAAAAGACCCTGTTTTCCCTCGGCGCGAGGCTGGGGCTCTGCGCCTCGCTGACACGCGAGGGCTGCCGTCTCGCCGACGTCGGGACGGACCATGCATATCTGCCCGTCTGGCTCGCGCGCATGGGCCGCATCCGTTCCGCCGTGGCGGGGGACGTCCGCGAGGGCCCGCTTCAGACAGCGCGGCAGAACATCGAGCGGTACGGCGTGCAGGAGCTTGTCGCCGCGCGCCTCTCTGACGGCCTTGACGCCGTCTCTCCCGAGGAGGCCGACGACGTCGTTATCGCCGGCATGGGCGGCGAACTCATCGCGCGCATCATCTCTCGCGCGCCGTGGCTGCGCTCCGCCGATAAGCGCCTGATCCTCCAGCCGATGACCTCGGCGGAGGATCTGCGCGCTTTCCTCTCCCGCGAGGGCTTCGCCGTCCTGCGCGAGGAGGTCGTGCGCGGGGAGGGGAGGCTGTACAGCGCGATGCTCGTGTGTTTCGATCCGGTGCGGGCCGCGGAAAACGCGTCGGATCCCCTCTTTGTGCACCGCGGCCTCGTGCGTCCCGACACGCCGGAGGCGCGCGAGTTCCTGCTCGCGCGGGCGGCGTCCCTGAGGAAGCGCGAGGGCGGCCTGCGCTGCACCGGAAAAACGGAGGAAGCGGTCGCGCTCGGAAAGCTCTGCGGGCTTTTGGAGCGCGAGGCAAGGGAAGGAGCGAACTGTGATGACAACTGTCCGTGACATTTATGCGTTTCTCGACGGCTGGGCGCCGTTTTCGACCGCGATGAGCTTCGACAACGCCGGTCTGCTCGCCGGCAGCGGGCGCGAGGAGGTGCGCCGCGCCGTCCTCGCCCTCGACATCACGCCCGACGTGGCGAAGGAGGCCGCCGCCTGCGGCGCGCAGCTTCTCGTGAGCCACCATCCTGTGATTTTCAACCCGCTGCGCCGCCTCACGCCCGGCTCCGCGCCGTGGCTGCTTGCGGCGAACGGCCTCGCGGCCATCTGCGCCCACACGAACCTCGACCTCGCCTCCGGCGGGGTGAACACCTGCCTCGCGGCTCGGCTCGGCCTTGCGAACGTCCGCACGCTCGGCGTCGACGCGCCGTCCGGCCTGCCGGAGAGCCTGTGCGGTGAGCTTCCCGCCCCGATGGAGCCGCGGGACTTCGCCCTTTTTGTGCGCGACGCGCTCGGCTGCGAGGGCGTCGAGTACACCGAGGGAAGCGCGCCGGTGCGCACCGTCGGCCTGTGCAGCGGAGCGGGCGGCTCCTATTTCCCGGAGGATCCCGCGGCGGCGGGGATCCAGGCGTTCGTCACGGGCGAAGCGCATCACCATGAGCTTCTCGCCGCGCGCGAGGCCGGGCTGACGCTCGTGGCGGCAGGCCATTACCACACCGAGGCGGTTGTCCTCGGGCCGCTGCGCGACAGGCTCGCCGCCGCGTTTCCGGACGTTGTGTTTTCCGTCGCGGCAGCATCTCTTGCGCCGTCCCATCGCCTGTGAGGACGGCCATGGACAACACGAAGAGGTTTTCCGGTAAGGCGGACGTCTATCAGTCTTCGAGGCCGGGCTATCCCGCCGCCCTGGCCGAACAGCTTGCCGCGCTCGGAATGCGCGGCGCGCGCGTCGCCGACGTCGGCGCGGGGACGGGCATTTTCTCCCGTTTCCTGCTGGACCTCGGCTGCACCGTCTTCGCCGTCGAGCCGAACGACGACATGAGGCGCGCCGCGGAGCGCAGCCTCGGCGGAAATCCCCGCTTTTCCGTCTCCGGCGGGACGGCGGAGGCCACCGGCCTTCCGGAGAAAAGCGTCTCCTTCGTCACGGCGGCGCAGGCGTTCCACTGGTTCCGGCCGGACGACTTTCGCCGCGAGTGCCTGCGGATTCTCGCGCCGGGCGGGCTGGCCGTCCTCGTCTGGAACAGCCGCAGGGAGGAGGACGCTTCCGTGCAGGAGAACGCGGCAATCTGCCGCCGGTACTGTCCCGGCTTTACCGGCTTTGGCGGCGGCAACTGGAGGAAAACCGAGGAAAATCTTCGCCTGTTCTTCGGCGGCGAGCCGGAAACGCTGCGAATCCCGAACGACCTGTTCTATCCGAGAGACAAATTTCTGCAGCGCAATCTCTCGGCCTCCTACAGTCTCAGGGAGGGCGAGGAGGGGTACGAGCCGTATCTCGAAGCCCTCGTCGCGCTGTTTGACCGGTACGCGGAGGGCGGCTTTCTGCGCGTGCCGAACGACACGGCGGTCTACTGGGGCCGCCCCGCAATCTGAATTGAAAAGGGAGTGTTTCCCATGGCTCTTGACGGAGCGTTTCTGCGCCATATTCGCAGAGAGCTGGAAGAGAACGCCCTGGAAGCCAGGGTGGAAAAAATCTACCAGCCGAACAAGGAGGAGATGGTGCTCCTCCTTCGCACCTATACCGAACATTTCAAGCTTCTGATCTCCGCCCGCGCCAACAGCGCGCGCATCCACTTCACGCGCTTCGTGCCGGAGAACCCGCCGCAGCCGCCGATGCTCTGTATGCTGATGCGCAAGCGCCTGCAGGGCGCGCGGCTGACCGCCGTGGAGCAGCCCGGCCTCGAGCGTGTCCTGCGCCTCGTCTTTGACGCGGTCAACGAGCTTGGCGACCACGTCTCGCTCTCCATCTACGCGGAGATCATGGGCCGCTACAGCAACATTGTGTTCGTGGACGAGAAGGGCAAAATCATCGACGCCCTCAAGCGCGTCGACGCGGAGATGACCTCCGAGCGTCTCGTCCTGCCGGGTCTCGCCTACGAGCTTCCGCCCCCGCAGGACAAGCTCTGCGCGCTCGACGCTTCCGCCGAGGACGCCGTCGCCCGCATTCGCGCGTCCGCCGAGGGGCTTTCCCTCGACAAGGCGATTCTGAACGCCCTGCAGGGCGTCTCGCCGATTGTCGCGCGCGAGGTGGCGTACCACGTCACCCACGGCTCCGACTGGAAGATCGGCCAGCTCGGGGAGGAGCAGTGGCTCCGCCTCTCCTTCTTCCTGAACCGCCTGTTCACGACCATCCGCGAGATCTCCGGGACGCCGCACATGGCCGTCAAGCCGGACGGCAAACCCCTCGATCTCACCTATTTCCCCATCGAGCAGTACGGACTCGCCGCCGTCGTGCGCAAATACGACGCCTGCTCCGAGCTGCTCGACGCCTTCTATGACGAGCGCGACCGCATCGACCGGATGCGCGTCCGCTCTCAGGATCTGCTGCGCCTGCTCGCGAACACGTCCGAGCGCCTCACGAACAAGATCAACAAGCAGCGCGCCGAGCTCGAGCAGTGCGGGAAGCGCGAGGAGCTTCGCCTGTGCGGCGAGCTGATCAGCGCGAACCTCTACCGCCTCGAGAAGGGGCAGAAGGAGGCGGAGCTCGAAAACTTCTACGAGGAGGGAATGCCCCTCCTCAAAATCAAGATGGACCCGCTCCTCACGCCGACGCAGAACGCGCAGAAATACTTCAAGGAGTACCGCAAGGCGCGCACCGCCGAGGAGAAGCTCACCGAGCAGATTGCCCAGGCGGAGGAGGAGCTCGTCTACCTCGATTCCGTGTTCGAGGAGCTCAGCCGCGCGGAGACGGAGCGCGACCTCAGCGAAATCCGCCAGGAGCTGATGGGGCAGGGATACATCCGAGCGCCGCGCGGGAAGCAGAAGCCTGCCGCCGCTGCCGCTCCGCTCAAATTCCGCTCCTCCGACGGCTTCCTGATTCTCGTCGGCCGCAACAACCGCCAGAACGACAAGCTCACCATGAAGCAGGCGAGCAACAACGACGTCTGGTTCCACACGAAGAACATCCCCGGCTCGCATACCATCCTCGTCACCGAGGGCAGGGAGCCGACCGAGACGGCGCTGCGCGAGGCTGCCATGCTCGCCGCGTACCACAGCCGCGGCAAGGATTCTTCGCAGGTGCCGGTCGACTACACGCAGGTGCGCCATGTGAGCAAGCCGAACGGCGCGAAGCCCGGCATGGTGATCTATGGCGATTACAGCACCGTCTACGTCACGCCGGACGCGGAGCTCCCCGCCCGGCTGCAGGAGAAGTAAGGCAGAAACAGGCCGCCGCAAAGCAGGAAAAGATGCTTTGCGGCGGCCTGTTTTTGCTTATCTGAAAAGCATTCGGCCTTTATAAAGGACGAACTCTTTACACGCTTACTTGTGGAACTTTTCCACGATGTCGCGGACGGCGGCGACCACATACTGCACCTGCTCGTCGGTCATCGAGGGGTAGAGCGGCAGGGAAATGATGCGCTCGAAGTGCTTCTCCGCCATCGGGAAGTCGCCCTCCTTCCAGCCGAGCTTGCAGAAAGCCGTCATCGTGTGCGTCGGGATAAAGTGCACGCTGGTGCCGACGTTGCGCTCGTTGAGCTCGACAATGAACTGATCGCGGTCGATGGTCAAGAGCTCCGGCAGGACGCGGAGTACATAGAGGTGCCAGCAGTGCGTGGCAAACTCGGGGACGAACGGCGGCTCGACGGCGTCGATCCTGCCGAACTCCTCCTGATACACCGCGGCGATCTCGAGGCGGCGCTTCTGCATCTCCTCGAGGCGGGAGAGCTGCACGAGGCCGAGCGCGGCCTGAATGTCAAACATATTGTATTTGTAGCCCGGCTCGACGATGTCGTATTTCCAGCTGCCGCCCTTGGCGTAGCGGTTCCAGGCGTTGTGGCTCATGCCCTGTCCGACAAGGATGCGCGCGCGCTCCGCGATGTCGTCGCGGTCGGTGACGAGCATACCGCCGTCGCCGGTGGCAAGGTTTTTCGTCGCGTAGAAGCTGTAGGAGGCGGCGCCGCGCAGCCGGTTGCCGATGAGCCGGCCCTTGTAGCGGCTCCACAGCGCGTGGGCGGCGTCCTCGGAGACGTAGAGGCCGTGCTTGTCCGCGAGCTCGTAAATGCGGTCGAGGTCGCAGACCTGACCGCTGTAGTGCACCGGCACGATGGCCTTTGTGCGCGGGGTGATCTTCTTTTCCACCTCGTCCGGATCGATGCAGCCGGTGCGGTAGTCGATGTCGGCGAAGACCGGCGTCGCGCCGCAGTGCAGGATGGTGCTCGCCGTAGAGGCGAACGTCATCGGCGTTGTGATGACCTCGTCGCCCGGGCCGATGTTCTGCGTGAGCAGGGAGACGTGCAGCGCCGCTGTGCACGAGTTGACGGCGATCGCGTGCTTCGCGCCGAGGTACTCGGCGAATTCCTTCTCAAATTTGATGGTGCGCGGCCCCTTGGCAATCCAGCCGGAGCGCAGCGTGTCGACGACCTCGTCGATCTCGGCCTCGGTAATGTCGGGCAGATTGTAGGGGATAAAGTCTTCTCTTCTTTCAAATTGGCTCATGCCGATTCCTCGATTCTCTATCGATTTGATATGGTTCTCTCCGTCTCATGATACCGCGCGGGAACTGCAATGTCAACAAGCGGAGTTGACAATCTGAACCAAAATAACGCGCGTTCTTTCCTGTATTTTTCCCGTAAGACCGTCCGATTTCGCGCGGAATTATTGACTAGTCTTCCCGCTCGGGGTATAATATATCGGTATATGATTCCAGTTCGCTGCCGAAAGCGTGCGGCGGCACAAACCATTCCGAAAGGATTTGACCCGGAAGTGGAAGAGCAGAAAAGCTATTTTGTCCACCCGAGCGCCTGCGTCGACGACGGCGCGAGCATCGGGGCGGGAACGAAAATCTGGCACTTTTCCCACATCAGCGCCGGCGCGTCGATCGGGGAAGGGTGCAACCTCGGGCAGAACGTCTTTGTCGCCCCCGGCGTGACGATCGGCAGCCACTGCAAGATTCAGAACAACGTGAGCGTCTACGACGGCGTGCAGCTCGGCGACTATGTATTCTGCGGCCCCTCGATGGTCTTCACGAACGTGCAGCGTCCGCGCTGCAAGTACCCGCAGGCAGGGCATGAATTCTACAAGCCCACGCCGGTGGGAGAGGGCGCGAGCATCGGCGCGAACGCGACGATCGTCTGCGGCCACCGCATCGGGCGGCACGCGTTCATCGCGGCGGGCAGCGTCGTGACGAAGGACGTCCCCGACCACGCGGTCATGATGGGAAACCCGGCGCGTCAGCGCGGGTGGGCGTGCGAGTGCGGCGAAAGCCTCACGGAGGAGCTCGTCTGTCCGAAGTGCGGGCGCAGATATGAGCAGGGCCCGGACGGCCTTGCGGAAAAAGGGAAGGCGTGACATATGCAGTTTAACGATCTGGCGGCGCAGTACCGCCATCTGAAAAAGGAAATTGACGCGGGCATCGCGTCCGTCATCGAGGGCGCGCATTTCATCTCCGGTCCGCAGGTCGAGGAGCTTGAGCGCGAGCTGTGCGCCTACACGGGCAGAAAATACTGCGTCAGCACGAGCAACGGCACCGATGCGCTGCGGATGCCGCTCATGGCGATGGGCATCGGCCCCGGCGACGCCGTCTTTGTCCCGGCGTTCACCTTCTACGCGACGGCGGAGGTTGTGAGCCTCTGCGGGGCGACACCTGTGTTCGTCGACTCCGATCCGCGCACCTTCAATATGTCCCCGGATTCTCTTTGCGCGCAGCTGGAGAAGGTGAAGGCGGAGGGAAAGCTCACGCCGAAGGGCGTCATCGCGGTCGACCTGTTCGGCCTCCCGGCGGACTTCCCGGCTCTCTCCGCAATCTGCGGGAAGGAGGGAATGTTCCTGATGGAGGACGCAGCGCAGGGCTTCGGCGGCGCGATCGGCGAGAAAAAGGCGTGCGCGTTCGGCGATTTCTCCGCCACCAGCTTTTTCCCGGCCAAGGCGCTCGGCTGCTACGGCGACGGCGGCGCCGTCTTCACCGACGACGAGGAGCAGGCGAAGCTTCTGCAGTCCATCCGCGTCCATGGCAAGGGCTCCTTCAAGTATGAAAACGTCCGCGTTGGGCTCAACGCCCGTCTCGATACGCTGCAGGCCGCGATTCTCCTGCCGAAGCTGCACGCCTTCGACGCGGAGAACGAGCACCGCCGACGCGCGGCGGCCCGCTACGCACAGCGCCTCTCCGGCCGCTTCGTGACGCCGTATGTCCCCGAGGGCTTCTCCTCCGGCTTCGGCTACTACACCATCGTGACGAAGGACGCCGCAGAGCGCGAGCGCCTGCAGGCCGCGCTGAAGGAGAAGGGCATTCCGACGATGGTCTACTATCCCTGCCCGCTCCACCTGCAGAAGGTGTACGCGCCGCTTGGCTACCAGCGCGGCGATCTGCCTGTCAGCGAGCGTCTGACCGATTGTGTGCTGAGCCTGCCGATGCACGGCTATATCACGGACGAGGAGATTGACGCCGTCTGTGACGCCCTGCTCGAGGCATAACCATAGACAGAAGAAAACCTGATGAATTTTCAAAGAAAATGAGGGAATCAAGTATGTCGAATTTGAAAGAAGAGCTGCTCCGGAAGATCGCGGACAAGTCTGCCGTCGTCGGCATTGTGGGCCTCGGCTACGTCGGCCTGCCGCTCGCCGTCGAGATGGCGGAGGCCGGCTATAAGACGATCGGCTTCGACGTCCAGGCGAAGAAGGTCGACTCCGTCAACGCCGGTCACAACTACATCGGCGACATTGTCGGCGACAAGCTCAAGAACATGGTCGAGACCGGCTACCTGCGCGCCACCTCCGACTTCGATTTCATCCGCGACGTCGACGCGGTCGCCATCTGCGTCCCGACGCCGCTTGACAAGTACCAGCAGCCCGACATCAGCTATGTGAAGGGCTCCACCGAGAGCGTCGCCGAGCACGTCCATCCCGGGATGCTCGTCGTCCTCGAGTCCACGACGTATCCCGGCACGACCGAGGAGCTGTTAAAACCCATCCTCGAGAAGAGCGGCCTTGTCTGCGGTAAGGATTTCTATCTCGCCTTCTCGCCGGAGCGCGTCGATCCCGGCAACAAGCAGTACAAGACGAAGAACACCCCGAAGGTCGTCGGCGGCATCACGAAGGACTGCACCGAGATCGCGGCAGCTCTGTACCGCAACGTCCTCGAGGGCGGCGTCTACGAGGTTTCCTCGCCTGCCGTCGCGGAGATGGAGAAGCTCCTCGAGAACACCTACCGCAACATCAACATCGGCCTCGCGAACGAGATGGCCATCATCTGCAACCGCATGGGCATCAACGTCTGGGAGGTCATCGAGGCCGCGAAGACGAAGCCCTACGGCTTTCAGGCGTTCTATCCGGGCCCGGGCCTCGGCGGCCACTGCATCCCGCTCGACCCGTTCTATCTGACGTGGAAGGCCCGCGAGTTTGACTACCACACCCGCCTCATCGAGACGTCGGGCGAAATCAACACCGGGATGCCCGAGTACGTCGTCGACCGCGTGATGAAGGTGCTCAACCGCAACAAGACGGCCATGAACGGCGCGAAGGTGCTCGTCCTCGGCGTTGCCTACAAGAACGACATCGACGACTACCGCGAGAGCCCGGCGCTCAACGTCATCGACCACCTGATCGAGCAGGGCGCCGTGACGACCTACTACGATCCCTATATCCCGGAGTACAAGCACAAGGGCAAGGTGCACACCGGCGCGAAGGAGCTCACCGACGAGATGCTCCGCGAGGCCGATATCGTCGTCATCTGCACCGCGCACGAGTGCTTCGATTACGACCGCATCCAGAAGCTGTCGAAGGAGATCTTCGACACGCGCAACGCGATGAAGAACGTCGCGGATCGTTCGAACATCGAGCTGCTCTAAGAGAGAAAAAACAGGCGGAACCTCTCCCTGTGGGAAGTTCCGCTCGTTTTTATGTCAACCCATCATGCCCCGCGCCGGCGCGCGGGAGGAAAGGCGGAATGGAAACATGGATAAGCTGCGTTTTATGCTGATCGGCTGCGGCCGTATTTCAAAGAACCACATTGCGGCGGCTGCCGCGAATTTTGAGACGTGCGAGCTCGTCGCCGTCTGCGACCCGGTGACGGAGCTCGCGGAGAAGAAGGCGGACGACATGAAGGCCGCCGCCGGCTACCGTCCGGCTGTCTACGCCGATTACAAAAAGGCGCTTGAGGAGATCGCGGTCGACTGCTGCGCCATCGCGACGGAGAGCGGCTACCACGCGGAGATTGCGCTATATTGCATTGCGCACGGCAAGAACGTTCTGATTGAGAAGCCGATGGCGCTCTCCACGGCGGATGCCGAGAAGATCCTCGCCGAGGCGGAGAAACAGGGCGTCACCGTCGGCGTCTGTCACCAGAACCGCTTCAACGCCCCGATCCAGCAGCTCCGCCGCGCGCTCGACGACGGCCGCTTCGGCAAGCTCGTCAACGGCACGGCCCGCATCCTCTGGAACCGCACGATGCCCTACTATGAGCAGGCCCCGTGGCGCGGCACCTGGGCGCAGGACGGCGGCACGCTGATGAACCAGTGCATCCACGACATCGATCTGCTTCAGTGGAGCCTCGGCGGCGAGCCCGACACCATTATGGCCATGACGGGCAACTATCTGCGCGACATTGAAGCCGAGGACTTCGGCTCCATCCTCATCCGCTTCAAGAACGGCGCGATCGGCATCGTCGAGGGCACGGCGTGCATTTACCCGAAGAACCTCGAGGAGACGCTCTCCATCTCCGGCGAGACGGGCACCGCCGTCATCGGCGGCCTCGCCGTCAACCGCGTCCAGACGTGGAACTTCGCCGCCCCCGCGGCGCAGGACGCCGAGGTCGAGAAGCTCGCGGGCACCGACCCGAAGGACGTCTACGGCAGCGGCCATAACGCGCTCTACGCCGACTATATCGACGCCGTCCGCACCGGCCGCAAGCCTCTCGTCAGCGGCGAGGAGGGCATGAAGGGCATGAAGATCATCCTCGCGGCCTACAAGAGCCAGAAGACGGGCCTGCCCGTGAAGTTCGACGGCCTCTCCTTCTCCACGCTCGACATGGAGTCGAAGGACGTCAAGATCGGCTGAGAGGGGAGAACGAGCTTGAAAATCCTGACGATTGTGGGCGCGCGCCCGCAGTTCATCAAGGCGTCCGTCGTCAGCGCCGCGTTAAAGCCGCTGTGCGGCGAGGTGATTGTCCACACCGGGCAGCACTACGACAAGAATATGTCCGACGTCTTCTTTGAGGAGCTTGGCATCCCGAAGCCTGCATACAACCTCGGCGTCGGCTCCGGCTCGCACGGCAGGCAGACGGGCGAGATGCTGATCCGCATCGAGGAGGTCATCGGGCAGGAAAAGCCGGACATCCTCATGGTCTACGGCGACACGAACTCGACGCTCGCCGGGGCGCTCGCCGCGAGCAAGCTGCACATCCCGGTTGCGCACGTCGAGGCGGGGCTCCGCTCGTACAATATGCGGATGCCCGAGGAGCAGAACCGCGTCCTCACCGATCATATTTCCACCTGGCTTCTCTGCCCGACGCAGACGGCGGTCGAGAACCTCGCGAAGGAGGGCATCGCGCGCGGCGTCACGATGACGGGCGACGTCATGCTCGACTCCGTGCTGCATTTCCTCTCCGTCGCCCGCGCGAACCCGGAGAAGAGTAAGATTTACGAGACGCTCGGCATTGCCCCGAAGCAGTACCGTCTCGCGACGCTTCACCGCGCCGAGACGACGGACGGCGGCGTCGAGGCCGTGACGCGCATTTTCCGCGCGTTTGAGCAGCTGCCGCAGCGCGTCGTCATCCCGATCCATCCCCGGACGCGCGGCCTCGCGGAGGAGGCCATCGCGAAGGGCGGCTTTTCGAATATCCAGCTCATCGATCCCGTGGGCTATCTCGAGATGCTCCTGCTCACCAGCGGGGCCTCCCAGGTGCTTACAGATTCCGGCGGCCTGCAGAAGGAGGCCTACTTCATGGAGGTTCCCTGCGTGACGCTCCGCACGGAGACGGAATGGGTCGAGACGCTGCACGGGAACTGGAACATCCTCGCCTCCCTGACGACGGAGGACATTCTCGAAAAGGCGCTGCATACCGTGCCAGACGCTGCCGCCCGCGACAGCAAGCCCTTCGGCGACGGCCGCGCCTCGGAGAAGATCGCGAAGCTCCTCTGCGCGAACGCGTGACGGCTCCGCGCTGAGAACAACGGGAGAGGGAACCGAATATGAACATTCTTTTGATCAATCACTATGCGGGCGGCGCAAAGCACGGCATGGAGTTCCGCCCGTACTTCATGGCGAAGCGCTGGGTCGAGATGGGACACCGCGTCACCATTGCGGCGAGCTCGTTTTCGCACCTGCGCACGAAGAACCCCTCGATGGAGGGGAAAAAGGTGCTCGAGGAGGACGTCGACGGCATCCGGTATTTCTGGATCCACGGCAATTCCTACGAGGGCAACGGCGTCGGCAGAATCCGCAATATGCTCAGCTTTCTCAACGGCCTTTACGCCCACATCGGGCAGCTGGCCGGGGAGGAGAAGCCGGACGTCGTAATAGCCTCCTCGACGTACCCGCTCGATATTTACCCCGCGCACAAAATCGCGAAAAAGTACGGCGCGATGCTCATCTACGAGGTGCATGACCTCTGGCCGCTCAGCCCGATCGAGCTCGGCGGCATGAGCCCGAAGCATCCGTATATCCAGGTCATGCAGAAGGCGGAGAACGACTGCTGCAAATTGAGCGACTATATCGTCTCGCTGCTGCCGTGCTCGAAGGAGCACTTCATCGAGCACGGGATGGCCCCGGAGAAGTTCGTCTGTATCCCGAACGGCATCGTCAAGGCGGACTGGGACGCGCCGTTCCATGAGCCGCCTGTCTACCACGACAAGCTCGGCGCGTACAAGGCAGACGGCTGGTTCCTCATCGGTTACACCGGTGCGCACGGCATCGCCAACGCGCTCGACAGCTTCGTCGAGGCCGGCGAGCTGCTGCGCGGCAGGAAGATCAAGCTGATCGCCGTCGGCCAGGGGCCGGAGCGCGACCGCCTGATGAAGAAGGTGCAGGAGCTTCATGTGGAGGAGAACGTCGAATTTCTCCCCGCCGTCAAGCGCGATGAGGTGCCTGAGCTGCTCAGCCAGTTCGACGCCCTTTACGTCGGCCTGCAGCGTCAGCCGCTGTTCCGCTTCGGCGTGAGCCCGAACAAACTCATGGACTATATGATGGCCGGAAAGCCTGTCATCTTCGCGATCGATGCTGGCAACGACATGGTCGCCGAAGCCGGCTGCGGCGTCTCCATCCCGCCGGAGGACAGCGCGGCGATTGCCAAAGCTGCGGAACAGCTTGCCGCCTCTCCGAAGGTGGAGCTCGCCGCGATGGGCGAGCGCGGCCACCGCTTCATCCTCGAGAATTACGAGTACGACGTGCTGGCAAAGAAATTTATCGGCGTCTTCGAGTCGCCGTACCGGGCGAAGAAATAAGCAAAGCAAACGAGCGCTTTCCGCTGCCGCGCAGGCAGGGAAAGCGCTCGTTTTTGTTGCTTCACGGACACGGCGCGTCGGGGAAGGTCTCCGGCGCGACAAGGCCCAGCTCCTCCATCTTTTCCCGCAGCCGCAGATAATCCTCGAACGCGCCGGGCTTCGACGCGGGATTGCGCAGCAGCGCGGCGGGGTGGAGGGTCGCCATCATGAGGATGCCGCCCTTCTCGAAAAAGACGCCGTGCTCCTTCGTGATTTTGAAATCAGGCCGGATGATTTTCATTGCGGCGATTCGGCCGAGACAGACGATGATTTTCGGCCGGATGAAGGCCGTCTGCGCGCGCAGCCAGCTGATGCACGCGTCCTGCTCCTCCGGGAGCGGGTCGCGGTTCTGCGGCGGGCGGCATTTGACGATGTTCGCGATATAGACGTCCTTGTCGCGGGAAAGCCCGACGGCGGCGAGCTGCTTGTCGAGATACTGCCCGCTTCGCCCGACAAAGGGCTTGCCCTGCAGATCCTCCTGCTCGCCGGGGCCTTCTCCGATAAACAGCACCTTGGCATGGCGGTTCCCGACGCCGAACACCACCTGCGTGCGTCCCTCCCGGAGCTGGCACTTCTCGCAGCACAGGCAGTTTTTCTCTAATTCCTCCCAGGACTGGTACATGAAATCGGTCTCCTTCCTTGT
>CASFAA010000096.1 GCA_949292505.1 uncultured Oscillospiraceae bacterium
GCGCAGAAACACACCGTTAAAAAACCCGGTTTTCTATTTCTGCTATGCTAAATACAACAAAAAACCTCCGGGGCGCGGGTACCGCTTCGGGAAGGCAGGGACGTACCGAAAAAAAGAAGGAGAAAAAAGCTATGACCAACAATTCTGTTTCCACCGATATCGTCAAGGCGGAGGCCTCCTACGAGATTGACCTGCTCAACAAAGCCACCGGCGTCACCTTCCCGAAGGTCGCCGTCTACGGCAACAACACGCTCGGCCAGCTTCTCGCGGAATACGCCGCCGACATCGGCATCAACCCGAACGACAGCAAGGTTCTCTTCGAGAACAAGCGCACCGGCGCGACCACGAGCGACAAAAACGAAACCGTCTCCGGTCTCGGCCTGATGGAGAACGACATTCTCGCCGTGAGCGACAACGCGCGCGTCGCATAAGTAAGGAGAGCGGCGTATGGAATGGGTTGTTCTGACAGTGCTTGTCGCTGCCGCCGTCTGGGGAATTACCAGACTGACGCGCTCCAAACGCGCGAAGCAGACGTCGCTTCCCCCCAGGACACGCGGCGTTACAGCATATACGCCGCGCCCCGTCACGCTGCGCCCGCCGTACGCCGGCAGCAGTCCCGCCACCCTCCCTCCCCGCCGTCCCGCGGCGCCGGCAGCAGCCGGCGGAACAACGCGGCTCGCGGCGGGAGCGCCGGGGCCGCGCGGCGTGAGGCCCGATCAGTTTCCCTGCTGCCCCTTCGACAAGCAGAGGAACGAGCCCGGCAAGGCGCAGACCATTTTCTGGGACAGCAAAGCAGGCTGCTACGTCTGCTCCCGCGGCCACCGCTTCAAAAGCAACGGCACCATCATGTAAGCATTCATCTCTTCGGCGGACAGGCGCTTTCCCGTTTGTCCGCTGAAATTCTGCAAAGGAGCTTCTCATGGATCATCTTTACAATCCCCTCAAGCTCTCCGTCTACCGCTCTCTGTTCCGCGAGAAAAGCGTACTGATTCTCGGCGGCGGAGCGGTGGGCTCCCACGAGGCGGAATACGCCGTCAAGATGGGCTTCGGGCGGGTCGACATTCTCGACTTTGACACCTTCACGCTTGAGAACGCCGCGAAGCACAGCGCGCTGGTCCGCACGCCGGAGGATGTGGGCAGGAACAAGGCGCAGTGCGTCTCCGACCGGCTCCTGCCGCTGCTCGACGAGGGCGGCGCGACGAACGGCATCGACGCGGATCTCTGCCTCATCGGCCCCGAGGCCGTCGCGGCGTACGACTTCGCCGTCCTGTGCCTCGACAATTTCGCGGCGAAGATGCTCTTCAACGAGCTCTGGCTGCAGATTCCCCGCGAGCGCCGCCCCATCGTCATCATGGACGGCACGCACGACGAGATGGCCCAGAGCGTCATGCTCGACGGCGAGGAGTTCTGTCTGCGCTGTCTCGTCGACGAATCGTGGCTCGAAGCCTCCGCCGTGCGCACCTCGTGCAGCGGCCCGCAGGTGCGCCGCATCGACGGCGAGGACGCGATTGTGCGCACCTCGAACCTCGCGAGCTCCCTCGCGGCGATCCTCTCGGCGGAGCAGCTGCGCGCGGCGGTGCTCGGCGCGCCGGACGCGATGAACCGCCGCCTGACGTACACCGCCTATCCGCACCTCGAGCTCAGCGCGGCC
>CASFAA010000097.1 GCA_949292505.1 uncultured Oscillospiraceae bacterium
CTGACGCAGGGGGCGCACGCGTGCTGCCGGGTCGACGGGAACGGCGACGGCGTCTGCGACGTGTGCGGGCGCGCGCCCGGTTCGTGCGGCTGGCTCGATGAAAACGGCGACGGCGTCTGCGATCTGTGCGGCCGCGTCCCCGGGCAGGGCGGCGCGAACGGCGGACGGTACTGGGTGGATGAAAACAATGACGGCGTCTGCGACAACCGCGGCATATTCTGCGGGATGGGCCGCCGGATGCGGACGGTGAGCGTCAACTAAACGGAGGAGGAAACGGGGCGGAGCGATGCGCAGCGAGCAGGAGGCCAACAGGGCGGTGGAGCGGTACGCCGACATGGTGCGGCGGCTGTGCCTCGTGCACCTGAAAAACGAGGCGGACACGGAGGATGTGTTTCAGACGGTTTTCCTCCAATACGTCCTGTACCGGGGGACGTTCGAGAGCGAGGAGCACGAGAAGGCATGGATCCTCCGCGTGACGCTCAACGCGTGCCGCGACGTGCTGCGCAGCCTGTTCCGCGCGCGGCGCGCTCCCGAGGAGGAGCTCGAGCGTCTTCCGGCGGACACGGGCGAGGAGCGGCGCGAGGTGCTCGCCGCCGTGCTCTCGCTGCCGGAGAAATACCGCGACGCGGTGTACCTGCACTATTACGAGGGCTACCGCGCGCCGGAGATTGCGAAGCTCCTCGGAAAGAACGTCAACACGGTGTACACGCTCCTGACGCGCGCGCGGGAGCGTCTGCGGGAGCTGCTGGGAGGCGAAGGCGATGGATGAGAGAATTCGGGACGCGTTTGAAGGCGTCAGGGCCGGGGACGCGCTGAAATCCGGCACGAAGGCGTATCTCGCGCGCGAGATTGCGAAGCGCGAGGCGCGCCGCGCGCCCTCTGTGCGCAGGCTCGCGCCGGTCTTCGCGTGCCTGCTCGTCCTGATCCTCGGCTTCGCAGGCTATCAGGCGGCGTTTGTGCCGGTCGCGGCGATCCGGGTGGAGATCAATCCCGCCGTGGAGCTCGGCGTGAACCGGCTCGGCCGCGTCGTCTCCTCGTCCGGCCTCAACGAGGACGGCGAAGCGCTCGCGCAGGAGGAGAACGTCTGGCTCCTGCCGTACGAGGAGGCGATCGACCGCCTGCTCGCGAACAGCCGCGTCGCCGACTGCCTCGCGCAGGGTGAGACGGTCTCGATCGGCGTGGTGACCGACGACGAGGACGAGGCCGCCTCGCTGCTCGCCGGGGTGGAGTCGTGCACGGCGGGGCGAAGCGGCGTCGCGTGCTGCGCCGTCGGCGGCGAGGAGGCCGCGCTGGCCGCGGAGGCCGGGCTGCCGCTTGCCAAGTACGGCGTCTACGAGGAGATTCTGGCGCTCGACCCGTCCTTCACCGCGGAGGAGGCCGCGTCGATGACGATGCGCGCGCTCCGGGAGCGGCTCCTTTCCCTCACGGAGGGAAGCGGGGAGGACGGCGGCTCGGATATGGAAGCGGAAACGCCGTCCGGCGGAGGCGCGGGGAACGGGTACGGATCCGGGAACGGTGCCGGGAACGGAACCGGGAACGGAACCGGGAACGGGTACGGTGCTGGGAACGGACGCGGAGGCTCCGCAAAGGGATAGAATAAATGACGCAAGGGCGCTCCCTCGGGATGAGGGGGCGCCCCTGCGCTTTCCCTCCCCTCCGCGCAAGCCTATTGTGCACAAGCGGATGGAGAAAGGGAAAAGAGAATTTGTCCCGGTTGCACATATGAAAATCAGCAGGAAAAAGAACATGAGTCCAGTTTTCGGAACAGGACGCACTATCTTTCCGCGCAAAAAAAGCTATACTTAATCTTGTGAGGGTTCGCGCGGGAACGGCGGCAGCTCAGGGAGCGGCGCGCCGGGAGCGGACAGACTCTCCGGGGAGAAGTCCTCCCCCGCGGGGGAGAAGCGGCGGCGGTAGGCGCGCGGCGTCATGCCCGTCTGCTTGCGGAAGACGCGGAAAAAGTAGTTGTAGTCCTTGATGCCGACGCGGCGGCAGATCTCGGCGTTCGTCAGGTCGGTCGAGGTCAGAAGGGACGCGGCGGTCTGGATTCTCAGCCGCGAAATGTAGTCCGAGACGCCGCAGCCGTACAGCTCCTTCGAGAGATGGTAGAGCGACGTGCGGCTGACGTGCAGCTCGCGGCAGATGCGCTCGCCGGTCAGCTCCTCGTGGAGGTGGTCGCGCAGGAAGCGGTTGAGCTTTTCCTGCATACTGCCGGGCGCGAGGCGCGCGAGGCGGGCCTGATACATGGCTCTCGCCGCGAGGGCGAGCAGGTCGGCGGCGGAGCGCAGAACGCGGTAGGGCGTGCGCGTCAGTCCAGTATACGCCTCGCGCAGGGCGGCTTCGTCGACGCCGTAGGGCGCGCAGCAATTCCGCACCTGCTCCCATTCGGCTTCCTCGTCCGCCCCCTGGACGATGTGGCTCAAAAGCAGATAGCCGACGGTCGCGCCGTCCGCCTCGATGGGGGTGATGACCTCGATGAGGCCGGCGTGGCACGGATAGACGACGGCGCGCTTCTCGCGGCGCGCGGCGCGGCAGGCGTTGCGGTCGCAGGCGAGGCAGGCCTCTCTGCCGCCGGGCGTCGACCGCACAAGGGCGCAGAACGCGGGCCGCTCCTCCGGGTAGGAGAGGATGTCCTCCCCCCACGCGTCGAACACGACGGCGCGGATGCCGGTCAGCTCGTAGAAATCGCGCAGCAGCACCTGCAGCTCCGTTCTCTCAAAGACGGCTCTCATGCGCGTCCCCCTTTCGTTTTTCTTTCCCTCATTATACGCCGCGCCCGGCCTTCCTGCAAGACCGGCGCGCGTCACGATAACCCCGCGGCCCTGTGCCGCAAAAATCTGACAAGGCGGTGATTTTCTCATGGTACAATGGAACAAGACGGCGCTCGGCATCGAGCTGGGCTCCACGCGCATCAAGGCGGTGCTGATCGGCCCCGATCACGCCGTGCTGGCAAGCGGCGCGCACGACTGGGAAAACAGGTTTGAGGACGGGCACTGGACGTACCACCTCGACGACGCGTGGGCGGGCGTTCAGGACGCGTACGCGAAGATGGCGGCCGAGGTCAAGGAAAAGTACGGCGAGACGGTGGAAACGATCGGCGCGCTCGGCTTCTCCGCGATGATGCACGGCTATCTGCCGTTCGACGCGGAGGGCAACCAGCTCGCGGGCTTCCGCACCTGGCGCAACACGACGACGGAGCAGTCCGCCGCGGCGCTCTCGGAGCTCTTCAACTTCAACATTCCGCAGCGCTGGAGCGTCGCGCATCTGTATCAGGCGATTCTGAACGGCGAGGCGCACACGGCGAAGATTGATTTCCTCACGACGCTCGCGGGCTACCTGCACTGGAAGCTGACGGGCCGCAAGGTGCTGGGCGTCGGCGAGGCGTCCGGTATGTTCCCGATCGACAGCGAGACCGGCTCCTATGACGCCGATATGCTCGCAAAGTTCGATGCGATCGTCGCGCCGGGCACGCTCAAAAAGCCGCTCGTGGAGCTTCTGCCGGAGGTGCTGACGGCGGGCGACGACGCAGGCTTCCTCACGGAGGAGGGCGCGAAGCTTCTCGACCCGACGGGCGCGCTCAAGCCGGGCGTCCCGATGGCTCCGCC
>CASFAA010000098.1 GCA_949292505.1 uncultured Oscillospiraceae bacterium
CCAGGCCGAGGCGCTCGCCGCCCTGCTCTCTCAGGCGGAGGCCGCGCGCGCCGGAGAGCCGGAGCCGTCCGAGACGGAGCCGTCCGCGGCGGAGCAGCCGGAGTCCCCGGAGCAGCCGCCGCTGCTGCCGCCGTCGGGGCCGGGGCGGTACGTCTATGTCGACTCCTCCGAGGATTGGGACGACGACCCCTTCTTCACGAATTGGGACGTCGAGCACTTTGAGCCCGGGGAGCCAGAGGAGCCCGAGGAGCCGCAGGACGAGCCCGCGCCGCTTTCCGCTTCGGAGCCGGACGAGGAGGACGATGAGGAGGACAGCGGTGCGGAGGAGGAAGCGCAGGACCGCCCGCCGTGGGAGGAGACCGAGCCGGCCCCCGAGGAGACCGCCGCGCAGGCGGGACGCCCCGCCCCGAAGGCGGCGAGCGCCGTCCTGCCGAGCCTGCCGACGTCGCTGCTCGAGTACAGCCCCGAGCCGGACACGGAGTCCGTCGAGGAGGAGCTCAACGCGAACGGCGAAAAGCTCATTGAGACGCTGCAGAGCTTCGGCGTGCGTGCCACGATGCTCGAGGCGTGCCGCGGCCCGGCCGTCACGCGGTATGAGCTGCAGCCCGCCGCGGGCGTGAAGATCAGCAAAATCACAAACCTCGCCGACGACGTCGCGATGAACCTCGCCGCGACGGGCGTGCGCATCGAAGCGCCGATCCCGGGCAAGGCCGCCGTCGGCATCGAGGTGCCGAACCGCAAGGTCAGCACCGTCCGAATGCGCGAGCTGATCGAGTCCGCCGCGTTCCGCCGCGCCGAGAGCCCGCTCACGACGGTGCTCGGCCGCGACATCGCGGGCGAGCTGGTGCTCGCGGATCTTGCGAAGATGCCGCATCTGCTCATCGCGGGTTCGACCGGCTCCGGCAAGTCGGTATGCATTAACTCGCTGCTCGTGAGCCTCCTCTACAAGAGCACGCCGCAGGAGGTGCGCTTCCTGATGATCGACCCGAAGGTCGTCGAGCTCGGCATCTACAACGGCATCCCGCACCTCATCGTACCGGTCGTCACCGACCCGCGCAAGGCGGCGGGCGCGCTCGGCTGGGCCGTGACGGAGATGCTCCGCCGCTACCAGCAGTTCGCCGCGAACAACGTGCGCGACCTCACGTCCTACAACCGTCTCGCCGAGGAGCGCGGCTACATCGACGAGCAGGGGATGCGCATGGAGCATATGCCGCGCATCGTCATCGTGATCGACGAGCTTGCCGACCTCATGATGGCCGCGCCGAACGAGGTGGAGGATTCGATCTGCCGCCTCGCCCAGATGGCCCGCGCCGCCGGGATGCACCTCGTCATCGCGACGCAGAGGCCGTCCGTCGACGTCATCACCGGCATCATCAAGGCGAACATCCCGAGCCGCATCGCGTTCGCCGTCTCCTCGCAGGTCGACTCGCGCACCATCCTCGACATGGGCGGCGCGGAGAAGCTGCTCGGCCGCGGCGATATGCTGTTCTCGCCCATCGGGATGCGCAAGCCCGTGCGCGTGCAGGGCTGCTTCATCGACGACCGCGAGATCGAGGCCGTCGTCGAATTCATCCGCAAGGCCGCCTCCGCCGAGTACGACGAGGCTGTCATGGAGGAGATTGAGCGCGGCGGCGCGCAGGAGCAGCCGGAAGCCTCCGCCGAGCCGGAGACCGACCCGATGATCCCCGAGGCTGTGCGCTGCGTCGTCGAGGCGGGGCAGGCGTCAACGTCCCTGCTGCAGCGCCGCCTGCGCCTCGGCTACGCGAGAGCCGGACGGCTCGTCGACGAGATGGAGCAGATGGGCGTCGTCGGCCCGCACGAGGGCAGCAAGCCGCGCCAGGTGCTCCTTACGTGGCAGCAGTATCTGGAGATGGCGCAGAATCGCGGCTGGGAGAATTGAGCGTCTCCCGCCGCGCCAAACGGCTTCCCGCGCACGCCCGCGCCGGGAAGCTGTTTTTTTGCGGCGCGGCGCGGTTTTTCTTGACAGCGCCCGCGCCGATGGGGTACAATAGTACAGACGATTTTGCAATTTAGCACGACAAATCCTGCAAATTGCTGTTTTCAATGATTTTCCCCCGGGCGCTCCGGGGAGGCGGGAGTGATTTTCATGAACCAGGTTTGGATTCCGCAGGGGTACCGCTCGTGCCTCGGCCTCTATGATACGCAGAAGGCGATCGGCCTTATCAAGAATCTGTTCCAGCAGAAGCTGTGCCTCGCGCTGCATCTCAAGCGCGTGACGGCGCCGCTGTTCGTCGAGCCGTCGAGCGGCCTGAACGACGACCTCAACGGCGTCGAGCGGCCCGTCGCGTTTGACGTGCCGGCTGTCGGCGGCGAGGGCGCGCAGGTCGTCCACTCGCTCGCGAAGTGGAAGCGCATGGCGCTCTACCGCTACGACTTCCACCCCGGCAACGGCCTGCTCACCGACATGAACGCCATCCGCCGCGACGAGGAGCTCGACAACCTGCACTCGATCTACGTCGACCAGTGGGACTGGGAGAAGGTCATTCTCCCCGAACAGCGCAATTTTGACTATCTCAAGGACACCGTCCGCAAGATTGTGGGCGTTATCTGCAACACGCTCGAGGAACTGCAGTACTATTTCCCGCAGCTGCCCGGCGGCCTCTCCCGCGACATCACCTTCGTGACGACGCAGGAGCTCGAGGATCGCTGGCCGGAGCTGACGCCGAAGCAGCGCGAGGACGCCCTCCTCGCCGAGTGCAAAACGGCCTTCCTGATGCAGATCGGCGGCCGCCTGCGCTCCGGCGTCCGCCACGACGGCCGCGCGCCGGACTACGACGACTGGACGCTCAACGGCGACCTGCTGTTCTGGGACGACGTGCTCGGGCGGTCGATCGAGCTCTCCTCGATGGGCATCCGCGTTGACCCGGCGGCCATGGATCGCCAGCTCACCGAGGCCGGCTGCGACGCGCGCCGCAGCCTCACCTTCCACAAAATGCTCCTCGCGGGCGAGCTTCCGCTGACCATCGGCGGCGGCATCGGCCAGTCCCGCCTGTGTATGCTCCTGCTGCATAAGGCGCACATCGGCGAGGTGCAGGTCTCCGTCTGGGACGACGCGACCGCCGCCGCCTGCCGTAAAGCCGGCATCGAGCTGCTCTGACATTGCCTTCGCTGATTGGAATAATTTGTTTTTCCCCGCTCCCCGGCTGCGGCTGGGGGGCGGGGATTTTGATAGGAGGGCAAACAATGGGCAAGACGATGTTTCTGATAGAAGGAAATTTGTGCGGCGATCGCGTGCGGCTGGACAGGGCGCTGCACACGCCTCCGCTCACGCAGGAGGGGCGGGCGCAGAAAATCCAGTTTATGGGGTATGAGGGCATGACGAAGCTCATCATTTCCCGCATTGAGAAAAATCAGCGCCACGTCTGCGACGCGGAGCTCCTTGTCCTTTCAAAGGCTCTCGGCGTCTCCATGGAATGGCTCGTCGGCGAAAGCGCCGGATAATTTGGTGATCTTTCAACACTTCCTCTTGTCGAGGGAGGGGAGCTGCCCTCCTGCCGCGCAGAAAATTCAGAGCGCTCCGCTCACTGGAGCGCCGTGCTTTAAACCCCCTTTGGTGGAAGGGGGGTGGCGCGCAGCGCCGGGGGGATGCTTCCGACAGCTCACGGTTGGCGCGGCGTGAAAACGCCGTCTCGGCAGCTTCCCCTTGGCTTCCTCCACGAGGGACGGAAGCTTGCTTTTTCATTCAAACATAGCAAGCTGTGCTTGAATGAAAAAGCTGGCATGTGCCCGCGGAGCGGGTGCATGACTGATGAGGGTTGCTGCCCTCTTGCCGCGCAGAAAAATCAGAAGAATTCTGCTTACGATTCGCCGTCCTCTTAACCTCCCTCAGAACGAGGGCGGTGTCGCCGCAGGCGACGGAGGGAGGGACACTGCCCTCCTGCCGCG
>CASFAA010000099.1 GCA_949292505.1 uncultured Oscillospiraceae bacterium
ATTCCCGCCAAGCTGGCGCATTTATCTTTGTCGGAACACCCCGCCATCATCTGTAAAATCTCCATACAGGTCTGTATTTAGCATATGTTTTTTGGCCCTTTTGGCTCTTATAATAAAAGAGACGAATTGCTTTTTCCTTCAGGTAAAGCCTGCTTTGCCTGAAGGAAAAAGCATATTTTCAAAAAAAGGGAGAGTGTCAGCATGAAGGCAGCGCTTGTCTACACCAGCACCACGCCGGAGCTCATCGAGCTCGTCGAGCGTGAGGTCAGAAAGAACATCGGGGAGGAGGCCGAGCTCCTCAGCCTGCAGGACCCCGGAATCCTGCAGGCGGTCCGCGACGCCGGGTATGTGACGGCCGCGGCGGGCGCGAAGCTCATCGGGATGTACATGGACGCCATCGGACAGGGCGCGGACGCCATCCTCAACATCTGCTCGTCCGTCGGCGAGGTCGCCGACGCGGCGCAGGACGCCGCCGATTATCTCGGCGTGCCGATCGTGCGCATCGACGAGGAAATGTGCCGCGAGGCCGTCCGCATGGGCAGCCGCATCGCCGTCCTCGCCACGCTTCCCACGACGCTCGCCCCGACGAAGAATACCGTCCTGCGCGTGGCGCGCGAGCTGGGTCGGCACGTCACGCTCGTCGACGGCCTGATCGACGGCGCGTTCGGCCTCGATCAGGACAGGTTCCGCGCCCTGCTGCTCGAGAAAGCGCTCGAGATGAAGGGCAGGGCCGATGTGATTCTGCTCGCGCAGGGCTCCATGGCGTACGTCGAGGAGTATCTCACGGAAAACACCGGCATCCCCACGCTCTCGAGCCCGCGTTTCGGCGCCGTCGAGCTGAAAAAGGCCCTTGCCCGCAAGGGACTGCTGTAAAGGAGAAAACCAGATGCTGACCGATACGAAAAAATCCCCCAACGCCAAGTGGCAGAGCCTGCCGTTCGCCGACGTCGCGTGGACGGGCGGCCTGTTCGCCGAGCGCTTCGAGACGTGCGCGAATTCGACCGTCCCGCATCTGCAGCGGATGTTTGAGAGCGCCGGCATCAGCCATGTGCTCGAGAATTTCAGAATCGCCGCCGGCGAGGCCGAGGGCGAGTTCGACGGCACCGTCTTCGGCGACGGCGATTTCTACAAGTGGATGGAGTCGGCGGCGTGCGCCGCCGTCCGCACGGGCAACCAGGCGCTGCTCGACAGGCTCGAGGAGTACGCCGCCCTCATCGCCAAAGCCCAGCAGCCGGACGGCTACCTCTCCACGAAGCAGATCATCGGCGAGCGCAGCGGCAAGGCGTCCCGCATGGGCGATATCAACGACTTTGAGGTCTACAATTTCGGCCACCTGTTCACGGCGGCCTGCCTCTACAAGCGCCTGACGGGGCGCGACAGCCTCCTGTGCGTCGCCGAGCGCGCCGCCGATTACCTCGGGCGGCTGTACCGCCGCGCCCGGGAGACGGGCGACGTGCAGACGGCGGTCTGCCCCTCGCACTATATGGGCCTCGCCGAGCTGTACCGTACGACGGGCAACGGCCGCTACCTCTCGCTGCTGCGCGAGGCCGTCGAGCTGCGCGACAGCGTGAAGGAGGGGCTCGACGACAATCAGGATCGGCTCCCGCTGCGCGAGCACACCGCGATCATCGGCCACGCCGTGCGCGCGAATTATCTGTACGCGGGCGTCGCCGACCTGTGCCTTGAGGAGGACGACCCCGGCCTCGTCTCCGTCCTGCATCAGGTGTGGGACAGCCTCGTGACGCAGAAGCTCTATCTTACGGGCGGCTGCGGAGCGCTGTACAACGGCGCGTCGCCGTACGGAAACTTCTTCCACCATCAGCTCGTCCATCAGGCGTACGGCTACGAGTACCAGCTGCCGAACGTCACGGCGTACAACGAGACGTGCGCCTCCATCGGCGGCGTGTACTGGGCGTGGCGGATGCTCTGCCTCGAGGGCAAGGCCGGGTACGCCGACATCCTCGAGCGCATGGCGCTCAACGTCAACCTCGCCGCCGTCAGCCTTGACGGCAAGCGCTTCTTCTATGAGAATATGCTGCGCCGCGCGAAGAAGCTGCCGTATGAGCTGGTCTGGGGCCAGGAGCGCGCCGAGTACATCCTGAGCTATTGCTGCCCGCCGAACCTCGCGCGCTTCATCACCCAGATGAGCGAATACGCGTACGGCGTCGACGAGACGGGCCTGTACACCGTCCTCTACGGCGCGAACCGCGCCCGCGTGACGCTGCCGGGCCGTCCGGGAAGCTTTGCCTGCATCCAGGAGACGGGCTACCCGTACGACGGGAAAATTGTCTTCCGCTTCGAGCCGGGCGAGGGCGTCTTCCAGCCGTTTATGCTCTATCTGCGCGTCCCGGCCTGGTCCTCGGGCGGCAGCGTCCTTGTGGAGAGAAACGGCGCGGCGGAGAGGATTGCCCTGCCCGCCGGAAGCGCGTACGTCCCCGTCTCCGTTCTCTCGCCGGACGCCGTTGTGACGCTCGACCTGAACATGGAGGCGCGGCTGACGTGCGCCCACCCGCTTGTCGAGGAGGACGCGGGGCAGGTCGCCGTCGAATACGGGCCGCTCGTGTACTGCATGGAGGGCATGGACGCGCCGGGCGGCACGCTCGACGACCTCTCCATCCCCTCGGACGTTTCCTTTGCCCGCGAGCCGTTCGCCGTCGCGGGACGCGAGGTCGTGTCGCTGCGCGGGCGCTTCCTGCGCCGCCGCCATCCCGCCGGGGAGCCGTCCGGCGCGCTGTACCGGACGTACGCCGACCTGGGCTTCGACGAGGAGGAGGTACGCCTCATCCCCTACTTTGCGTGGGACAACCGCGGCCTCGATGAGATGCGGATCTGGTTCCCCGTCGTGCCGCGCCGCTGAGAGGAGGATGAGCGCATGACAAGCTTTGACGCCCTCCCCGTCTCTGTTCTCGACAGCTTCCCCGCCCCGGACGGCGCGCGCATCCGCGCCCTGTTCGAGGAGGAGGCGAAGCGGTTTACGAAAAAGCTCCTCGTCCTCGACGACGATCCCACCGGCATCCAGACGGTGCACGACGTCCCCGTCTACACCGACTGGGAGGAGGACACCATCCGCGCCGCCCTCGCGGAGGAGGGGCGCATGGCCTTCCTTTTGACGAACTCGCGCTCCTTCACGGCGGAGGAGACGGCGCGGGAGCACCGCCTCATCGCGCGCCGCGCCGTCGCCGCGTCAAAGGCCGCGGGCCGCGATTTTCTGATTCTCTCGCGCGGCGACTCGACGCTGCGCGGCCATTACCCGCTCGAGCTTGACGTGCTGCGCGAAACGCTCGAGGAGGAGACGGGCGAGGCCGTCCACGGCCAGATTCTCTGCCCGTTCTTCCGCGAGGGCGGGCGGTTCACCATCGGCAGCGTCCACTACGTCCGCGAGGGGGACGCGCTCGTCCCCGCCGGGGAGACGGAGTTTGCCCGCGACAAGACGTTCGGCTACCGCGCGTCCCACCTCGGCGAGTACGTCGAGGAGAAGAGCGGCGGCCGCTACCGTAAAGAAGACTGCCTCGCGGTGACGCTCTCCCTCCTGCGCGCCGGGAAATTCGACGAGATCACCGATCTGCTCTGCGCCGTGGACAGCTTCCGTCCCATCCTTGTGGACGCCGTCTGCGACGAGGACGTTCTCGCGTTCTGCCTGTGCCTGCTGCGCGCCATGCGGCGCGGGAAGCGCTTTCTGCTGCGCACCGCCGCCGCCGTGCCGAAGGCGCTCGGCTGCGTGACCGACCGGCCGCTGCTGACGCGGGAGGAGCTGCTCGCGGGCGGCGATCTGTCGCGCGGCGGCATTGTGATTGTCGGCTCGCACGTCAAAAAGACGACGGAGCAGCTCGAGCGTCTGCGGCAATCTGAGCTGACGCTTGCATTCCTCGAGTTCCGCGTCGCCGAGTGCCGCACGCCGGAGGGCGCGAAGGCCGAGACGGCGCGTCTCATCCGGGAAGCGGAGGCCGTCATGGACACGGGCAGGAGCGCCGTCGTCTACACGACACGCACGCTGCTGGCCCCGGAGAGCATGACCCCCGAGGAAAAGCTGCAGCTTTCCGTGCGCATTTCCGCCGCGCTCACGGACGTCGCCGGCGGCCTCACGCGCCGTCCGCGCTTCATCGTCGCAAAGGGCGGCATCACGTCGAGCGACGTCGGCACGCGCGCGCTGCGCGTGAAGAAAGCGATCGCCGCCGGACAGGCGCAGCCGGGCGTTCCGGTGTGGACGCTCGGGGAGGAAAGCCTGTTCCCCGGCCTGTCCTATGTCATTTTCCCCGGCAACGTCGGCACGGCGGACACGCTGCTCGCCGTCGTCCGGGAGCTTGCCTGACAAGCGAAAGGAGTTTTGCGGTATGAGAAAGGTTATCATTTCGCTCGCGCCGGTGCAGGCCGGGCTTCCGGTTGACAAGGAGCGCCTCGTCGAGGACGTCGCGCGCAGCGCCGGGGCGGGCGCTTCCATGTGCCACCTGCACTGCCGCCTGCCCGACGGCTCGCTCACGCCAGACATCACCGAGTTTTCCGACACCTTCGAGCGCATCGCCGCGCGGACGGATCTCGTCGTCCAGGCGTCCACCGGCGGCGTCTCCGAGATGACGATCGAGGAGCGCTGCCGCCCGCTCGATTACTGGCGCGTCGAGTCCGCCTCGCTCAACGGCGGCACCACGAACCTCGGCGAGGCCGTCTACATCAATTCGTTCGAGGACATCCGCTGCTGCGCGAGGGCCGTCTACGAGCGCGGGATCATCCCCGAGATCGAGGTCTTCGACATCGGCATGATCTATGCCGTGCGCATGACCGAGGAGCAGGCGCCGTACCGCAAGCCCGTGCTCTACAATCTGGTGTTCGGCCACAAGGGCGGGATGCAGCCGAATATGGACTGCCTCACGGCCTTCCGCGCCGCCGTCCCGCCGGACGCCATGTGGGGCGTCACGCACTACGGGCGCGACAACTGGGAATTCCTCGCCGCGGCCGCCGCAATGGGCGCCTCCGTCGTGCGCATCGGCTTTGAGGACAGCCGCTATCTGTCGCAGGGCGTCGAGGCCGAGTGGAACTGGCAGGTCGTCGAGCGGCTCGCGCAGCTGCTGCGCGCGATGGAGCTGGAGCCCGCCACGCCCGCGGAGGCGCGCGCCATCCTTGGCGTGCTGCCGCGCACGAGCCGCCCTGTGGGCGGCGTCTGAATTTCAATTTGACGGTTTGAAAAACCGGCAAATTAAAATTCAGCAGCTGGGTGCTGAAAGCGGCTGGGTGCGAGGAGGAACGGGGTGCGGGAAAGAACTTGCGTGCGCCGCCGGTCGGGCTTTGCAAACCTTTGAAGGGCGGTTTGGTCTCGCCTGCCGGCTCGGGTGCCGTGTGCCAGTGGCACACAATAGGGCACCGACCGGAGCGGGAGCGGAGACCGGCGTTAATTCGCGTGCCACCGGCATGCCGCGTCCCCCTTCACCCCCATAAGCCTTTTGAAAAAGGCTGGCGGAAAACTACTATTGCCCTTCAGCCAGGCAGGCTATGCTGAAGGGCAATAGCCTCCCGTTTTTACAGTCTGGGAAAGGAAGCGTAACAAATGCATGGCATAACTTTGACCTCTTCCCCTTCTGACTGGCAGATTCTCCAGCAGAAGGACGGTTTCGCCGAAATCACCCTCGAGGGCAGCTACCGCGTACACCCGGCGGCGATCGAGGTCGGCGTCGAGAGCGCGACGCCCGTGGCGCGCGTCATGCGCGAGTCCGACAACATGGCCGTGATCCCGTGGACCCCGGCGCAGGAGATCCACGCGGGCGAAAACTTCACCGGCACGTTCAAAACGACGCTCACCATCCCGGCGGGCGGACTGTACCGCGTCGAGACGAGCCTCGAGACGAAGAGCACCCTGCCCAACCTGACGTGGCTCTACCGCGGCGACTGCGTGCTCCACCTCGGCGTGGGAAACGTCTTTGTCATCGCGGGGCAGTCCAATTCCGCGGGCTACAGCCGCGACTACTGCACCGATCCGCCGCATCTCGCCGTTCACCTGTACCGCAACCGCCGCCGCTGGGATCTCGCCTGCCACCCGATGAACGAGAGCACCGGCGCGGGCTCCCCGCCCAACGAGGAAATGGGCGTGTCCGGCCCGTCTCCGTACCTCTCCTTCGGCAGGAGCCTCTATGAGCTGACGGGAATGCCCGTCGGCCTCGTCCAGACCTCTCTCGGCGGCTCGCCGATGAGCCGCTGGAAGCCCGGCGAGGGCGATCTGTACGGCGGCATGATCGAGCGCCTGCGCGAGGAGGGCGGCACTTACGCCGGCGTGCTCTGGTACCAGGGCTGCTCCGACACCGAGCCCGAGCCCGCGAGCCTCTATTTCGAGCATTTCCGCGAGATGGTCGAGGCCGTGCGCCGGGAGCTCGGCTACGAGATTCCGTTCTTTACCATGCAGCTCAACCGGCAGGTCAACGGCCTGCACGACGAGGCGTGGGGCATGGTGCGCGACGCGCAGCGCCGCGCGGCGCTCGAGATTCCGGGCGTGACCGTGATTTCGACGACGAACCTCTCCCTCTCGGACGGCATCCACAACAGCGCTCAGGCGAACGTCGCCCTCGGCCTCAAGCTCGCGCGGCAGGTCAGCGCCGCGCTGTTCGGCGGGGAGCCGTACGAGGCTCCGGCGCTCGCGGGCGCGTCCCTCGTGCCGGAGGACGCGCGCGAAGCCCTCGGCCTGACGGGCTGCTGGCTCCGCCTGACGTTTGATCACGTCAAAAACTGCTTCCTGCTGTATTCCGACCTCGGCTGTGACAGCGGCTTCACGCTCGAGGACGCGGACGGGGCGATCGAAATCCGGAAGGTCCGCGCCAACCGGCAGGACAAAAATGAGATGTACCTCGAGCTCGCGCGCGCGCCGAAGGGCGCGGCGCGGCTCTCCTTCGAGTGGCAGGCCGATCCCGTGCGCCTGCCGCCCGTCGACGAAGTCACCTATCTGCCGCCGCTCTCCTTCTGGCGCGTAAGCCTCGGAGAGCTCTGACACATCCGCCAAGGAGGATTTGACGACATGAGAACAATCAACTGGGACGCCGTGCGCCAGTAAGCGCCGTAGTGGTTCCGCGACGCGAAATTCGGCCTCTTTTTCCACTGGGGACCGTACAGCGTCCCCGCGTACCAGAACGAGTGGTATTCGCGCAATATGTACTGCACCGGCCTCGAGCAGAACCGCCACCACGTCGAGACGTACGGCAAGCTGCACGATTTCGGCTATAAGGATTTCTACCCCGGCATGACGGGCGCGAAGTTCGATCCGAAGGAGTGGGCGGCGCTCGTGAAGCGCTCCGGCGCGAAGTATGCCGGGCCCGTCACCGAGCACGCCGACAACTTCTCCATGTGGGACAGCAAGATTAACCCCGTCAACAGCGTGAACTACGGCCCGAAGCGCGACATTGTCGGCGAGTGCTTTGAGGCGTTCCGCGCCGAGGGCATCCGCACGATCGCGACCTTCCACCACCAGTGGCTGTGGGGATGGTTTATGTCAACCGACAACGAAGCGGACGTGTACGACCCGAAGAACGAGGTGTTCTACGGCCCCGCCCTGCCGCTCGAGACGAACCGCTATCTGCCGTACCGCTATCCGGACGAGGCGTTCTGCCGCGTTTGGCGCGACAAGGTGTGGGAGGTCGTCGACAAATACGACCCGGACGCGCTGTATTTCGACAGCCGCACCTGCATCATTGCCGAGGAATACCGGTACGACATCGCGGCGTACTACTACGGCAGAAAGGCGAAAAAGGACGGCATCATCACCTTCAAGCAGGAGGACTTCCCGTCCCAGGCCGGCGTGCTGGACATTGAGTGCGGCCGCTTCTCGCGCCCGAAGCCGTTCGCGTGGCAGTCGGACGACCGCCTCGAGGACAACATCACCTGGTGCATGGTGCAGAACCCGAAATATAAGTCCTCCGAGCGGATCCTCCACCAGCTGTGCGACATCGTGTCGAAGAACGGCAACCTGCTTTTGAACGTCGGCCCGTACGCGGACGGCTCGTTCCACCCGGACGCGGTGCGCATCCTGTACGAGATCGGCGACTGGCTGGCGCTCAACGGCGAAGCGATCTACGGCACGCGTCCGTTCGCCATCGCGGCGGAAGGCCCGACGACGGTGGAGGACGACAACTATACGATAGATAAGATCGAGAAGCAGACGGCGGAGGGCGGCGCGTCCGACGTGCACAGCGGCCTTCTGACGAGCCAGGACTTCCGGTTCACGGCGAAGGGCGATACCGTGTACGCCATCGCGATGGGCTGGCCGGAGGAGGAGTTTGTGATCCGCACGCTGCGGCTCGGCGGCCCGCTGGAGCGGGAGATCCGGAGGGTGACGATGGTCGGCGGAGGGGAGCTGGAATTTGAGCGCACGGAGACGGCGCTGAAGGTCAAGCGCCCGGAGGAAAAGCCGTGTGAGAGCGCGTTTGTGCTGCGCATCGAATAAGACAAGCCAAAGGCGAAAAAAAGTGAAGCTATTCGCACCAGAAAGCAAGCTTTCCGGTGTGAATAGCTTCACTTTTTGCAATCCTTAGCTTTTCTCCCGATACGCCTCATTCTGCCGGTCGATATACTCGTCCAGCCCGTTCTCGTACATCTTGTCGAGGGCGGCGTTCCACATGACGACGGGGTTCCCGGAGCCGATGATGCAGTTGATGAAGGCGTCGAGCGCCTCGTAAGTGCTGAACTGATCGGTGGCCTCCTTCGGATAGAGCAGGAAGTCGACGGGGCGGGTGAGCTGCGTCGTGTTGTTGCGGTACCAGAGAGCCGATTTGCGGCCGAGGCGGACGCTGCCCTCGCCGTAGCGCAGGAAGTTGAGCTCCGTCTCCTCAAAATCGCCCCAGCCGCTGTCCCACGCGCCGCTCCACGCGGCGAGCGACGAGAACAGCAGCGTGGACGGGTACTTTTTGTTGAGGTACGCGTTGAGGCTTCCCTCGCCGACGTCGAGGAGACATTCGGTCGAGCCGTCCTCGAGCAGCTCGTAGTCCTCCCCCTCGATCCCGAAATGGCAGAGCATCTGCCCCTCGTCGGAGAGGAGATATTCAAAGAGGCTCAGGATGCGGTCGGCCTTCTCGTCCGAGACGGAGGACGAGAGAAACGACTCCGACCAGAACACCATGCTGTAGTTGGAGTACCGCGCGCCATCCGGCGCGGGAAAGATGGGCAGCACGTCCACGCACTCCTCAAACGGCTTGTCGTTGAGGGCGTTCCATTTCTCCTCGAGCTCCGCGAGGCTCGCCGGGGAGGTCTTGTACTCGAGCGCTCCGAGGCGGTCGGACGCGAAGTCCTCAAGCACCGTCGACGGCGCTTTCGAGTAGAAATTCGGATCGAGGCCGCCCGACTGGTACAGCGTGCGGTACGCCGCGACGACGTCCTCGAACTCCTCCGTCGTCCACGAGGGGACGTACCGCCCGTCCCGCTCGACCCAGGAGTAGATGTTGCAGTCCGGCGCGATGCCGAGAATCACCCATTTCCCGAGGGCGTAGATGCTGTTGACGTTGTAGCCCGCCGTGTCGTCGACGCCGTTTCCGTCCGGGTCGCGGTGGGCAAAGGCCGCCGTCATTTCGGCAAATTCCTCGAAGCTCTGCGGGTCGTCCAGACCGAGGGCGTCCATCCAGTCGCGGCGCACCAGCATGGCGGCGTCCGTCGCGCCGAGGATCGGGTCGAGGAACGACAGGCGCGGGATCGCGTAATATTTCCCGTCCGCATACCGGATTTCCGGCACGCTCTCAATGACTTCCTTCAAAAGCGGGTAGGAGGAGAGATCGTCCGGCAGCGGGCGGATAACGCCGCGCTCGATCATGTCGGAGAAGGTCGCGGAATCGTTGTTGTCCGAGGAGGAGATCGTCACCGTGGCGAAGACGTCCGGCAGCGCGTCCGTCGCCATCAGGATCTGGTAGCGCTCCTTGTAGTTCGACCAGGTGACGGATACCGGGTGAAAGGTTACGTTAAAGAGCTCCTCGAGGTACGCCTGCACGGCGTCTGCCTCGGGCGCCTTGATCATCTCGTCGATTTCCCAGTAGCCGACGCTGATATCGAGGTGTTGGGAGAAATCCTTCTCCGCGAGCGTCGGGGAACCGGGAAAACGCGCGGCGCTCTCCTCGGGCGCGCCGCAGCCGGGCGCGAGGACGGGAATGAGCGCCGCGAGGAAAAGCAGGGCGTATCGGGCAATGTGTCGCATAAAGGCTCCTTTCCAGAGGATCAGCCCTTCGCGGCGTTCGCCGCCGCGGACGGATCCTTGCGGTAGGCGGTCGGGGTGCAGCCCATCACCTTTTTAAACACCTTCGCAAAGTAAAAGTAATCGCTGTAGCCGACCTGGGACGCTATGTGAAAGACGATCTCGTCGGTGTGCGTCAGGAGCCACGCCGCATGGTTGATGCGCAGCCCCGTCAGAAAGCTGACAAACGTGACGCCCATCTCCTGCTTGAACAGCTGGGAGGCGTAGTTCGCGTTGATGGAGCACTGCTCGGCGAGATCCTGAATGGAGATGTCCTCGCGGTAATGCTCCTCGGTGTAGTCGAGCATCATCTGCACGCTTTTGTGCGAGCTCGTCAGGTGCTTCGGATGGAAGGATTCCTCCTGCGGCTCGGGCGCGGCCTCCGCCTCCGGCGCGGACGGAGCGGGCGGCGGCTCGGCGGCTCTCGCGGCGGAGCCCTCGAGAAGAGCGTACGCCTTCTGCATCGAGTCGAGCAGCTCGCTGCGCGAGAACGGCTTTAGGCAGTAGCCGATGGCGTCGTGAAACATGGCCTTCTGGGCGTAGGCGAATTCCGCGTGGCCGCTGATCATGATGAACAGCGTGCGCAGCCCTTCGGCGTGGGCCGTCTGCAGGATCTCAAGCCCGCCCATCCCCGGCAGGCGCACGTCGACAAACGCGAGCTCCGGCTGCTGGCGGCGGATGTAGTCGAGGCCGGAGACGCCGTCGTAAAACTCGCCGGTGATTTCGAAATACTCCTGATCCTTGATGGTCGCGATGAGACTCTTGACCACCCACTTCTCGTCGTCGATGACGATGGCGCGGTACATTATGGCGATTCCTCCTTTTGGGGTTCCCGGGTTTTGCTCTTCGGTCGGTAGGGCACGCGGATCTGGATGTTTGTCCCGACGCCTTCGTCCGAGTCGACGAGCAGCGTGTAGGACGGGCCGTAGTAGAGCACGATCCGGCTGTTGACGTTCAGAATGCCGATGCTGTCGTGGTGATCGTGGTCGAGGCTGTCGAGGTCGGCCTGCGCGTCGCCGGTCTTGTCCTGCGTGGACTGCGTGAGCGCCCTGCGGATCTGCTCAAGCTTGTCCTTCGGCATCCCGACGCCGGTGTCAAAAATCCAGATGGCAAGGTAGCCGTGCACGGGATCCCGCCCCGCGCCGATGAGCAGCTCGCCCGGGTCGAGGCTCTTTTCAAGCCCGTGGACAATCGCGTTCTCGACGAGCGGCTGAATGATCATTTTCGGGATGAGGCAGTCGAGCGTGTCGTCCTGCAGCTCGTAGCGCACCGTGAACCGGTCGCCGAAGCGCTCCTTCTGGATCATCAGGTAGCTTTGGACGATCTCCATCTCCTCGCGCAGGGTGACGACGTCGCTGCCCTTGATGGAGTAGCGGAAAATCTGCGAGAGCGCGCCGGTGACGGAGATGATTCTGTCGTCCATCCCTTCGGCGGCCAGGCCGCAGATCATGGTGAGCGTATTATAAAGGAAATGCGGGTTGATCTGGCTTCGCAGAAAGGCGATCTCCGTCTTGCGGTTGTTTGCCTCGAGCTCGTACATCCGCGTGTAGCTGTCAAAAATCTTGTGATTGAGCTCCTCGGTTTTGCGCAGCATCTCGTTGAGCGTCGCGCAGACGTCGCGGATCTCCGTCGACCCGATGAGCCCCTGCCGGATCTCCACCCCCTGCTTGAGCACGGTTCTGTCTCCCTGGGAGACAAGATGCATGAATTCCGTGAGCTCGCGCAGCGAGCGGATGAGAGGCCGGTATAAAAGCGAGAGCAGCAGAAGGAGAAAGAGAATCATCGCCGCCATGCCGAGCAGGAAGCGCGCCGAGACGAGCATGACCTGCCGCGTGATTTCCGTCTGGTTGACGAACACAAAGAGCGTGCTCTCGACCGCGGGGATGGCGTACGATGTCACGGCGTAGAGAACGCCGGGGTTTTCGCTGTCGTTCAGATAAAACATCTCGGAGGCCGAATCGCGCGCGGCGAGCTCGCCGTACAGCCGGGCCTCGCCGTAAATGAGGCTGCCGTCGCTGCCGAGCAGGACAATCTGCGGCTCGTAGACGGTGAACTCGCCCTCGAGGCGGTTGCTGAGCATACTCCCCGCGTCGACGGCAAGGAAGAACATCCCGAGATACCGGCTTTCCCCGGCGCGCAGCGAGTAGACCGGCATCGCGAGGATGTGGCACTGCACGCCGTTGACGACGGCGACGCCCGCCGAGCGAAATGACAGCTGCGTCTGCGGCAGGCTCTCGGCGAACGGGCGGTAGTTTTCCGCCGAGCCGAACAGCGAGGCAAACTTTCCCGTTTCGCCGTAGACGGCCGCGTCCACGATGTTCGCGCTCAGGAGCGCCGCTGCGTTGAGCTGCGTTTCGACCTCCTGATACGCCTCGTAATCCTGCGAGCCGGACGGCGTGCGCAGGTAGGTCTGCACGGCGGAGGAATATGCCGCCGAGTAGCAGATGTTCTCAAAGCTCTCGTACGATTCCGACGCCGAGCGCGCGAGCCGCGAGGCATAGGAACGCAGGCTCTCGTCGATGGCTGCTATCTGCAGATTCGCGTAGTCGTAGCAGCTGTATGCCGCAATGGCCGCCGAGCAGACGGCCAGAATGAACATAATGGCCTTGAATTGCCGGGAGAGAGGAAGAAGAATGGGTTTTCTCCGCTTACGCATGGAAGCCCCCCTTTTGAAAGCGCCTGGAATATGCACAAAACAGGTTTTTTTGTCCGCTATGTACACTTTACATTGTGCGGAGGGCCGCTGGTATGAAAAATTCTCCAATGGAATATGGAAGATTCTCAGATCGAGGGGTAAAACTTTTTTGACATACAAAACTTCCATAAAACTCTCAATTTTCTTCCATTTGAATCGTCTATTTTACCCAATATAATAGAAAGTGTTCCGGGAGGCGGCCGGTACGGAAAGGGCCGCCCCCCATCCGACAGATTGAAGGAGGCAGGCATTATGGCGAAAAAGGCGAAGAGCGCCGTATCATCCGGCACGCTCGCGCTGAATCACAAGAGCTTCGGGCGCCGCCTGATAGAGCAGAAGGCGCTGCTTTTGATGGCGCTCATTCCGGTGGCGATGATCATCGTCTTCAAGTACGTCCCGATGTACGGCGTACTCATCGCGTTCAAGGACTACAAGTCCGCGCGCGGCGTCTGGGGGAGCGAATGGCTCGACCCGGTGCTGAAGAATTTCATCACGTTCTTCAAGAACGTCAACAGTGTGCAGATCATCTGGAACACGCTGCGGCTCGGCGTGCTGACGCTCGTGTTTACCTTCCCTGCGCCGATCATCTTCGCCGTTCTGCTCAACGAGCTGAAGGGAAAGCTTTATAAACGCGTCGTGCAGACCATTTCCTACATCCCGCACTTCATCTCCATCGTGGTTATCTGCTCGATGTTAAACGGCTTCGGCTCGACCTCCGGCCTGTTCAACGACGTGCGCGCCTTCTTCGGCATGGACCGCGTCGACATGAACAACGGCTCGACATATTTCCTGCCGATGTACATCGGCTCGGCGCTGTGGCAGACCGTGGGCTGGAGCTCCATCATGTACCTCTCCGCCCTCGCGAACGTCGACACCTCGCTCTACGACGTGGCCAACATCGACGGCGCGAACCGCTGGCAGAAGATATGCAACATCATTCTCCCCGCTATCCTCCCGACGACGGCCGTGCTCCTGATTCTCAACGTCGGCAACGTGCTCAACGCGGATTACACCAAGGTGCTGCTCATGCAGAACGACACGAACCGCAGCGAGCTGGAAATCATCGGAACCTTCGTCTACCAGAAGGGCATCGTGGAAGGAAAGTTCTCGTACTCGACCGCGGTAAACCTGTTTGTCTCGATCATCAGCTTCATTCTCGTCTTTGGGACAAATATGATCACCCGCAAGCTCAACCCCGAGAACAGCCTGTGGTAACGATGCGCGGCGCTGCCCGCACCACTTTTTGAAAGGGAGGAAATCCGATGAAAACCGCGCAGCCCAAAAACAAGATTCAGATCGGAAGCCGCGCTTTTGATGTGTTTCTCATCATCTTCATGCTGGGGATGTCCATCATTTTCCTGTATCCGTTTTTGAACGTCATCGCCATTTCGCTTTCGAGCAACCGGATGATCACGACCGGACAGGTCACGTTCTATCCGAAGGAGCTCATGACGGACGGCTATACGATGCTGTTTGTCGAGGAAAACATCCTCGGCGCGTACTGGAACACCATCGTCATCGCTGTGGCGCATACGGTGCTGAGCCTCGTGCTCACGAGCCTT
>CASFAA010000100.1 GCA_949292505.1 uncultured Oscillospiraceae bacterium
GTCGAGGCTCCGCAGCCCGGCCAGGATGGCCTGCATCTCCGGGCCGGTGAGCACGGTGCGATCTACGCGGTACCCCTCCATGATGGAGACGCCTCCGCCCTTGCCCTGGGCGGTGAAAATCGGGATGCCTGCCCGGCACAGAGATTCAATGTCCCGCTGGATGGTCCGGCGCGAAACCTCGAACTGTTCCGCCAGCTCGGGGGTCGTGACCCTCTCCCGCTGCAGCAGAATGGACAGAATCCCGATGAGCCGCTCTGTTTTCACAAAACGCACCGTCCTTTCCCGTTTCCCACAGCCAGCGCGCCTGCGGCGAGCACTTCGCGCACGCTCCCTCCGGTCGCCGGGCTGTGTGCTTTCGGGCGCTGAGGTGCCCGCGCTGTGATTTTCTGCGGCTATTATACCACAGAAACAGGGCGGCAGCCTGTCGTGTTTCAAATATTTGCGAAGGTTTTGGGGGAGGGAGAAAGCCGCCGCAGTGCCGGCAGGGAGGATAAATTCGTTTCCCTATTCCACATACTCCCGAATAAACTGCTCCCTGAGCCAGTCGGGGCCGGTCTCGAGGAGGTCGAGCAGGATGTCCTGTGCATCCTTCCGCTTGAGATGCCGCACAACCTGCACCAGCTTGGCGTTCCTCTCCTCCTGATACTCCTCCCATTCCTCCTCCTCCCGTAGAAGCTCTTTATAGAATTTCTCCGCTTCCTCCGGGAATATTGCGAAGTACGCCGCGACCATGTGCTTGCAGACAATGCGCTTACCCGCTGCATGAGGACAGGTACAGACGGAACTGCGGGGATGCTCCAAATCGATGGTGACGTCATACGGCTCCTCCGCGCTTCCGGAAACAAGCGCGTGAAAACGTCCCTCGCCGAGCGGCTCCGTGCGCATCACTTTATTCTCCTTGCAGCATTGGTACCCGCGCCAGCGGGATTGACCGCTGGCGGCAGAAAGCAGGCTCATAATTCTTTCCTCCTCGTCCGCCTTTTCGGCTGTGATACGATGATGATACCGCAAATCTTTCGTTTCCGCAACCCTTCTTCGGCTGAGCCAGACCGGCAGCTTCCGCAGCTTGCACATTTCCGCTCGATGCGGTAGAATGGAGGAAAAGCGAACGCCGCCGTCCCGGCAGAAAGCAGGGGATCAGAGGATGCACACCATCGCGCTCGAAGGCAAAACCATAGACGTTTTCCCCGGCGCAGACCCGCAGGCGCCCGTCGTCTGTCTCAACACCTTCCCCGGCGAGGGGAAAACGGTGTACGAGATGGTGCAGGCCATGGGCTGCCCGCCGTTTACGCTCGCAGCCGTCAGCGGGCTGGACTGGAACCGCGACATGACGCCGTGGGAGAGTCCGCCCGCGTTTCCGAAGGGAGACCCCTGCTCCGGCGGTGCGGACGCTTATTTGCGCCAGCTGACCGGGGAGCTGCTCCCCGCAGCTGAGCGCGCGTGCGGTATCGCGCCCCGGTGGCGCGGAATTGCCGGCTATTCGCTGGCCGGCCTCTTTGCCCTGTACGCCGTGGTCGGGACGAGCGCATTTTCCCGCGCCGCGAGCGTGTCCGGCTCCCTCTGGTTTCCCGGCATGAAGGAGTACGTCTTTTCCCACGAGCCGGAGCGGACGCCGGACTGCGTCTATTTTTCCCTCGGCGATAAGGAGAGCCGGACGCGAAACCCGGTTCTGCGAAGCGTCAGGCGGAACACGGAGGAGATTCACGCGTTCCTGCTGTCGAAGGGAATCGATACCGTCTTTCAGCTGAATCTGGGCAATCACTTCACGCAGGCGGCCGAGCGCACCGCTGCCGGTATTTGCTGGCTGCTGAGCCGGTGACGGCGGGCAATGCCGTCTCACTGCACCATATCTTCTCGTCCGGCACAAACGACAACAAATCAAAAACGAAGGGGGAGAAAAGGATGCGCAGCATTCCTATCCTTCGGCAGACAGGCTGCCTGTAAGAGAGCCCATTTCCTTGACGACTCTTGCAGGCTGCCCAAACTGTCAGGGAGTGAGGCAAATTGAACAGAGAACGAAGCTACTATCGAAAACAGCGCAGGCGCGTCATCCGCCGCAAGGAAAAGCTCCTTTTCCGCCTGGGAGGCGAGAGCCTTGTGCAGGGGTGGGAGCGCGGAGCCGCGGGCCGCTTGTCCAAGGGGAAAATCCACTGCTCCTGCTGGCTGTGCCGCAGAAAGTCGTATGACGCGCCGTCTGCGCGAGATCGCAGAAGGGCTTCGGACGCCGCCCATCAGCTTCGCGAGTCGGAGGAGCGCTGCGGCGGCTTCCTGCAATCCCCTTTTCCCTCGTCTTGACAACCCGCGCCATCCTGTTAGAATAAGGATACAAAGCATCTCCGGGGCAGGACTGGCTCCGGATACCATGGCATAACGAAGAAGGAGGAGTTTTCATGCGGTATCGGGCACTGGGGAATACGGGACTGACTGTCAGCGAGATTGGCCTGGGCGGGGAGTGGCTGGAGCGCCACAATGCGGAAGAAGTCAAAGCGGTGATCGACTGCTGCGAGGCGCAGGGGATCAACATTCTGGACTGCTGGATGTCGGAACCCAATGTGCGTTCCAACATCGGAGCAGCCATCGCCGGGAAGCGGGAGCGGTGGATCATCCAGGGACACTTCGGCTCCACCTGGCAGAACGGTCAGTATGTCCGCACCCGGGAGATGGACAAGGTGAAGCCGGCCTTCGAGGATCTGCTGAACCGGCTGGGCACTGACTATATCGATCTTGGCATGATCCATTTC
>CASFAA010000101.1 GCA_949292505.1 uncultured Oscillospiraceae bacterium
TTAGAACGCTAGCCTGTCACGCTAGAGGTCGACGGTTCGAGCCCGTTCCGGGTCGCCATATGCTGCTATGGCTCAGTAGGCAGAGCACATCCTTGGTAAGGATGAGGTCGGCAGTTCGAATCTGCCTAGCAGCTCCAAAAAATCCCGAAAGCATATGCTTTCGGGATTTTTTTTTCGAAAAAAACGTTTGCTTAATACAGATAACATTATACAGAGATTGCATCCCAGTTTCCGTTGCAATTTGGATATAAGTTGAAAAAATAAATGGCGGTATGAAATGAAAAGTGGAAATTATTGAGGGAAAAGCGGCTTTTCTACTTCACAATTCGACAAAACTATGGTATAATCTGA
Source organism: uncultured Oscillospiraceae bacterium (assembly GCA_949292505.1). Classification (GTDB taxonomy): domain Bacteria; phylum Bacillota; class Clostridia; order Oscillospirales; family Acutalibacteraceae; genus Caccousia. The sequence continues at coordinate 352 of CASFAA010000101.1, forward strand.
AATCAGATGATGTGTACAGGGTTTTCTGACGTTCCCAGAAGTACGATGTATTTCTGGGCTTCTGTTTGATCCCCGGTAAACTGGCGTCCCCAATTATAAATGCTGCGTCGGGTTTTTTATCCAGCGCGCGGTGGAAAGGAACAAAAAGAGATGAACAAAACAAACCGCTCTCTCGCCCGGAAGCTGCTTTCCATGCTGCTTCTGGCAACTCTTCTTCTGAGCCTGGCCTCCTGCAACAGCGGAACTACCGCCGGCACGTCTTCCTCCGGTGATTCCGGCGCTTCTGCCGCCAGCGATGCCGGAAACGACGGCGAGCTCAAGCTTGCCGACGAGCAAGTGCTGAACCTGCGCCTCATCGATCTGAGCCTGATCGACGTCAACGACGTCCGCAACGCCAACGAGTTCCTCGTGCTCACGGCCGTGCAGGAGGGTCTCTTCCGCACGTTTACCGATGAGAACGGTACGGACGTGGTCGAGAACGCCGGCTGCGAGAAGTACGAGATCAGCGACGACGGCCTGACCTATACCTTCTATCTGCGCAAGGAGTGCAAGTGGTCCGACGGCGAGCCTGTCACTGCGCAGAACTACGTCGACTCCTGGATGCGCCTGATCGACCCCGAGTCCGCGTTCTCCTACGCTTTCCTTGCGACCGGCATCGAGGGCGCAGAGGCGTACTACAACGGCGAGGGCAGCGCGGAGGATGTCGCCATTGAGCTGATCGATGACTACACCTTCAGCTGCAAGCTGTCCGTTCCTGACGCTGCTTTCATTAAAAAGGTCGGCATGGTCTGCTTCTACCCGATCCGCAAGGATCTGATCGACGCGGCTGAGGCCTCCGGAGGCAACTGGACGAACGACTATACGCTCCATGTGTACAACGGCCCGTTCTACATTGCCGACCGCGTGCTGGAGAACAGCATGACGCTCAAGAAGAACGAGACGTACTGGAACGCCGACAACGTCACCCTCACACAGATCAATATGCAGGTCATCGACGAGACTTCGACGCAGGCCCAGCTGATGGAATCCCAGCAGCTCGACGTCCTGACGCTGACCGATCTCGAGTACGTTGACCAGTGGCAGAGCCTCGTGGACAACGGAACCTTCGTCCATGTGTCCACCACCGCCCCGAGCGTGACCTATCTCGTCGTCGATCAGCACGTCGCCGGCGAGGGCGGCCCCTCCGGCCTGATGCTCAGCGAGAAGTGCCGTCTGGCCATGTCCCTTGCGGTTGACCGCGAGGAGTACAACGAGCTGTTCTACAACGGCCTGAACACGCCCGCCTACAGCCTGATTCCGTACGGCATCACCGTCGGCAACATCGATTTCCGCGCCACCGTCGAGGAGCCTCTCGCCGCATATGCAGATAAGTGCAGCGACACCGAGTATCTCCAGAGCCTCTTCAAGGAGGGTATGGAGGAGGCCGGCTTCACGGGCGATTTGTCCGACGTCACCCTGACGGTCTTCACCTATTCGCCCGACGTTCTGACGAACAACATCCTCGAGTGGTACAAGCAAACCTTCGAGAGCAAGCTGGGCGTCAATGTCAACGTGGAGATTTACCCCGATGTTTCCACCTGGAAGGAAGCCAGAGATCAGTACGAGTACGATTTCTACACCATGGGCTGGAACGGCGACTTCAACGACCCGATGACGTTCATGGAGCTGTTTGTCACCGATAACGGCTACGCCAAGTTCATGGGCGGCTTCTCCAATGCCGACTACGACACGATGTGCGAGGACGCCTCCGCTTCCCAGGACGACGAGGAGCGCCTGCAGCTCTTCTCCGACGCCGAGAAGCTTTTGCTCGAAAAGGGCGGCGTGATTCCGCTCTACTTCACCTCTGAGCAGACGTACTACCAGAGCTATGTGACCGGCCTGAGCCTGCCGATGTTCGGCGCCGAGATGGAGCTGAGCCGCGTGCAGATTCTGGAGCACTAAGCAAGAATACAGTATTCCGGATGGGGGAGGGAAGAACGCTTCCCTCCCTCGTTTTTTATCCGGCTCCGACATGATGGCCGGGAGGGGGAAACGAACTCATGAAAACGCTGCTTTATTTTGGCCGCCGTCTCCTTATCATGCTGTTTACGCTGTTCATCATCGCTTCAGCGACCTTTTTCCTGCTGGCGGCGACCCCTGGCGACGCTCTGTCCGCCAGAGTGGAAAAGCTGCCGGATGTGGTGGCGGAACGCCTCTACGCGAAATACGGCCTCGACCGCCCTGTCCTCGAGCGCTATGTGAACACGATGGCAGGCCTCCTGCAGGGAGACTTCGGCGACTCGATCATCTATGAAGGGCAGACGGTGCAGTCTATCATCCAGCAGAAGGGTCCGATCTCCGCGCGCCTCGGCATCCAGCAGATGCTGCTCGGCGTGACGGCCGGCCTCCTGCTCGGTGTGCTGGCCGCCGTGAAGAAGGGTACCATCTGGGACTATCTCGTCGTGGGGCTGTCCATCTTGCTCATTTCAGTGCCAAACCTGATATTCGCGCTCATGCTGCAGCAGATATTCGCCGGAAATCTAGGCTGGTTCCCGGTGATAGGCTGGCCGAAGGAGAATATATGGTTTGGCGGGTGGGAGTACACCGTCCTGCCCACGCTGGCCGGCTGCTTTGGCTACATTGCGTCTTACGCGAGACTGCTCAAGGCGTCGATGCTCGACGTGATGAATCAGGATTACATCCTCACCGCTGAGTCGAAGGGCCTCAGCCATGGGGAGGTTATCCGCCATCACGTTCTGCGCAACTCCTTTATCCCGATTGTGACCCAGCTTCCGATGTCCATCGCGATGTGCATCACCGGCTCCTTCTTCATCGAGAGCGTGTTCTCGATTCCCGGACTCGGCCTGTATTATGTGGAGGCTGTGGCCGCGCAGGATATTCCCATCGTCATGGGGCAGACGGTGATTCTGTCCGCCATCTACATCGCCGTGGTCTTCATCACGGACATTCTGTACACGATCGTCGATCCCCGCATCCGCATCGCGGGCGGCAAACGCTGAGGGAGGGAAGTTCATGACACCGACAAGAATATTGACCGCTGCCGAGTCTGCCCGTGTGGATCGCAGCCGTTTTGACGCGGAAAAGATCGATCGTCCCACCATTACCTTCTGGCAGGGCGCGTGGATTCGTCTTCGCAAGAACCCTCTGGCCATCCTCGCGATGACCATGCTGGGGATTCTCCTGTTTTTCATTCTGTTTGGCCCGATGATCAGCGGCCAGAACTACATTGACATCAACCCGTCCATGAAGAACAGCCCGCCGGACAGCGTGAACTGGTTCGGCACCGACGCGGTGGGACGCGATCTGTTCTGCCGTGTGTGGATCGGCGCCCGCCTGTCCCTGCTGGTCGCGCTCGTCTGCTCCTTTATCCAGATCGTCGTGGGCTGCGCCTACGGCGGCGCGATGGCGTATTTCGGCGGCACCGTCGACATGGTGATGATGCGAATCCTTGAGATCATCATCTCCTTCCCGTCGCTGCTCGTCACGCTGCTCGTGATGATGGTGGTCGGCAAAAACGTGGGCGGCCTTCTGGTCGCGATGAGCATCACCTCCTGGTGCGGCACGGCCCGCCAGATGCGCGGCCAGCTGATGCAGCTGCGCGAGTCGGAGTACGTTCAGGCTGCGCAGATGATCGGCGCGTCGCCTGTCCGCATCATCACGAAGCATCTGCTTCCGAATACGGTCAGCATCCTGATTCTGAACCTGTGCTCGAGCATTCCGAGCTACATCTTCACGGAAGCCAGCCTGAGCTTCCTCGGCATGGGCCTTTCCAGCGACGTCATCAGCCTCGGCGTCCTGATTTCCGAGGGCAAGGCGAAGCTGTCCTTCTATCCCTGGGAGCTGATTTTTCCGACGGTGGTGCTCTGCCTCGCCGTCCTGGCCTTTAACCTTCTGGGAGACGCCCTGCGCGACGCGCTCGATCCCAGAACGCATCAGTAAGGGAGGCGTGCCACATGAGTGAACCGCTGCTTCAGGTGAATAATCTGGCCGTTTCCTACCACGGCTATGCGGGCGAGGTCAAGTCCGTGCGCGGCGTGACCTTCGACGTGCAGCGCGGCGAGACGCTGGCCGTCGTCGGCGAGTCCGGCTGCGGAAAGTCCGTCACCGCGAAAACCATCATGCGTCTGATTCAGACGCCGCCCGCCGAAATCAAGGAGGGAAGCGAGGTCCTCTTTGACGGGGAGGACGTCCTCAAATTCGATAAGAAACGCCTCGCGCAGTATCGCGGCGGCGAGGCCGCCATCATCTTCCAGGACGCGCTCGCGGCGCTCAACCCCACCATGACGGTGGGCAAGCAGATCTGCGAGAATCTTCTGCACCACAGCAAGATGAGCAAGAAGGAAGCGATGGAGAAGGCCGTCGACCTCCTCCGCATGGTCGGCATCCCGCAGCCGGAGAGGCGCGTCAAGCAGTATCCGCACGAGTTTTCCGGCGGTATGCGGCAGAGAGTCATGATCGCTATCGCCTTTGCGAACAGCCCGAAGCTCCTGATTGCCGACGAGCCGACGACGGCCCTCGATGTGACGATTCAGGCTCAGATTATGGATCTCATCAAGGACTGGCAGAAGGAACAGGGAGCGTCCGTCATCCTGATTACACACGATCTCGGCGTGGTGGCCAACATCGCCCGCCGCATCGTCGTTATGTACGCCGGCAAGATCGTCGAGCGCGGCGAGAGCGGCGTGATTTTCCGCACGCCTCGCCATCCCTACACGAACGCGCTCCTCGAGGCCGTCCCGCGTCTCGACCTGAAGAATAAGCAGGTGCTGGCCTCCATCGAGGGAACGCCGCCGGATCTGCTCAATCCTCCCGCCGGCTGCCCGTTCTGCACGCGCTGCAAATACTGCATGGAGATCTGCTGCCAGGAGGAGCCGCCCGTCGTTACCTTTGAGGAGGGACACGAGGCGAGCTGCTGGCTTTACAGCCTGGAGCACCCCTGCGAGGATGCGCCGTTTACATGGGAGGGGGAGCGTAAATGACGGATAAGGTAATTCTGGATGTCCAGCATCTGAAAAAGTATTTTGAGCTGGGCCATCACCACACGCTCAAGGCCGTGGACGACGTCTCCTTCCAGATCCGCGAGGGCGAGACTCTCGGACTGGTGGGCGAGTCCGGCTGTGGCAAGACGACGTGCGGCCGCACCTGTCTCGGAATGTATAACAAGACGGACGGGACGGTGCTTTACAACGGCAAGGACGTCCACGCGCTGAAGGGCGCGGAGCTCTTCGCCTTCAAAAAAGAGGCGCAGATGATCTTTCAGGATCCTTATGCCTCGCTGAATCCTCGCATGACGGTGAGCGACATCGTGGCGGAGGGCCTTGACGTCCACCACATGACGAAAAACAAGGCTGAGCGCACAGAGCGCATTTATGAGCTCCTCAATATGGTCGGCCTGAACAAGGAGCACGCGAACCGCTTTATCCATGAGTTTTCCGGCGGTCAGCGCCAGCGCATCGGCATCGCCCGCGCGCTCGCGATGGAGCCGAAATTCCTCGTGCTCGACGAGCCGATCTCCGCGCTGGACGTCTCGATTCAGGCACAGGTCGTCAATATGCTGATCAAGCTGCAGCAGGAGATGGGCCTGACGTACCTTTTCATCGCACACGATCTCTCGATGGTCAAGCACATCTCCGAGCGCGTCGGCGTGATGTATCTCGGCAGTCTTGTCGAGATCACCAGCTCGGGCGAGCTCTACAGTCATCCGCTGCATCCGTATACGCAGGCGCTGCTCTCCGCCATCCCGATCCCGGATCCCGAGATCGAGGCACAGCGCGAAACGGCGCGCATTCGCCTCGAGGGCGAGGTGCCCAGCCCGATCGATCCGCCTCCCGGCTGCAAGTTTGCGGGCCGGTGCAAATACGCGACCGAGCGCTGCCGGCAGGAGTCGCCTTCCCTCAGGGATATGGGCGGCGGCCACTATGTCGCCTGCTTTGCGGTTGAAGGATGAGAGAGAAGCTCAGGGACGCCGCGCATGATGTCGGCGCCGCCTTTCTGATTGGCGTTCTCGTGGGATGCGCCCTGCTCGCCGTTTTGTTTCTTGTCGGGACGCTGGTGAACGGCCTGCAGCCCTGGCTTGGGCTTGTCGTGGCACGCGGGGGTCTTCTTGTCGTCGCTTCGCTCGCGCTGTTCGTCTGCGCCGGACTGCTGATCCGCCCGCAGAAAGGGGAGAAGGTACGCGACAAGGCCGCATGGAAGCGACGCTTCCGCAGGCTGGGCCTGACCCCTGTGCTCGGGACGGCGGCGGTTGCGCTCATTCTCATGGCGAGCGTGCTTGACTATTTGCTTTACTTTGTCTGAGCTGACGGGCTTTGGCCCGCGCAGCGCGGATATTCAGCGGAGGGAACCATTTTGAACGATACGATCTACCGGGAATATGTAGAAATCCTCCGGGAGGAGCTGATCCCGGCGATGGGCTGCACAGAGCCGATTGCCGTGGCGTATTGCGCCGCCCTTGCGAAGAAGGCTCTCGGGATGGAGCCCGAGCGGGTGGAGGTGCTCGCGAGCGCCAACATCATCAAGAACGTTAAGAGCGTTGTTGTCCCAAATACGGGAGGACAGCGCGGTATCGCGGCGGCCGCAGCCGCCGGTATTGTTGCGGGCGACGCGGACAAGGAGCTGCAGGTTCTTTCGGCTGTGACGCCGGAACAGATTACGGCGATTGACGCGTTCCTGCACAGGGCGGAGTTTTCTGTCGGGCGCAGCGCGAAGGATTACGTCTTCCATATCCAGGTGACGCTTACGGCGGGAGAGCATTCCGCTGCGGCGGAGATTGCCGGCAATCATACAAACGTCATCTTTATCCGGCGCGGCGGGGAAGTGCTGCTCTCAAAGGAATACCGCGAGGAAGCGGCTCCCAGTAAGACGGATCACAGTCTCCTGACGGTGGAGGAGATCGTCAATTTTGCCGACTGTGTACGCCTTGAAGACGTGCGGGAGACGATTCAGCGCCAGATTGACTACAACACAGCGATCGCTGAGGAGGGCCTGCGCGGCGACTGGGGCGCGAATATCGGCAAGATTCTGCTGCGCTCCTACGGCAACAGCGTTCACAACCGCGCGAAGGCGTACGCCGCCGCCGGCTCCGACGGGCGCATGAACGGCTGCGAGCTTCCGGTCGTCATCAATTCCGGCAGCGGCAACCAGGGCCTCACCGCGTCGCTGCCTGTTATCATCTAT
>CASFAA010000102.1 GCA_949292505.1 uncultured Oscillospiraceae bacterium
AGCTCGGCTTCGCTGTTGTCGCCGAGCAGGACGTCGAGCTGATTGAGCAGGAGGGACGCACCGGCGCGCGCCCGGGCCGTCTCCTCACGAAGCGCCGGGCCGTCCCCGCGCCCGGAGTCCTCCGCGCGAACCAGCCTCATCAGGGCGGCGGAGAGCTCCGCCATCCCCTCTGCCGCCCGCAGCAGCAGCTCGCGCCGTCCGAAAAGCTCCGCCGCGCTCTCATAGAGCGCCATTTCCGCCTGCTCCGGCGTGATGTCCGTTCCGCAGGTTTTCAGAATATCCGTCATGACGTTTCCTCCTTCAGATACTTTTCCCAGGTGCGCCGCATGGGCTTTTCTCCCAGCCTGTCAGCCCACACCCGGTCGTTCTTTTCTGTGAGCGCAAGGGCATAGAGGGCGGCTTCCCGCGGCGTCGTGAACAGCCGTTTTCCGATGTCCGCGAACTTATAGAAGGCAACCCTCGCGTACCCGTCCGGCCCGGCGGCGGAAAGCTGCATTTCGTCCCCATGCAGCTTGGACACCGTCCCGCTGGAAACGCAATACTCCTTCTCCGGAAGGCAGCTGCCTCTCGGGGTATAGATGTGCTCCGTCACAAACCAGAACACGTCCCCGGCCTTCGCCCGCTCCCTCGCACTCATGGCCGTCAGCCTCCCTCGTACGGATCCGGCAGGCTCCAGTCCCACACCTCGCCGGTGTGCTCGTACTCCGTGCGGAAGTGGTTTTCGCGGCCGTCTCCCTCGAAAAAGAGGTAGCCGCGCGGGAGCGTCCGCCCCACGTCCCGCCGGCCCTGCCGTTCGAGCTGCCAGCGGCGGCACACGTCGATGGTCAGGGAGAGCAGCTCGTCCGTCACCGGGGCGCTGTCGCTGCAGGCGAACTGCCCCGGCACGACGACCTCCGCGATGGCGCCGCCCCAGCTGCCGTCGTCGAGGCGGTTGAGGATGCACCAGACGACCGCGGCCTGACGCGCCTTGCCCGGCACGCCGCGCGCCTCCAGCCACACCGTCCGCGCGATGCGCTCGAGCTCCTCCTGCGTGAAGGGAAGCGCTTCCTCTGCTTCGGCAGAGCTTTCCTCCATGGTCAGCTTCGCCGGAGCGGAAAGGACTTCCTGCGGGAGGCTCTGCGCCTCCCCGGTCTCCGCGCCTTCCGCGCCGAGGCACGCGCTCAGGCTGAGAGCGGCGCACACGAGCGCACAGGCCAGCGCAATCCCACGGGTTCTGAGATTATCCCGCTGTCTCCGCGTCACCGGGCAGCCTCCTCTCCGGCGGCGTGCTCCGCGAGCACCTCGCCCGTCTCCGCCTCCACCTCGATGACCACGGGCGGCACGGCGTACATATCCTCGGAAATCTCCGTCTTGACCGTCTCGTCCTGCGAGACGGCGCGCATGAAGTCGGACTTGAGCGGCGCGTACTTGAGCACGCGCTTGAGGACGGTCTTCTTCGCCATCTCCTCGAAGCTCGTCTGCCACGGGCCGGAATCGTACGCTTTGCTGTACCGCCTCGCGTGCGCCCGGACGTCCTCCATGCTCATGACCTCGTACCCGAAGCCGCCGTCCTTCGTGCGGAACATCGCGTAGACGGCCACCGGCTCGCCGCGGTCGCGCTGCGCGGGACGGTGCACGAGCTTCGGCTCGAGGCCGAATGCGTACTCGAACTCGTCGTTCTCATACACCACCTGCGCCATGATGGTGGACACCTCGCCGGATCGGTAGGCGAGGTCGATGAGCCCCTTGTAGCCGAGTTGGAACTGGCACTCGAGCACCTTCGCCTTGCCGTTCCAGTACGGGATAAGGTACGCCTGCCCAAGCGGCGTGTTCGGCTCCACGCCGAGCTGCGCGGCCGTCATCATCGCGCCGAGGAAGGACTGCGGCGTCGTCTCGGCCAGCTTGCGGTTCGCGCTGAGCGCGGAAAGCACAATCCGGCTGAACCGCTCCGGCGTCATAACGGACGGCAGCGCCTTCTTGATCTCCCCCTGCATCTGCCGGATGTACTGCTGCATGGTAAGAGAACCATTAGAACGGGTTTCCATAGCTTCTGTTGTTTTTTTCTGAATTGCATTCATTTTTGCGTTTCCTCCTTCTCCTCCGCAATGCGGAAGCTTCTCGTCTCGGTTTCTCTGGTGTAGGGCGTCAGGTCAAGCTCGGGGTGCTCCGCCCGAAAGCGCTCCGTCTGAAAGCTCCTGCGCGTCTGCCGCTTCCAGGAGACGCGGTAGCCGGTGCATTCCGCCCGCTCCGCCTCCCGCATATCGAGCTTCAGGATATTTTCGATCTCCGTCTTTCGCTCCCGCAGCGCGTCCATCTGCGCCCGGATGCCGCTCCACTCCCGCAGAAGACCCTCCCGCCCGAAAAGCTGCACCGTCTGCGCGTCCGCGGCGCCGCGGTAGATGGTCTCGAGCGCGTCGGCTGTCGGCTGCGTGCCGTCCGCCCCGGGCGGCGTATCGCGCCGCACCAGCTCCCAGAAGGAGCGCTCCGCCTCCATGAGAGCGAGGATCTCCGCCTCGTCCCGCTCGAGCGTGAAGGTGTAAAAGCCGCGCCCGAAAACCAGCACGGCGAGATACCAGCGCTCAAACCCGGTGACGGCCAGATAGTGGACGCACTGCGCATAGTACTGCTCCGGGAACTCGACGTCCCGAAACTGCCGGACGTCGAGCGCGGAGGTCGTCTTGCACTCGAGCCCCGCCC
>CASFAA010000103.1 GCA_949292505.1 uncultured Oscillospiraceae bacterium
GCGTCGTAAAGAAGCTATATCTTTGCTTTCCAGCACTGGTTTTAAAAAGACTGTTAGGTCTCGCAGGAAAAAAGCAGCTATATATCCCTAAAAGGAATTGCTCCCATTTTCAACTCTGCCGCTCAGGCCGCGGCCGGCCCCATATTTCTTTTATCGAAAAGAAATATGGAAAAGAAACGACCAAAGGGGCCTGCGTTGAATTCGCACGGCGAATTCAACGGCGTGAAGCATTCATTGCCGGGCAGCGGCCCGCCAATGAACGCTTCACCAGCTGACTCGAATCTGTTACGCGCAGATTTGGCGGTCGACGTATACGTCGACTCGGCGTGCAGCAAATCTGCTCCACCGCATCCACTTTGTTCTGAGAGGGTAAGCAGTCTCTTTGCCCCCCAGCCCCTTCTTCTGCAAATGGCGGTTGCGTCCCGTCATTTGTAGAAGAAGAAGCACGGAGCAGGAAAGAAGGTTACCGCCCCCACCCTCCGCCGCCTCCGGCGGCCCCTCCCTCCTGCGAGGGAGGGGGTTATGACGGCGGCATAGCCGCCCGAGCCTCCAGCGAGCTTCAGCGATACAGGCAGCCGCTGAAATTTAATTTGCCGGGACGCCGCCCGGCAAATTACATTTCAGACGCAGTACCGTCAAAGACGGTACTGCGCTTATTCATACCGCAGCGCTTCGATCGGGTCAAGTCTTGCCGCCTTATTCGCAGGATAGGACCCGAAGAACACCCCGATCAGCATTGAGAACAGCACAGCGATCGCCACCGCCCCGGGCGACGGCGGGGCGGGCTGCTCGAGCAGCATCCCGCCGAGCGCGCCGAGCCCGGCCCCGACGAGGATACCGAGCGCGCCGCCGATGACGCAGATGATCGTCGACTCCACGATAAACTGCAGCCGGATGGCGCTGTCCCGCGCGCCGAGCGCCTTGCGGATGCCAATCTCACGCGTGCGCTCCGTCACCGAGACGAGCATGATGTTCATCACCCCGATGCCGCCGACGAGCAGCGAAATTCCCGCAATGACGGCGATCGCGATCGAGAGCGTGCTCATCATCGAGCTGACCTGATCGAGCATCGAGTCCATCGACTGCGTCATGCACTGCATCGTCGGATTGTTCTTATAGTACCGTGTGTTGAAAAAATCCTGCGTGCGCACGGAGAAATCGCGGTAGTCGACGCCCTGCTTTGCCGCCGCGGTAAACTGCGTGTAGCCCGACGGCCAGGAATCCGTCAGCTCATACGCCGTCGTCAGCGGGATGTAAGCGTCCGTCGCGAGGCCGGTGCCGAACATCATCGTGCTCTGCTGCTGCTCGGGCGAGTCATACACGCCCACAATCCTGAGCGTCTCCATGCCGCCCGCCAGCTCGACGCGCAGCTCCTGCCCGACAGCCGTCTCGTTCGGGAACAGATCGCCGGCGAGCTTTTCCGAGATGACGATGACGCTCCCGGCGCGTCCGACGTCGCTGTCCGTGATGAAGCGGCCCTGCAGCATCGTGAGCTCGCCCGATGAGCTCGCGAGCGCGTAGTCCGCGTTGACGCCCGTCACGCTCACCTGATAGGAGCGGTGGCGCTTCGTCACCGTTCCGCTGCCGGCGGACTGGCTCAGCGCCACGCCCTCGAGCTCCGACGCGAAGCGCTCCTCGTACGCCTCGAGCATCTCGTCGGTGAAGAGGTCGCCGTCGCTGTACACGGCCTGCGATCTGATGTCCTTCGGGTAGACCATCACGATCACCTTGTTCACGCCGATGCCGGAGAGCGAGCCGCTCACCGCGTTCGTCATCGCGTCGCCGACGCTCATGATGGCGATGACGGAGCCGATGCCGATGATGATGCCGAGCATCGTCAGGAGCGAGCGCATTTTGTTCGCGGCGAGGCCGGCGAGCGCCTGCCGCACGTTTTCAAACAGCGTCATCCGGCGCGCCTCCCTTCCCCGCGCGCTCGCTGACGATGTTCCCGTCGCGCAGCGTCAGAATGCGCTCCGTCTCCTCGGCGAGGTCGTTGTTGTGCGTGATGAGCACGATCGTTTTCCCCTGCTCGCGGTGGAGGCGGTGGAAAATGTCCATAACGAGCCGTCCCGTCGCCGAGTCGAGCGCGCCCGTCGGCTCGTCCGCGAGGAGAATGGCGGGGTCGTTCGCCATCGCGCGGGCAATGGCGACGCGCTGCTTCTGCCCGCCGGAGAGCTCGTTCGGGCGGTGCTTCGCGCGGTCGCTCATCCCGACAAGCTCGAGCAGCTCGAGGGCGCGGCGGCGGCGCTCGCCGCGCGGCACGCCAGCGTACAGCATCGGCAGCTCGACGTTGCCGAGCGCCGTCGAGCGCGGAATGAGGTTGAACGTCTGGAAAACAAAGCCGATTTTGGCGCTGCGCACGTCGGAGAGGCGGTTGCTGCTCATCTCCGTCATCGGGACGCCGTCGAGGACGTACTCCCCCGCCGTCTGATGGTCGAGCGCGCCGATGATGTTCATCAGCGTGGATTTGCCGGAACCGGACGCGCCGACGATCGACACGAACTCGCCGCGCCGGATCGTAAGGTCGATCCCGTGCAGGATCTCGAGCTCGTTCGGCGTCCCGACGTAGAAGCTCTTGACGATCCCGCGCATCTCGATGACAGGCTCGCCCTGCGCCCCGCTCACGACGCGTCCCCCCGCGCTTCCTCGAGCATCATGTCCATCAGCTCGCCGGAGGCGCTCTCCTGCGCGGTTCCGCCGAAGTCCGGCGTAATCCGCAGGCCCACGAGGCTTTCGTCGGCGTTCGAGAGGATGAGGCAGCCCGCCTCGAGGCCCTCGCCCTCCGCCTCGACGGAAAGCTCGCCCTCGAGGCCGAGCGTCACGGGGACCTCGCGGACGAGGTAGGAGCCGTCCTCCTGCTCCTCGGCGAGGTAGACGACGTCAAGTCCGTCCTCGCTGACGCCGAGCGATTCGTACGGGACGGCGAGGACGTCCTCCTTCTCCTCGACGATGACGTCCGCCTTCGCGGACATCCCGATGCGCAGCGGCGTCCCGGCATCGCTGACGGCGACGGTCGCCTCGTACTCGACCGTCCCGCCCGTCTGCTGGGATGCCGCCGGCGCGAGGAAGGTCAGCTTCCCGGAAAACTCCTCGTCCTCAAGCGCGTCCGCGCGCACGACGGCCTGCATCCCCTCCGCGACCGCGCCGACGTCGTATTCCTTGACGGCGACGTCCACCTCGAGCCGCGACGTGTCCTCTATCACGAACAGCACGCCCGCCGGGGCGGCGCCGACCGTTACGTTGACCGCCGTCACCGTGCCGGACACGGGCGCCGTGACGGTGCAGTCGAGGATCTGGTCCTCGAGCGACCGGATCTCAAGCTCCTGCACGCTTGTGTCGGACGAGGCGCGCGACGCGCTCAGCGCCGCCCGCTGGTCCTCGAGGCTCTGCCGGACGCCCGTCTCGACGGCCTGCTGGTTCACGAGCGCGTTGTCGTACGCCGTCTGGGCGTCGTCGAGCGCCGCCGCATACGCGGCGAGCTGGCTGTCGACGGCGGCCTGCGCGAGCTCAAGCGATTTTCTCGCCGAATCGCGCGCCGTCTCGGCGTCCTCGTACGCCTCGCGGATGGCGCGCAGCGTCTGCCCGCCGTAGGAGACGGACGAGTCCGCCTCGAAATACTCGAGGTCCTCCTCGGCGAAGTCAAATGTCTGCTGGGCGGACTCGAGCTCCAGCTTCGCCAGCTCCAGCTGGCTTTTGAGCTCCGCGTCGTCCGGCGTTTCCGTCAGCTTTTCGGTCAGCTCGGTGACAAGCTTCTGCGCGGCGTCGCGCTCCTTCTTCGCGTTGCTCGCGGCGAGGCGCAGCTCTCGGTAGCGGTCGCCGGCCTGCTCCTTCGCCTTCGTGTACGTCTCCTCCGCGCGGGAGAGACGGGTGAGCGCCTGGTCGAACGCCTCCTCCGCCTGCACGAGCTGGCTGTTCATGCCGTCGTCGACCTCGGTGCGGGCGTCGTCGTAATCCTGCTGCGCCTTCTCGAGGGCACGCAGCGCGTTCTCCGTCGACGTCCTCGCGCTGTTGACGGACGTGTTGAGCCCGGCGGCAAGGTTCGCGGCGGCATCCTGATACTGCTTTTCGCTCGCGGACAGACTCTGCGACGAGCTGTTCTGCGACACGGAGAGCGAGAGCCGCTGCTTCTCGAGCGTGTCCTCGAGCGTTGAGCTGTCGAGCTGGCAGAGAATGCCGCCCGCCTCGACCGTGTCCCCGACGGAAACGTGGACGTCCTGCACGACGCAGCCGCTCACGAGCGTGTAGACGTTCGTCGTGGACGCGCTCTTCACGACGCCGGAGGCCGTGACGGTGCTCCTGAGCGTCTGCGGCTCGAGGACGGTGACGGCCGCCGTCACCGCCTGGCTCTGGAGCTTTGCCTCCGCCGCGGCGCGCAGGACGCCGAGCGCGAGCGCGAGCACGAGCACGCACGCAATCGCGGCGCGCCTGACCCATCTTCTTTTTTTCATCGTGATTCCTTCCTTCCGCCGCCCGCAGGACGGCAGGCATTCGCCATACTCTTTCTATTATAGTAGTCGGACGCATGGGAAGTATGAATGAATTGGAAACAAAAGTCAAAAAAGATGCCGCCTTGTATTGCGCAAGGGAATGTGCTATAATGCAATCAAATTCTCCGGAGGCAGTACGCCTCGCGGAACAGAGGAGGATTCGAGTGGACGTTCCAAAGAGCGTTTTGGTCGTCGGAAGCGGCCGCCTTGGCCGGTATCTCGCGGATATGCTGGACCGGGAGGGGATCGACGTCGCGATCATCGACGAAAACGCCGACAACTTCCGCCAGCTGGACAAGGACTTCACCGGCATCACGGTCGAGGGAAATCCGATGGACATGGGCACTCTCAAGGAGGCCGGGATCGAGAGCTGCGACGCCGTCGCCGCCGCCACGCCGGACGACAACCTGAACATCACCGTCTCGCAGATTTCGCGCGAGTTTTTCCATGTAAAGAACGTTGTGGCGCGCATCAGCGACCCGGCGCGCGAGGAGGTCTTCAAGCGCCTCGGGCTCAAGAGCATCTGCCACACGAAATGGGCGGGCGAGGCCATGCTCAACGCGCTGATCCGCCCCGTGCAGGACAAGCAGCTCACGATCGAGACGACGACCATGGGCTTCCGCAGCGCGCCCGTCGAGCCGCGCCACTGGGGGCGCACGCTTGACGAGCTGCCGAAAAGGGAGAACGAGGAGCCGTTCATCGTCATTCACGCCAACGGGGCGACGGAGATCTGCGGCGGCCGCCGCATCGTCCTCGCCGAGGGCGACAAGGTCGTCTTCACCCATATTGTGGACTGATTGTGACGCGCCCGCCGCGCGCGGGCGGAGAGGAAGGAAGCCAATCGTATGAGAATCGTGATTATGGGCGGCGGCAAGCTCGGCGCCCATCTCGCAGAAAATATGCTCGAAAACGACCACGACGTCCGCCTCATCGAGCGCGACAAGACGCGCTGCCAGCGCCTCGCGAACGAGCTCGACGCCGAGATCATCTGCGGCGACGGGACGGAGATCGACTCCCTCGAGGACGCCGAGGCGTTTGAGGCGGACTGCTTCATCGCCGTCACGGGCCGGGATCAGGACAATCTCGTCGCCTGCCAGCTCGCAAAAAAGCAGTTTCACGCGAAAAAGGTCATCGCCCGCGTGAACAACCCGCGCAATTCCGACGCGATGAAGCGCTTCGGCGCGGATATCGCCGTGAGCAGCACGGAGGTCATCACCAACCTCATCGAGCAGGAGGTCGACGTCGCCGAGCTGCACCTGCTCGCCACGCTGAACAAGGGCCGCGCCGGCATCTGTACCATCACCCTGCCGGACGACACCGCGCTGCGCCGCCGCACGCTCAACGAGATCTCGCTCCCCGCGGGCACGCTGATCATCTCGATTGTGCGCGGCGACACGCTCATCATCCCGAACGGCTCGACGGCCATGCTCCCGCGCGACGAGGTTGTCGCCGTCTGCGGCGCGGGCTCGCAGAAGGAGCTTCTGCGCATCCTGTCCGCGCGCTCGCCCGGCTGATCGGGGGAAACGAATCCAAAGGAAGCAAAAAAGCGATCGAAACGCACGCCCGTGCGTTTCGATCGCTTTTTCGTGTGTTTTCCGTGCGTTTTTCG